>DAIRFP010000143.1:0-13171 GCA_036794995.1 Thermodesulfobacteriota bacterium | reverse complement strand
GCGCAAAGGCGCCAAGTTCGAAGGGGAAAGATAAATATTCTTACGAATGATTTTCACGTTTTTTCTCCGACCTTTGCGGCCTTTGCGCCTTTGCGGGAGGTATTCCGAGTTAGGGTTGATAATTGGCTCGAGTGCTGCCGCTGAATAGGTTTGACCATTGTTGAGGGTATGATTGTGGCCGTCGATCCCATCACCGTCGAAATCATTCGCTGCGCCCTGAAAGCGGCCGCCAACGAGATGTCGGCGGTACTGAAAAAAACCGCCTACAACATGATGATCTATGAGGTGCAGGACTATTGTGTCGCCATCGTCGATCATGAAGGCCGGACGATGTCGCAAAACGAAGGCGCCTTGCCGATTTTTCTCGCCGATCTCGGTGTCGCAGTACAGGACGGCGTGGAAGTCTACGGGCGAGAGAACGTTCATCCCGGCGACGTCTTTTTGGTGAATCACCCGGAGATTTGCGGGCAGCATCTCAACAATATGGCGGTCTACACACCGTTTTTCTGGGACGGCAAGCTCGTTTGCTTCCTGGCGGTGCGGGCTCACTGGATCGACGTCGGTGGGGGCAGTACCGGTTTCGGATCGAGCATGACGCGGGACGTGTACGAGGAAGGGCTGCAAATTCGCTCGGTGAAGATTTATGCGGCAGGCAAACCGAATACTGAAGTGTTGCGATTGATCGAAGACAACATCCGTTTCCCCGAGTCGTCCTTCGGCGATCTGCGGGCACAGATCGCCTGCTGCCGCACCGGGGAAGAACGGCTGGAGCAAATCTGTCGCAGGTATGGCGGGGCGGTGTTCGAGGAAGCGGTGGAAGTCATCTGGAACCAGACCGACAAACTCGTGCGCCAATCCGTGCGGGGGATTCCCGACGGGGTTTACGAAGCAGCGTCGTTTCTCGATGACGACGGCAAAGATTTTACCAAGACGATTCCCATCAAAGTTCGAGTGTTGGTGCACGACGACGAGCTCACGATTGATTTCTCCGAAGTGGCCGATCAGGTGCCGGGTTTTATTAACTGCGGTTCCTCGGGAGGAATGGCCGCGGCCCGCGTGGCTTTCAAGGCGCTCACGTCGCCCCATCGGGAAGTGAACGAGGGTTCTTTCCGCGCGCTTAAAGTGATTCTTCCCCCCGGCAAGCTGCTCAGCGCCAAGCGGCCTGCGCCCATCGGCGGTTGGAGCCTGTCTTTGCCGACGGTTCTAGACACGATCTTGCGCGCGCTGGCGCCGGTGCTGCCAGGGCAGATCCCCGCGGCGCACAAAGGCGACATGGGAGGCTACGCGATCTTCGGCACGAATCCCAAAACCGGCGGCGGCTATGTCTGCCAGAACATTATCGGCGGTGGATGGGGCGGCCGGCCCTTCGAGGACGGCGCGTCCGCTTCAGTGTCGATGTGTCAAGGCGACGTGAAAAACACGCCCATAGAACTGCAAGAGTTATATTATCCCTTGTTGTACGAGTGTCATACCTTGCGCAGCGACAGCGGGGGCGCGGGCAAATTCCGCGGCGGCGTCGGAATCGAGCTCAAAGTGAAGCCGCTGGAGGATTTTTACCTGAGCCGCAACACGGATCGAATCCAATGCCCGCCGTGGGGTTTGTTGGGTGGCGAAAACGGTCAAACCAATCAGACCTTGATTCAACGCAACGGCAAGGAAGAAATACTTCCGGGAAAGTTCAGCCGCCTGCTGGTGCGCCCCGGAGAGACGGTCACTTTCCTCACCGCCGGCGGTGGCGGCTACGGTAAACCTTCAGAGCGCGACAGCGCGGCCTTAGCCCGCGACATCGCCTTGGGCTATGTGTCCAAGGAGCAGGGCTAAGCGGCACTACAAAGCGGGCCGTTGGCAATTCATCCAAACAGCCCGAGCGCAAAGTTTAACCTACCTAGTCCTGTCCCAGAAGTTCGTTTAAAATTGCGATGTGTGACAGAGCCGAAGTTCACTCTCAAATCCCCCTTGATCCCCCTTTGCAAAGGGGGAAATCTTCTCCGGAGCGGCGAACCCCTCTTTGGAAAAGAGGGGCAAGGGGAGATTTTTCAAGCGGAATGGATGCAGATGTTATTCAACGAATTAACGGGACACCATACTAGTGTGGTGTTCCCGAAGTCCGTTGAAATAATTTGACACTGGCCTTGCCTTCAGGGTGACTCATCCAGAGCGGTGCGTCAGTTGCCCAGGATTTTCTTTACCCGCTCGATGACGTCCGGGGGAGAATCGAAGATCTCTTTGACCAGCGATTCCAGCTCTTCGCCGGATGTGGGGTCCACGTCCATGCGGGCCTTTTTTGTTTCGGCCAGGACTTCGGGGTCGTTCAAAGTCTTGACGTACGCGTCTCTAAGGATCTTGACCCTCTCAGCAGGAGTACCAGGCGTCACCATCATGGGGCGGCCGAAATCTCCCGCGGCCAGCACAACGTTGGCGACACGGCGTAGGTTTGCCGGGACTTTAAACTCCTCGAAGATCTCATGAGTGGTCGGCACATCGGCTGCCCGCGAATCTCGCTTGCGCGAGGTCTGGATGAGATGGCGGTCAAAACCTCTTTTGTGCCACGTATCGAAGGGTTCTCGCCCGAAGTGAGCGGAAGTGCTATGAGCGCGGCAAACCACCTCGCCCTTTTCCACCGCTATGTCGATCTCAGAGCCGCCGGGATAGCCCAGCACCGTAGTAAACTTGGCCCCCACGGTCTCCTCCAACACCCTGGACAGAATATAATCGGCGCTTGCCGTGCCGGTGGCGCCGCACTTGGGTGGTTCCTTCGCCTTGATGACGTCGGCGATGGACTTGTAGGGAGTATCGGCCCTCATATACATGATGGTTGATTCAACCGCAGGCGAGCCGATCCAGTGGAACTTCCGCAAATCGAACTGCACCTCTTTACGCCCCACCAGCTGGTCGACGTAGACGCTGTTCAAAGGCATCGCGGCGGTGAGCCCGTCGGGCTTGGCCACATTGAAAACATGGTTGACGGCGATCACCGACCCGGCGCCCGGCATGTTCTGCGCGATGATCTCCGGTTGGCCGGGGATATACTTGGGCATGTATCTCGCAAAGAGACGGGCCCAGCGATCATAGAAGCCACCCGCCGTGGAGCCCACCATGATGCGAATTGTTTTGCCCTTATAGAAAGGATCCGCCTGTGTCCAGGCGACAGCGGCGAGCTGCGGAGCGAAAAGTAAAAGCGCGAGACAGATCACGGAAAGCGGTTGCTTGTGCATGACAACCTCCATTGCAACGGTCTGTTAGGGTTAAGGCAAGAAGAGTGAAGAGCCTCCTCGGAAATGATCATTTCGTCCGGTGAATACATCGTCGGCAGTCGACTTGTCAAGTTTAGGTGGCCGGTTATGGGGCAACGTCAAAGTCAGTTTCACTGATACTGAATTGGATTGACAACTCACGGTTGTCCAAAAATCCCCCCTTCCCCTCTTTGAAAAAAAGGGGGAGTAGAAAGTCTCCCTTTGTAAAGGGAGATTTAGAGGGATTTTCATCTGCTCAACACCACTTTGAAGAGACCCTGGGTCGGTCACGGGCCGTCTGCGCGAACCGGGCGGTTTTATTACAGCGATCCCATCCTGTTGGCCGCGATCATTTTTTCAACCCGCTGCAGCGCCGAAGCCAGGTCGATCGCTTTGCGAAAAACCGGCGCCATGGGGTCTTTCATTTTGCGAAAGCGCACCGGTACGGTCTTGATCGTGAAACGCGACGGATGCAGGCGCCCGTTTACCTCTCGCCATCTGAGCGGGCACGAGACCGTCGCGCCGGCCACCGGCCGGACCGCAAAAGGCGCCGCGATGGTCACGCCGTAACCGTTCTGGCCGAAGTCGATATAAACTTTTCCGCCCCGGGCCGCGATGGGTCGGGCGATCGTCGAAATATCGGGAACCGACTCGGTGCCCAGCATCGCCAGCAGCCGAGCAAAATTTTTCGCCTGTTCATGGGTATAGCGCGCGCCGAGGGGAACCAGGATATGAAGCCCGGACGCGCCCGAGGTCTTGATATAACTTTCCACTCGAAGCTGGGTAAGAATTTTGTAAAGCGCCCTGGCCACCTGGACGACATGAGCAAAGGGCGCGCCCTTGGGATCCAGATCGAGCACCAGCCAGTCGGGACGCTCCAGAGAGTCGATCCGCGAGCTCCACAGGTGGAGCGGAATGGTGCCCATGTTGATGACGTAGAGCAGGGTTTCCAGATCGTTCACTATGATGTAGCCGATGTCGCGGTCGGTATCTTTGGAATAGATCTTCGCCCGGCGCACCCAGCTCGGCACAAACTCGGGGGCATCCTTCTGGAAAAAAGATTTTCCCGCTATGCCGTCGGGGTAGCGGGTCAAAACCAGCGGACGATCTTTTAGGTAGGGAAGCAGCAAGGGAGCGATGACGCGGTAATACTCGATCAAGTCGCCTTTGGTGTAGCCTTCGTCGGGCCAGAAGACTTTTTTTAAATTGCTAAACTTCACCTGCTTTGCCGGAACGTTCTCTGCCGGCGCGGGGGTTGGCAGTTCTGCGAGAATTAGCGGTGCGGGCTCGTCCTTGCGGCATTCTTCGGGCTGCTTGTCCGTTCTTAATCCCAGAAACGCCGGATGGCGAATGCCACCGTCGTGGGTCCAATCCGAGAAACGCACCTCGCAAACCAGCTTGGGCTCGACCCAGTGGTGGCCGCGGCCCGTGGGGCTTCTTTGCTCGAAGGGCGATTTCGCTCGCGTCAACGGCTGCATTTTCTCCCAGATCGACTTGAGGGTCTTGGCGTCGAAACCGGTGCCGACCTTCGACACGTAAACGAGCTTTTGGTTTTGATAGAGACCCAGATGAAGCGCGCCGAAGTAGCTTCGTCCTCCCTGAGGATCGGTGTAGCCGCCGATGACGAATTCCTGGCGCCGCTGGCATTTCAGTTTGATCCAATCGCGGGAGCGGCCGGCGACGTAGCGGCTGTGGGCTTTTTTAGCGACGATCCCTTCCAGTCGCCGCTCCGATGCGGCGGTAAAAAAAGCTTCTCCCGCTTGCGCAACGTGGTCGCTGTAGCGCGCCTGACCCAGCAGCGGCACGAAACTTTTCAAGCATGCTTTGCGATCCGCCAGCGGCAGCGCGCGGAGATCGTAACCGTCGAGCGCCAGGCAATCGAAGAAAAAGCCTTCCACGGGCGCCACCGCCATGGCTCGTTGAATATCGTGGGGGCTGGTCAGATGCATGCGCGCCTGCAGCTTCTGGAAGCTCGGCTGACCGTGCTCGTCGAGGGCGACGATCTCGCCGTCGACCACGAAACGATCCACCGGCAGCCGTTTGAGCGCGTCTCGCAGCTCGGGGTAACGGTTGGTGATCGTGGTTCCATTGCGGCCGTAAAGTTCGACGGTATCGCCGCTACGCTCCGCGAGCACCCGCACGCCATCGTATTTGATTTCGAAAATCCACTCGGCTCCTGAAAAAGGACTTTCCTGCAAGGTCGCCAGCATCAACCCTTGATGGCGCGCGGCGACGGTTTGTTTGGGCGCTTTGAGCTCCTGCAGGCGCTGCCGCAGCGCGGCAAGTTTTGCCGGCAGGTCGGCCATCTCTTCCAGGGTGAGTCCGGATATCACCGATTGCGGATAACGGTCGACCAGCTCTTCGGTTTCAACAAAGCCGTCGGTCTTTTTCAGCAACAGCCAATCCTTGTCATGCTTCGACATGCGCACGAGGGTCCACAGGCCGCGCATCTTGTAACCGAAAAATTCCACTTCGAGCTTGCCCCGCTCCAGTTGTTCCACCGGGTCACCGGCGTTGATCAAGCGGTACTGCCCGTGGTCCCAGACGATCACCGACCCCGCGCCATAGTTATCGGGAGGAATGATTCCCTCGAAATCGGCGTATTCGACCGGATGATCCTCCACGTGGACCGCCAGCCGCTTCTCGTGATCTCGCACCGAAGGTCCTTTCGGCACCGCCCAGCTTTTAAGAACGCCATCCATTTCCAGGCGCAAATCGTAATGTAGCCGGCGAGCGCCATGCTTCTGAATCACGAAACGGGACCCCGAAGCGCTGTGACCGACGCCGAAGGGCTCGGGGGTGCGTCCCGGGTCGCGCTTCTTGCGGTAGAGATCGAGATTGGAGGGGGAGCTCACTGGGCGAAGCATAAACCACTGGCCAGTAAGGTTCAAATTTGATACGATCCGAAGTTCAAGGAGGGACCTCGGCTATGCCCCCGCGTTCTATCGGTTCCGGAACGATTTCGTTCGGTCTTGTTTCAATCCCGGTGAAGCTTTACCCGGCCGCTTCTTCCCAGTCGGTGAGCTTTAATTTGCTCCACGCCAAGTGCGGCAATCGAATCCGGCAGCAACGCTTTTGTCCGGTCTGTAACGAGGTGGTGGAGCGCGACGGCTTGGTCAAAGGCTACGAGTTTGCCAAGGATCAGTACGTCAAGATCTCGGATGAAGAGCTTGAAGCGCTGGAAGGCGAAGCCTCCAAGGCAATTGAAATATCCGAGTTCGTTCCGCTTGCGAAAGTGGACCCGGTATACTTTGAGAAGAGCTATTATCTGGGTCCAGACAAGGGCGGCGAGAAAGCCTATCGCCTGTTGGCGGACGCCATGACCCAGGCCGGCAAAGTCGCGCTGGCCAAGTTTGTCCTGCGCGGCAGAGAAAATCTGGTGTTGGTCCGCTCGGCGCAAAATGGCCTGATGCTCCACGCCATGTATTTCGCCGACGAGGTGCGCAACTTCGACGAAATTTCCAAGGGCGAATCGGCTAAGATTAGCGGCGCCGAAACCAATTTGGCGCTTCGCTTGATCGAAGAGCTATCCAATGAACAATTCAGTCCGGAGCAATACGAGGACGAGTACCGCCAGCGCGTACTGGATCTCGTAAACACCAAGGCCGAAGGCAAGGAAATTGCCGTGGCCCAGCCGCAAGTTCAGCGCGCCCAGGTGATCGATCTGATGGCTGCCCTGAAGGAAAGCCTCGGAAAGCAAGCGACCAGAGAGAAGAAGCCTGCGGTGCGCGCTAAATCCGCGGAGCCTGAAAAAGGCAAGAAACGGGCTCAGTCCGCCAAGAAATGAAGCTTTTCTCCACCGGCGAGGTGGCGAAAATCTTGAATCTTCCCGATAGCCGGATCCGATCTTTCGTACGCGCCGGATTTCTTACGCCGGTCCGGGGCGAAAAAAAAACGCTCCAGTTCACTTTTCAAGATCTATTATTTCTAAAAACCGCCAAGGGGCTGCTCGACTCCCGCGTGCCCGCCAAAAGAATCGTTCGCATGCTGCTGTCTCTCAAGCGGCAGCTTCCCGACGACCGGCATCTGTCCGGCCTGAGAATCTATGCCGACGGACGCCGTGTCATCGCCTGGGACGGCAAAGCGCGCTGGCAGCCCGACTCGGGACAGTTTCTCTTCAATTTTGACGCCCTCAGCGTGGTGCAAAAACTAAAACTGCCCAGCGTGCGGTCCAGGCCGGTCAAACAACAGCTCAGCGCGGAACACTGGTTTAATCTCGGAGTGGAGTTGGAATCAACCTCCACCGCGGAAGCCCGACGAGCGTACCATATGGCGTTGCAGCTTGAGCCGGGGATGACCAACGCGCATCTAAATCTAGGCAGGCTCTACCACGATGCCGAGCTGCTGGAAAAAGCCGAGGCGCACTATCGGGCTGCCGGCGAGAGCGACCCTGAAGACCCGGCGCCCCGCTTCAACCTGGGTGTTTTGCTGGAAGACCTCAAGCGGCCCCAGGAGGCCATCGATGCTTATCGTCAAGCGGTCAGACTGGATCCCGCTTTCGCCGATGCGCACTATAACCTCGGTCTTTTGTTCGAGTCCATCGGCAAAAAAAACGAAGCCTTCGGTCACTTTCGGACCGCGCGGAAGATTTATCGCAGCCAATGAGCCATAACGCGGATCTCAACAAGCGATCGAACCGCAGCGGATATGCGGGCATGAACAGGGGGCTCTGATGGCGAGGGAGGCACAACCGGTGAATCAAGCGTTACGGGAGGCCGTGCAATCACTGCAGAAGCGATCCGAAGAGCATGACAAGATCCAGCGGGAGCTTCGGGCCAGAGAGGCCGAGATTAACGCGCTTACAAGTCGGTTGGAGGAGGAGATCCGGGCGAGAGAAGCCGCAGTGGAGACGCAGCAGAGACAGGCCGAGCTCCTGGAGCTCACTCACGATGCGATTTTTATCCGGGATTTTTCCACCGGGCGCATCGCGTTCTGGAATCGCGGGGCGAGCCAGCTCTACGGTTGGTCGATGGAAGAAGCCTTGGGTAAAATCAGTCACGAGCTGCTCCAGACCAGATTCCCGGTGTCTCTTCAAGGGATCAAGACCAACCTGGAAACCAACGGCCGGTGGGATGGCGTCGTCGTCCATACGGCAAAAGAGGGTAGCCAGTTCGACGTCGAGAGCCGCTGGTCCTTGAGAAGGGATAGCGATGGAAAGCCGTGCGACATTTTAGAGCTCAATTACGGCGTCAGCGCGAAAAGAGATGCGGAGAAGAGAGCCCGCGGCAACGAAACGCTTGCGGCTTTGAGAACCACGGCGGCGTTTTTTGTTCATGAGTTGGCCAACTCGCTCAATGGCATCTCGGCCTCCCTGCAGCTGCTCGATATGAAGGCTCAGGAGCAAAGTCTTTGGGATTCTGAAATGAAGTCTTTGATCGTCGCCTCGACGGATGAAATCAAACGGCTTGGTCATTTATTGCAAGATTTTCGCGGTTTCGCCCGGCCCCAGAAGTATAATTTCGAACCGGTGGATTTGCTCCAGCTCGTCGATGAAGTTGTGATTTCGGAAAGACTGCTCTATGACTCGAGCGCAATCGAGGTGAAGCGTGAATTCGCGGACGCCTTATTACCCGTCATGATCGACCGTGAAAAGATAAAACAGGCGATCCTCAACATTTGCGAAAACGCGGTTGAAGCCATGCCTTCGGGAGGAATGCTCACGTTCCGTGGTTATGCCGCGGAGGGGACGGTTTTTCTTGAAATCGCCGACACCGGTCCGGGCATCCCCAAGGGGTTGGACGCTCTTCAGCCCTTTAGAAGCACGAAGCCGCTCAGCAGCGGCTTGGGGCTCCCCATCGTCAACCAGATTATCGCGGCGCATAACGGAACGGTTGATTACGTGAGCCATTCCGGCAAAGGAACGACGTTCAAAATAGGCTTCCCGGCCGGGGTAGCTTAGTAGAAATCGCACGGGATGCGGAAGGAGTTGCGATAACCAGGCCGAGGTGGTACAAGCAAGCACAAATCAAACGGAGAGGTGATTTCCAATGAAGCTATTCTCTTACGGCCCCTGACCTTACGCTCACAGGACAAGGCTTGTCCTGGCGGAAAAAAAGATTCCCTACGAGCTCATCGAATGTGATCTCAAAAACAAGTCCAAGGAGCTGCTCGAGCTGAACCCC
Organism: Thermodesulfobacteriota bacterium; assembly: GCA_036794995.1. Lineage (GTDB taxonomy): Bacteria > Desulfobacterota > Binatia > UBA9968 > UBA9968 > DAIRFP01. Next base: position 3,816 of record DAIRFP010000143.1, on the reverse strand, counting down.
TACGGCAAAGTTCCCGTGCTGGTGGATGGCGAAGCGGTCATCTACGAATCCGCAATCGTCAACGAATACCTCGAAGAAAAATATCCCGAGATAGCGCTCATGCCTAAGGACCCCCTTCGGCGCTCCCGGGCAAGAATCTGGATTGATTACTGCAACACGCGGCTGCAGTACGCCGGTGGCAAAATCGCCCACGATTATGAAGTCGAAAAGTCGGCCGAGGAGCTGAAAAAATACCTCGCGACATTAAATAACGAAATGCAGGGCCGTCAGTACATCGTGGGCGACTATTCTCTCGCCGATATCACCTATATTCCGTTCTTTGTCAGAAAAGAGCGCTACCAGGCGACCATCGACGACAGCTTACCGCACTTGAAGGCATGGATGGAGCGTCTCCTCGACCGGCCTCTGGTGCGCGCGACCCCATAGGTTCGTCAGTCTTCTGCGTGGTAACCCCGGATCGCTGCAACCACACAGCATCCGGGGTTATTCTAAGCCCTCGGCCCACCCGTCCTCTCGGCGGAATAACATCCAGGTCCAGCGATGTACTCGCGATATGATTCATCACAGCAAGGCTGCGAGGCATCGATAAAGACTGTGACGTGACCCCAATTCGTCACCCCCGAATGTTCTAATCGGGGGTCCAGTCCGAGTTTAGAGTTTCGTCTGGATTCCCGCTAAATACGTGCGGGAATGACGGCCTCTGACCTAACAACCGCCTTTACGCGGCAAGTTTCGGGAATCAACGGGCTGAATAGTTAATTAGAAGTACTTAGCAGCTTTCGTCACGGCATCTGCGGTTCCCTCGTTTTTGTTGACGTAACCCGCGCCAAGCAGTAAGTTCCGACAAGTTTTCTCTGAATACGACAGCGATCTTCGGCCATCATCATGCTGCCTAAGAAAGGATCTTTTTCATGACGACAGAACGAAAATACATGCTGTTGGAAAAACGCGGTGCGGTTGCGAAAATCACGATCAACCGTCCCGACAAGAGAAACGCCTTGAGCCGGGATGCCATTCGCGAAATGCTGGGGATTTTCGAGGAGCTCCGAAACGATGATTCCATCGCGGTGGTGCTGACGACGGGATCCGGTGATGTGGCCTATTGCGCGGGCCGCGATCTGTCCGAGTTCCCCACCGAAGGGGGGCAGAATCGAGGCACGGACCGGCGCGCCCAGCCGCGCGCGTATCACGTGGCGGAGATGATCCGTACGTTTCCCAAAGTAACCATCGCGGTGGTGAACGGTTATTGTCTGGGCGGAGGGATCACGCTGTTGTTGCCCCATGATCTTGCCATCGCGTCGGAGCAGGCCCAATTCGGCTTGCCGGAAATCATGCGCGGGTTCTTGCCGTATCCGATCATTGCGACGATGTTCAAGACGTTGATTCCGACAAAGTTGGCCTTCGAGATGATCCTCACCGGAAAGAACTGGGACGCGAAGAAATCCATGGAAGCCGGATTAATCAATCGCGTGGTGCCCCACGACCGGCTGCAGGAAGCGGCGTGGGAGTGGGGCGAGGAGATCGGCAAATTCGACAAGACGACATTGAAGTATTGCAAGATGGCCGCCCATGCTTCGATGGAAGCCGCCAGCGTGCCGGCGGCGGCCGAGATCGCATGGCTGATGCAAGAAGAGCACGCTTTGGTCAACCCGCGAGCCTACGCGGGAACGCGGGAATTCCACAAAAAGTAAATAGCCCAAAAGGCTAGCCAAAGATATTTGAGTTTTTTTCGACGACGAGAAGCTAGGAAAAGAGTGTATCTCGCGCAAAGAGCGCAAAGGACGCCAAGATATAATTTGATAAAAAACGGGGACGTGGGTGTGGCCTTTGCGATCTTAGCGTGCTTGGCGCGATAAGTTTCTTAAACTCATTCTGTTTAACAATTTCATGGTTAGTATCTAAAGTGCAGCTATGAGACCGTTGACCACCGATCGTGTCTCGGGGGTAGTCCTGGTTCTCTTTGCGCTTCTGGTGATTTGGGAAAGCCGCCATTATCCTTTCGGAACATTCCGTCTCCCAGGACCCGCATTCGTACCCGCTCTACTCGCCGCGCTACTTCTGATCTTCGGAGTTTTGCTTGTGGTTACGTCGAGCCGCGCGCCACGGCGCTCCTCGATTAGCTGGACCGGGTGGCGCCATGCGGCGGCAATTTTGGCAGCCTGCGTGTTTGCGGTTTTTGCAACCGAGCGCCTGGGCTACCGCCTTACCGTGTTGCTCATGCTAGGCTTTTTGCTCAAAGTTGTGGAAGGGCGGGGTTGGCTGCAAACCCTATTGTTTGCCTTTGGCCTGGCGTTTGGGTCGTTCTTCTTGTTCTATACGCTGCTTCGAGTGCCGCTGCCTGAAGGGCCGTTGGGCTTCTGATGTTTAACATCGAGCAAAAAAGTTCAAATCGTTCAAGCCGTTTGGGCACTCACTAATTTTCGCCGCAGATCATATGGCCGAAACTCTGCACAATCTGTATATCGGGTTTTCGGTCGCGCTGTCGCCGAACGTCCTACTCTATGCCTTTGTCGGTTGTGTCATCGGCACTCTCGTGGGAGTCCTGCCAGGGGTAGGTCCGCTCGCGGGCATCAGTTTGCTTCTTCCCGTTTCCTTCGGCCTGGACCCGACAGCCGCAATCGTTCTACTGGCGGGAATTTACTACGGGGCTATGTATGGCGGATCGACGACATCGATACTGATGCGGATTCCCGGTGAGGCGGCCTCCGTTATGACCTGTATCGACGGATACGAGATGACGCGCAAGGGTCGAGCGGGGGCGGCTTTGGCCATCGCAGCGGTGGGCTCCTATGTCGCCGGGACCGTTAGTATTGTCGGCCTGATGCTCCTGGCGCCACCTTTGGCAAGCTTTGCTCTGCGCTTCGGGCCGCCCGAATACTTTGCCCTGCTGCTGCTGGGTCTCCTGGTGCTCGCTTACATGAGTGGCGGCTCCGTTTCGAAGTCCCTGGCCATGGCAGTGTTGGGGCTTCTTCTAGGGATGATCGGCATCGATCCTATGACAGGATTCTTTCGCTTCAGTTATGGACTGGTGGAGCTGGGTGACGGGATCGGAGTCGTTCCGGTGGCCGTAGGATTGTTTGGTCTTTCGGAAATCTTGCTGACCGCAGGCCAGCCGACTGCGCCTGAGGTCAAGAAGCCCCGGTTACGGGAGCTGCTCCCCTCGCGCGAAGAGTGGCGCGATTCGTTCTGGCCCATCGGGCGAGGAACGGTCCTTGGGTTTTTGATCGGGATCATACCGGGCTCAGCTCACATTCTATCGTCCTTCGTCTCGTATGCAGTGGAGCGGCGCCTTTCCAAGCATCCCGAGCGCTTCGGACATGGTGCCATTGAGGGCGTCGCCGGTCCGGAATCGGCCAACAATTCAGCGACGTCAGGAGCCTTTGTTCCTATGCTCGCATTAGGGGTTCCGTCCGGGCCTATCCCCGCCGTGATGATCGCGGCGATGATGGTTCATGGAGTTTCACCGGGACCGCTTTTGATCGCTCAACAACCGCAGCTCTTCTGGGGTTTCATCGCGAGTATGTACGTGGGGAATGTGGTGCTGTTGATCCTCAATCTTCCGTTGGTAGGGATTTTCGTCAATGTCTTGAAAGTTCCTTATCCATTGCTTTATCCAACGATTCTGATCTTCTGCGTGCTCGGCGTCTATGCCGTCAACGGGAGCGTCGTCGACCTCGGGATCATGACCGTGATGGGGGCTCTAGGATACGTGCTCCGCAAGTTTGACTTCGAGACCGCGCCGGTAGTATTGGGGCTGATATTGGCGCCGATGATGGAGATGAGCTTTCGCCAGTCGCTTTCGATGTCGTCGGGCAG
>DAIRFP010000142.1:0-13172 GCA_036794995.1 Thermodesulfobacteriota bacterium | reverse complement strand
TTTTCAGCAGCCTGTTAGTGGTACAGTCGAGACAGTTTGATGCCCTTGTCAATTTGAGGCACGGCCTGGGGAGAGAGATTCTCCGCAAGGGCACGCAGCATTCTGGCGTGAAACTTCTCGCAGAGGATCTCGATCATCTTATCCCCGCGTCCTGCGTCATTGCGGTTAGTGACCACGGCGTTTTTCAAGACCGTGTACAAAAGAGAATTCTCGGAAATCCCGCTCAAGAGGCGGTCATAGTGCTCCGGTGAAATCTCAAGCAGTATCTTCATGGGGGGCAACGTTAGTTCATTCCATTAATGGAAATCAAGAGACAAAGGTGGCATTTCTACGCCGCGTTCGGTTAAAAACTTAGGCAGGCCGCAAAACAGAGTTTGTCACAATAACAAAGGGCCAGCTGAGCCCGAGCAGCACCAGCTAGATTCCGGTTGCTTAGCTCATTGGTTTTTTTGAGTTCTTGTCAATCCACTTCATAGCTTCCTGCAAGGCAAAATCGTCGGCGGCATTTTCGCTGGGGAAAGTTTTATCGAGTTGAGCTTCATGGGACAGAAAGTCGCTCTGCATATTCTTGGTGTTCTGGCGTCTCAGAGTATATCGGGGAACCCACTTCCCATCTTTCTGGCGCTGAAATGACTCGCCGCGAATGAGACAGTTCTTGTAGGAGATACTGCTTTTCATCTCGTTCCCCCCGCTGCCGCTGCTCCGGTTGGGTGACTACTGTCATGAGACCCGTTTGTCCAAGTATTGAACCCGCGTTTGTCTAGGCGATCGCGCTCGCAGCGATTTGATGGGAGGTCGAGTTAGAGACCTCGAAGTTTTCTACGACGGGAGTGCCTTCAATTACGCGCGCCAGGGCCTTCAAGACCTCAGGGTACTTGCCGCGGTGATAAGCTTCGGCGTCTTCTTTTTTATCCCACAGACTGATGGCGACCGCCTCGTTACGCTCCGGGGCGATGAAGCTGATCTCGTCTTCAAACCCCCTTTGTCTTCGCAGCAAGGGAATGATTTCTCCTTCAAGAATGTTGGTGAACTCCGCCGCGCTCTTGGGCTTGAGCTTGAAACTGACGTTGCGACTATGCATTTCGACCTCCTGGATCGGATCGGTTAGAGGGTTGAGGTGGAAGGCTTACTTGAAGAATTTCAGGTAGCCATGGACTGAAAACCCTATGCCTTAACTTATTGCAAACTGAAAACTTACGCTGTGGCCGGAAAAATTGCTGTCCAATATTGGACATTGAGACAAAATATCTTGAGGTCCCGGGGTCAGGGCACCGGTTTACCTGCTGTCTCTCGTGGAAGGGAAGCCCCAGCAAAGCCGAAGATCTTTTCGACTCCGCTCGCGGCAAGTCTTTTGTCGAATCTCAAGAAACAGACTCGGCTGTATTTGGCTTCTCCTCCTCGACATCGCTACCGGTTCTGGCTTTCTCGTTTCTTCGCTCCATCAAGCGCGCCGCCTTCTTCTGCTTTTTCTCTCGCCGAGCGGTTTCCTTCTGCCGTTTCTTGAATGTTTCACTTGCCATAAAAGCTCCTTTTTCATTTATCGGTACAGCCTTAGGTCCGTAAATGTTTTGCCCCTGTCTGTAACGAGGATTTCATCAAGAAGGTGACATGCCCCGATGAGACAAAAATCGCGCACAAAGGCCGTTAATGATCTCTGGCCTCGGGAGCGCTGGCTTTTCTCCTTCCGGTTGCTTTAGGCCCTTTTCGCAGGTTGAGAGCGCCATCCACCTGTTCCTCGACCACGCTTCTTGTCTTTCCCGTCACTTCTGCTATCTCGCAGATCAATATCTTTTTTGCTTTGTCCAGCGTCTGGCGGTCACGCGGCGACAGCGCCCGCTGCTCATTCAACTCTGTCAGCGACTCCACGACTTCAGCCAAATCAAATGCCGACCCGGAGGTCAAGAGTTTTAAGTTGTCGATGGCACGCTGCTTCCAGTTGGTGGCGGTTGTGGCCGGCCTTTTAAGGCGACTCAATAGTTTTGGGATCTCAGATCTTTCCATCAACTGCCGGATCCCCAGGCCGCCGACTTTGTCCACGGGGACGAACAACTCGCCGCCGCTATCGTCGAGCAGTGCCAATCGATAGAAGCTGGTTGGCCTACCGCCTACCACTTTTTTGACCACCGCCCCAATGAGACAAGGGCCTTGATAAGGATAGACGACCTTGTTTCCGACACACAGCGTCACCGGATTCTCCTTCCTCGGTCAAAACAGACTCAAAACCATTTCTTCGCACCCATGCTTCGAAGGCATGCTAGAGAAAGCTCACATGATTTGGCTTGGGGCCGGCAAACACACCTTGAACGTGGTCCCGTGGCCCGTCTTAGTCGTATAGTTGATCGTGCCGTTATGGGCTGAGACAATCTGCTGCGCAACAGGCAGTCCCAAGCCGCTGCCGCTGCGCTTGGTGGTTTTGAATAACTCGAAAATGTCAACGTCGTGGGGAACGCCAATGCCGTTATCACTAATCTCCAACACCACCATGCGCTCGGAGCGATACACTTTGACGTTTAGGCGTCCTCCTTCCTGCATCGCCTCGGTGGCATTTTTGCAAAGATTTAGAACCGCCTGTCGCATTTTGCCTGAATCGATTCTAATCGCCGGTAACCCGGTTTCGAAGTTGGTTTCGATCGTAATTCCGGCATTGCGATAGGCTATCTTTTCCGAAGCCAAGAGCTCTTCGATGAGCTTTTGCAGATCGGTGGATTTGAGATCGAGACGTTGCGGCCGGGAAAGCGAGCGAAACGCATTGAGTAAAGACACTAAACGATCGACTTCCAGTATCGCGCCTTTGACGGTGGCCTGTAATAAAGGAACATCGAATTGTTTTCTTGCGAGATCGCTCTCGACAAATTGCAGGGAAGCGGACAGTCCACTGAGGGGGTTAGCAACTTCATGGGCGAACACTGCAGCCATAGTTCCCACCAGGGCTAGCCGCTCGCTCTCCGGCGCCTTGCGCCCGGTTGATTTCGGATAATTTACCTCCAGGATCTCCATAGGGCCTCCGTTTGGACTTTGGCGCAGCGACCAGTGGCTCGCAACCACGATTTTTCTGCCGTCTTTTCGAGTTTGGACCAACTCTCCATTCCAGCAACCGTGCCTTCGAAGCTTAGCTTTAATCTCTCGGGGCGGCTCTGGAAGCTCCGTTTGCAAAAGGTTGTAAGCATGCTTTCCCATGGCCTTTTTCTTGGGCCAGCCATAAAGATCTTGTGCGCCGTGATTCCAAAAAACAATTTGGCCACTGCTGAAACGACGGATGAGAATGGCATCATTGCTCGGGAGCAGCAGTCGGGCTTGTTTTTCGATGATCTTTTCGACGACGTTGCTGCTGTCCAGGTGCCGTTGACGGTTTTTGCACACCACCAATCTCAACCGGGCGCCACTTCCCACGGCATTCCGCGCTTCGCTAAAATGTTTCTTGAAAACATCAACGAATCCAGGTTCGTAGTTTCTTTCCATGAGGCTCTCCTCTTGAACGTCTTTGCTGAATTGTCTCAGCCAGTCGCACGAAGTGCTTAGTCGGTGCTTGGGCCGTCCTCTTCAAGCCGATTGAGAATCGCCCGAATACTTCCGCTGGCGAGGGCAATGCAGGAATCCGCCGCGCCATAGTACATGTGAAGGGTGTCGCCGTCGGCAGCCACGGTGGTGCCGCAAGGAAAAACGACGTTGTCCACGTCCCCGCGCCGCTCGTAAGGTTCTTCAGGGCCGAAAACCCATTCATCGGTGCGCTTCAGGCACCGCTCCGGACTATGCAGATCAAATAGCGCCAGCCCCAGCCGGTAAAGACTGCCGGAAGCGGTATGCCGCACGCCGTGGTATATCACCAGCCAACCCCGGGGCGTCTCGATGGGCGGCGGCGAAAGGCCGATCTTGTTGGCGTCCCACCAGCCGCCGCGCCGGGCTTCGAGCATCAACCGGTGACTGCCCCAGTGGCGCAGGTCGGGTGAATAGGACATCCACATGTGGGCTCCATGATAGCTGACCGGGCGATGGATCAATGCCCAATAGCCGCCGACCCGATGGGGTAAAAGAGCGGCATCTTTATCCTCCGGAGACATGATCATGCCGTAGCGTTCGAAACGGTGAAAATCTTCAGTCAGCGCCAGGGCCACGCCGGGGCCGGCGCGTGAGTAGGCGGTATAAACGACGGCATATTTCTTTAATTCACCCACATACGTAATACGCGGGTCTTCGATCCCCCACAATTCTTCTGGCACGTGTTTGGGGTCAGGCAATAAAGTGGGCTCAAGGTCAATCTCCCAGTCGTCGACGCCATTGGCCGAGCGGGCCACACACAAATGGGATTGACCGCGCCGATCCTCGACCCGGCACAAGAGCAGTGTGGTTCCATCGGGCAACAACGTCGCGCCGGGATTAAACACGCTATTAGCCGGATAAGGCCAATCTGCAGCGGTCAAAATTGGATTGCCCTTGTGACGGCGAAAGAGTCCGAAGGGTTGATGGCTCATTGACCCCGCACCTCCACGGATTGAAGGGTCGTCTCAAACAAGCGCAGCTCCAGCACAGACTGAAGAAACGCCAATGAAGACTCCGCGCCTTGATTTTCGTTCGGCCGGTCGGCGTGAAGACCGTCGCGACAACCGCCCGTAGTCGGATCGTAGATCGGCAGGTTCAGATCGTTGCGTCCCAGGAACCACTCGAAAGCCCGTCTGGCCTCTTTGTGCCAGCTTTTGTCTCCGGTGATGCGATGCGCTTCGAGGCAGGCGGATACCATGGCTTGAGCTTCCACCGGCTGCTGATCGAACCGGGCCCGTTCCCCGCCGCGTTTATAAAAGCCGTTGGAACCGATGGGAACAAAATGACCTCCGCTCGTGTCGGAGCGCTGCAAATCGGCCAGCCACCCGAGGGACTCCAGTCCGGCTTCAGTCATATCGTTGTTGGGTATCCACTGTCCGCACATCAGTAAGGCATGAGGCAACACGGCATTGCAGTAGGTCAGCGATTCTTCGTACCAGCGCCATTCATTCGCACGGTGATTTTCATAGAGCCCCAGCAACCGCCCGGCCAATTCTTCACGCACCTGACTGGCTCTGCGATCCCCGTCAAACCGCCGTAGATAATCGTGGATGCCGATAAGCGCGAAGGCCCACGCCCGCGGACTGGTTGTCTGGATAATGACCGGCAGGGCTTGCTCGAACAGCCGGCCGGCCATGCTGTGAAGTGCCGGTGTGTTGGAGCGGCCCAGCAGGGTGCCGAGGGCCCACAAGGTGCGGCCGTGACTGTCGTCGGAACCGCTCTCTTCGAGCCAGTTCCGCTGGTAGTCCATGAAATTGCGAAAACGGCCGGTCTCGGTGTTGAAGGCATACCAGACGAACGCGAGATATCGTGACGCCAGGTCTAAGGCGTCTTCATGGCCGAGTTCTTCCAGGAGAGTCGTCACGGTCAGCGCGCGCGCATTGTCGTCGATGGTGTAGCCTTCGCGATAGTTGGGCACCGTGAAAATGGCGTGTTGGAACATGCCGGTATCGTCCGTCATGCGGCGTAAGTGATCGAGTTTAAGGGGGGGAAGCTCGCCGGGACGCTTGTCAAGCGGTTTCACGGCGAATTCCGTGGTCGTGAAATGACGCCGCTCAGCGCGGGCACGCTGAAAACTCTCCATGTAGCGGCGCGCCACCTCGGGCCAGATCATGTCCCGCCCAAATAGATAGGCGCGCTTGCGCATGCTGTGACGTTTGGCTTCGTTATCCAATAAATCGATGACTTGCTCGGCCAATGCCTTCGGATCACGGAACGGTACCAGTGTCCCTCGGTCTTCAGCCAGCATCTCTTCGGCATACCAATAGGGTGTCGAGATCACGGCTTTGCCCGCGCCCAGCGTGTAAGCGAGCGTGCCGGAGACGATCTGCGCCGGGTTCAGATAGGGCGTGATGTAAATATCCGCCGCGCCGATGAACTCAACGAGTTCCTCCAAACTGACAAATCGGTTGTAGAAGATTACGTGACCTTCGACGTTCTTTTCTTGAGCCAGCCATTGCAGCGACAACCGGTAGGATTCGCCGTCGTGCCGCTTGACGTGGGGATGGGTTGCGCCGACGATGAAGTACACGACGTTCGGATGCTTGGCTAAAATAGCCGGCAGGGCGGCGATGACATTCTCGATGCCCTTGTTCGCCGAAAGCAAGCCAAAACTGAGCAACACGGTCTTGCCTTCGACGCCGAACAGGTCTTTGTGAAAACTCGGGTCGACAAAAGGCAAATCGGGGATGCCGTGGGGAATGAGATCGATCTTATCCGGCGCGATCCGATAGACTGTCTGCAAAAACTCCGCGCCGCGCTCACTCATAGCCACCAGCCGATCCGACAACCCTGCGACCGTCTCTAACACCTGCCGCTGCTGTGCATCCGGTTCGCGCAGGATAGTATGAAACGTTGTGACTATGGGCGTGCGTAATTCACGCAGCAGAGTGAGAATGTGGCTGCCCGACCGCCCGCCAAAGATCCCATATTCGAATTGCAGGCAAACGAGGTCCACATTATTGATATTCAGGAAATCGGCCGCGCGCCGATACGACTCAATATCTTTTTCCGCTAGTTCAAAGCGAACGCGCGACGGGTAAGCATAGCCGCCTTCGATATCGTTGACGGGCACCGCTATGCACGTGGAGTCGCTGTATTCGGTGGCGATGGCCTCGCAAAGGTCGGTGGTAAAGGTGGCAATGCCGCACTGGCGCGGCAAATAGTTACCGATAAACGCGATACGGTTGATCGACGACTGGTTAGAGCGGAGTAACATGGGAGAACACCCTTCCTGCAGTTGCTCCACGCCGTTGCAGTTGATTGGCGGCCCATGAACGCAAAGAGGCGGATACCCTAGGGACCGCCCCTTTGACAATCGGTCAAACAAGACCGTGTATTTTGTATTTGGACGTTGGGATTTGCTTCTGCTTTCTCACTATATCAGACGGGGCGGATAAAGATAGCCCCTGACGGTCGGTGGTTATTTCGTTCAGACGAACTCATGCGTATCCGAATCGGTGAAGATGGCAGGCACGACCCGCGCTGCCCGGGTAAAAACATTAATGCCCTAAAATTTTTTTGACTCTTTCGACAACGAGAGGCGGCTGATTCATAATCCGTTTGGCCAGGGCTTGTAAATCCTCGCCGCTGACCGGTTCCATGTCCATCCTGCCTTTTTTTGCCTCGGCTACAAGTTCCGGGTCCTTAATGGCTTTCGCATAGGCTTCTCGCAGGACCGCTATTCTGTCGGCCGGCGTCGCCGGCGGGGCAAACATAGGACGGCCGAAGTCGCCGCCGCGTAAAATCACGTCGGCCACGCGGCGGCTTTCTTCCGACGTATTTTCTTTGTCAAAGATCTCATAGATCGTCGGGACGTCTCCAACGCGTGGATCCCGTTTTTCGCTGCTTTGAAGCAAATGACGGTCGAATCCTTTTTTATGCCAAGTGTCAAAGGGCTCCCGGCCAAAATGGGGCGCAATAGTCATGCTGCGGCAAATGACTTCTCCCTTCTCCACGGCGATATCGATTTCACTGCCGCCGGCGTAGCCGGTCACGGTGTTGATTTTGATTCCGAGAGTGTCCTCCAAAAGGCGCGCGAAGAAGTAGTCCGAGCTTGCTGTTCCGGTTGCGCCGCACTTGGGTGGCTCTGCTGCCTTGCGTATGTCGAGAACGGATTTAAACGGCGCGTCCGCGCGCGCATAGAATATCACATCGCTTTTCTCGGGAGAGCCAATGAAGTGGATTTTTTGGACATCGAACTGGACTTCCTTGCGGCCCACCAGTTGGTCCAGATAAACCCCGTAGTTGGGCATTCCCACCGTGAGACCGTCGGGCCTCGCGACATTGTAAACGTGGTTCATCGTGATCATGGACCCGGCGCCCGGCATGTTTTGCACAATGATCTCGGGATTGCCAGGAATGTATTTCGGCATATAGCGGGCGAGCATGCGGGCCCAGCGATCATAAAAGCCACCCGGCGTCAGTCCCACGATGATGCGGATGCTCTTACCTTTGTAGAACGGCTCGCTTTGAGCATTGAGATTGGTGACCCCTAAGCTCCAGATTAGAGCGCAGAAGAGAAAAAAGGCTTTTATCTGCTTTCCTGTCGGCATTTTAGATTTCCTTTGCGATCGCGCTATTGAGCGAGTATTTTTTTCACCCCGTCAACAACGTCTCGGGGCTGGTCCATAATCTCTTTCAGCAGAGCTTGGAGCGTTTCGCCGGGCGTGTGTTCCATGTCCATTTGACCTTTTTTCGCTTCCTCAATCAATCCAGGATCTCTCATAGCTTTGGCGTAAGCATCGCGCAGAGTTTTCACCCGATCCGCCGGTGTCCCTGGAGCGGCCACCATTGGACGACCCAGGTCTCCGCTGGCGAGAATGACCCGCGTCAACTGGCGTCCTGCTTCGGGAGTCTTGTATTGATCCATCAACTCAAAAAGCGTGGGCGTATCGGCCAGTCGCGGATCCCTTTTGGGCCCGCCCTGAAGAATATGCCGGTCAAAACCGTTCTTGTGCCAGGTATCAAAGGGCTCGCGGCCGAAGTGTGGCGGAATATCCATGCCCCGACACACGATCTCGCCGCGTTCCACCGCCACATCCACCTCACTACCGCCTTGATAACCGGTCACCGTATTCAGCTTGGCCCGCAAATTTTCTTCCAGAAGTTTGGCCAAAAGGTAGCCGGTGCTGGCGGTCCCGGTTGCGCCGCACTTGGGCGGTTCGCTGGCCTTAATGATATCAGCGATCGTTTTGTAGGGTGAATCGGCGCGAAAATAGAGCATCACCGGAGCTTTTTCCTGGGTGCCGATCCATTCGAATTTGCGCACGTCGAATTGGACCTCTTTTCGTTCTACGATTTGATCCAGATACAGGCTATTGATGGGCACGAGCAAGGTCAATCCATCGCCTTTGGACACGTTGTAAACGTAGTTCGCCGCGATGACCGAGCTGGCGCCCGGCATATTCTGCACGATCATCTCGGGATTGCCCGGGATGTATTTCGGCATATAGCGGGCCAGGAGACGCGCCCAGCGGTCATAAAAGCCTCCCGGCGTAAAGCCCACGACGATACGAATGGTCTTGCCCTGATAGAAGGGTTGGCCTTGGGCGTTTGCTGTCGGCACGGCCCGGAACGGCGCGCCGGCCAGGGAGACTCCGAAAAGAACGATCAAGATCGACAACACTCTTTGGCGCATGGCTAACCTCCTTGCAAGATGGTTAGGGCTTGTTTACAACGGCGTGTGAGCAGAACGCAACGGTACCCGGAAACTCTGAGTCGGAAAGAAACCCAAACCCGTCGGAATTCTAGTTAGACTCGTCGCTGGTGCGGCGCAATTCTAAACGAGGAAATGAAAGTCTGGTGCTAGCCGCCGCAAAGACCGTTCTCTTATTTTAGCGAGGAGGAAGGGGGCTGGGTCCCGCTATCTTGTTTAGCAGCTCCACCAACTCGGGGTTGCGGGGAAGCTCCTTGATGGCTTTATCCATCACCGCCGGCATCACAATTTCCGCGTCATCCCCGACTATCTTTTTAAACTCTTTAGGAAATTCCGGATCCTGGAAAACCTTGGTCATGGCTTCCTGGATAGTGGCTACGCGATCTCGCGGCGTGCCTGGTGGGAGAATGAAAGGCGAGCCGGTCAGCCTGAACCCCCTTTGCAGAGCAACCAACTGGCGTTCCTGTTCGGTTCTTGCGAAGGTCTCCAGCTCGGGCAGATGGCTGAAGCGTGGGTGCTTTTCATCCCTGGGAATTTCGAGGACCGCATGAAAGTCCATGAGGCCCTTATCGACCCATTCGGCGTGCTGCTGGAGAACGCTATGACTCTGGTTAAATCGAGCGTCCACTTCCCCGCGCATTAGAGCCGCGTCAATCTCAGGGCTCGAGTAGCCGGTGACATACCTCGCCTCCTTTAACGGCAGCAAGTAGGAAAACAAACGGCCGATGTTGTAGTTGCTGTGGCCGACTGACTGTGCGCCGATCCTGATTCCCGAAGTCGCGCGAAGCTTTTCCAAATTGCTGATCCCGGCCTCCTTCCGCGTATAAAAGACATAGTGACCTCCGGCGTCGGCGGCTCCCAGGTAGTGAAATTTTTCGATTTGATACTTGACTCCAGGGTTCCCCAACACCGCGCTACTAAGCAGTCCGGAGCTGACGCTTCCAGCCGTAAGACCGTCCGCCCGCGCTGCAGAAAAAATATGGTTGGCGGCCCTCAATCCGCCGCCACCGCCCATATACTCGTGAACGATTGTCGGGTTTCCGGGAATGTACTTCTGAAGGAATTGGGTTATGGCTCTTGCGCGCAGGTCGCCGGTCCCACCGGGTTCGCGGCCCTGAATGACGGTGATGGTCTTTCCCTGATAGAAGGGTTGCGCTTGGGCGTTGGCCGGCGTTGCGCTCCCAAACGGCTCGCCCACGAGGAAGATTCCGAGAGCGACAACTAGGATCGAGAAAAGTCTCTGCCACATAGTTGACCTCCTTGGGACGTTGTCAGACTGCATTTATAACAGCCGAGGATCGGAACGCAACGGCGATTTACATGAGTCCGTGGCCATCGCGAGAGACGCAAGTTGGCAGGCGCAGAGCCTAAAGCTCGCCAAAGCAGAACCTGGGAACGGCGACGATGAGCCTATTGAAAAATTTTTTTTGCGAACTCTTGCGCCGGCCGGCGCACCGCCCTGACTTTGTCTTCGCTCTGATTCTCCCGCTTGTAAAACTCTTCCACGGAAATGTAGTCCTTGGCCGCCCGCAACCCAACTTCTTCCAGCGGTTTTGTATCCACGTCGAGGCGGCGAGTTGGCTGTCCCTGGGCCTTGGAATAGAGATCCTGTCCCTCTTTGCTCAGAAGCCAATTGACCAGGACTCTCGCCGCGTTGGGATGCGGTGCGCTCTTGATGACGATCGGCCCGCCGTTGCCCATAGATACGTACGTTCCTTCTTTGATGGGTGGAAGCGCTTTGACCGGCAAGCCTGATTTCAGATAGGAGGCGAAACTATAGTAGGTAGGGCCAATGCTGATTGCGATGCTGCCTTTGGCGAGCGAGTCGGACACTTGCCGCCGATCTGACGCGACGAGGGCGACTTGAGCGACGAGATTTCTTAGGTAGGCTTCGCCTTTCGTTGACCATAGATACGCCCATTTGCCTGCCGCGGCTCCACCCTGGCGTGGATCCCACATCCCGATTTTACCTTTCCACTTCGGGTTGAGCAGGTCGTCATAGACGCGAATTTCGTCGGCTTTCGCTTGGTCGGTGTTGTACCAGACGTTGTCCTGCATAAAGGCAATGGGAGAATAGGCAAAACGTTTAGTTTTGTCGGTCCAAACGTGGCCTCCCCACCAATGTTTCGGCTCCTTTACGTCAGGTAAAATCCAAACAGACTCCAGAGCCTCTACCGCTCCCATCGGCAGCAGGCTGTGTTCCAAGTTATCCCACGTGCCGATGATCACATCGAAATAGCGGACTCCGGCTTGATATTCGTCGGCGATCCGCCGGATGATCTTTGCCGATGTGCCCGGAATGACTTCCACTTCGAAGCCGAATTTTCTTTTGACTTCATCCTCTAACACTTTTCTTAACTCGGGGCTCGGTGGGATACTGATGACGACTTTGCCTTCCTTCTTGGCGGCCTCCTGTCGTTGCGTCCATTCGGTCTGCCAGTGGGTTTGAGCGAAGGATGAACGCGCGTGACAGAATAGCAAGAACGCGATGGCCATCGTGGCCATCTGGAAAATGCGCGCGCTGCATGAAGATCTACACAGTCTCATTTTGCCCCCGTATCGGGGTCATAACGAAAAGGTCATGCCCCGCAAGAACCATCGCTAACCCTTAAGCGCGTGGTATAGAGATAATCAATACTTCGCTTCCGAATATATCTTCAACAAATCTTGTGAGGCAAGTCGCGTTAATCTCCCGCCTTTTACCTAGGGGAGGATAAAAAGACGAGGATTTCGCTCTCTTGTGGCCGCGGAGCTTGAAACAGCCCGTAAGAGCTTGAAAGACGCACTCCGGCTCGATATAGGGGCGCATGAATCCACGCTCGCAGGATTGCCACCGCAAAGCCCAGGAGGGAAGCAGGGATGAAGATCACTAAGACTCTCCGGAAAATAGCAGCAGTGTTTTCAAATTCTCACAAGTGTCTTCGTTTCATTGTCGTGTTAGCGAGCCTCGCTGCAGGAAATCATGCGTTGGCTGCAAGTGCGTCCATGCGGTTTCTGTATCCGACCTTGAGTGGTACCTTTGCGGTGCCGTGGATTGCTAAAGAAGCGGGTTATCTGGGAGCGGAAGGATTGGACGTCGAGATGGTTCGGATGGGTGGCAGCACCCGGATCGTCGCCGCGATGTTGGGCGGCAGCGCCCCGATTATTCATGCCGGGGCGACTGCATCTATAGCCGCGGCGGCAGCGGGCAGCGACGCGGTGATCGTTGCCAGCATCAGCCGGGTTTCGCCATTTCACCTCATGGTTCGACCGGAGATTAAACAGCCGTCGGATCTGAGAGGGAAGAAAGCGGGGATCAGCGCTTTCGGTGCGACGTCGGATTTTCTCGTCAGACTGGCGTTGAGGAACTTCGGCTTGGAACCAGGCAAGGATGTCGCGATGCTTCCCACGGGTGGGGAGTCCGAGGCCTTTGCTGCGCTTCAAGCAGGCTCCGTCCAGGTGGCCGCGTTGGCTTATCCCTCCTACATTCACGCGCTCAAGTTGGAAATGAAAGAGTTGGTTAATTTTTCGGAGTTAGGCTTTGAGGCCGTCAATGCGCCGGTTATTACGACGAGATCCTTCGTCGCGCAAAATCGTGAAACCAGTTTGCGTTTTCTCAGAGCCTTTATTAGAGGCATGCATCGTTACCGTACCGACAAAGAATTCAGTAAACGAGTTATCGGCAGGTACATCAGGACCAACGACGAGGAGATTCTGGAAGCGACGTGGAAAGACGTCGCTCCTAATCTGCTGACAGTACCACGGCCTTCTGCCAATGCCATTCAGTTTCTCATCGAGGGCCAGTTCAAAGGCAAAAGCCCGCTCCCAAAGCCTGAAAGTTTCGTCGACAACAGCCTCGTTGACCAGCTCGAGAAAAGCGGGTTTGTCGATTCGGTTTACAAGTAACCGATGGACTAAGCAGTTTTAGTCCGGCAATCGACACATCGTCCCATCTATTTTGACACCCAGTGCCTGCTCGGATAGAGTCAGGTTCTTCATC
>DAIRFP010000141.1:0-13181 GCA_036794995.1 Thermodesulfobacteriota bacterium | reverse complement strand
TAGCACGGTCATTCTCGGCGGTTTGATAGGGATCCTTGCGGGTTATGTCGGCGGCGCGCTCGACAACGCGCTCATGCGGCTCGTGGATACGATTTACACGATTCCACGCATCGTGCTCTTACTGGTGCTTTCCAAACTTGCCGGCCCCGGGTTGCTAAACATTATTATTATTCTTGTCGCACTCGAGTGGGCCAATGCCGCCCGTCTGGCTCGCAGCGCCGTGCTGTCCTTCCGGGAGCAGGAGTTCGTGCTGGCAGCCCAATGTCTCGGGGCTTCGCGCTGGCGCGTCATGTTGCGTCACCTGTTACCGAACTCCCTCGCGCCGCTCATCGTCGCCGCGACTCTGGATGCCGGCGCCGCCATCCGCGCTGAAACCACGTTGAGTTTTCTCGGCCTCGGCATCCAGCCGCCGACGCCAAGCTGGGGAAATCTATTGACCAATGCCGCGACCAACATTTTCATCGCTCCGCTTCAAGTCTTTTTGCCGGGGCTGTTTATTTTTTTTGCCCTGATGAGCTTCAATCTGCTCGGGGACGCCCTCCGCGACGCCCTCGACCCGCGCCTGACGCAAGTGCGGCGCTAGGTGTGGTGTTCCCGAAATCCGTTGAATAATTTGGGCGTCATTCCGGGCAACCCCGGATCATAGTCCGGGGTAGCGCGATCTGGAATCCAGGTGTAAGGGCGGGTTTGAAACCCGCCCTTACCAGATACCGCTTTCGCGCCGGTATGACGGTGGGGCGCTTGCTGATTTATTTTTAGAGCTTTAGTTGCAGGACACTAGCAGTAAATAAGAATTCAGATAGTTGACGCTTCGACTAAGCTCAGCACGGCCGCAAAGGCAATCGAGTATTGGAGCGTTGGTTCTAGATAAATCACTCCAGTTTTTTCCGGGCTATTTGCATCGGCCTCCAATATCCGTTATCTCCAAGCTTGACTCGCAAAATTCCGGAGACACCTTGATTTCCAACGCTGCACCGCAGGGAAAAACTTCACCCGGCTCGGAAAAGCGAGTGGCGTTTGCGGCGCTGCAGCATAGAGACTTTCGCTTCTTCTTCGTGACTACGATGCTCGCCATGATGGCGGACAACATCGAGCACGTCATCAGCTATTGGCTTCTGTTTCAGAAATTTCAATCGCCGGTCCTGGCGGGCTTTGCCGACATCAGCCACTGGACGCCGTTTCTTTTGCTATCGGTCTATTTCGGCGGGATTGCAGATCGTTATGATTGCCGGAAAATAATCCAGCTGGCGCAGATCCTGTACATGGGCGTGTCAATCGCCTGGGCGGTGCTGTTTTACACCGAGACCATTCAAATATGGCAGGCGTCGATTCTGCTCATTCTTCATGGCATTGCCGGAGTTTTGTGGACTCCCGCCGAGCAGCTTATGATCCACGATATCGTGGGCACGGAGCACATCCAGAGCGCCGTGCGGCTCAATGCTACCAGCCGGCAATTAGGCATCCTCTTCGGTCCGGCTGTGGGTGCTGGATTGATGCTATGGCTCGGACCCCCCATGGCGCTTTTGGCCAACGCGCTTATCTATCTGCCGATGACTCTCTGGCTGCTCGTGGTGCCCTACACCGGACACCTCCGCGAAGGGGCGCCGCCTAAGCGCGCGATTGGCTGGAAAGACGCCGTCAGCGTGGTCCGTGAGGTTTGGAACAACCGCCCGATCATTACGATGGTAATTCTGGGCGGCAGCGCGTCGCTGTTTGTCGGCAACGCTTTTCACACGCAGATGCCTGAGTTCGCTCACGACCTGGGAGCGGGAAAGGCGGATTTTACCTATAGTGCGTTGCTGATTGCCAGCGCGGCAGGAGCGGTCTTCGGCGGGTTCTTGCTCGAAGGCAAGGGCTGGCTCAAAACGAATGTCCGGACGGCGATCACCTGCGCCATGTTGTGGTGCGCGTTGATCGCCGCGTTTGCGCTCTCGACCAACTATTTCATATCTCTGGCATTGTTGTTTTGCGCCGGGATTTTGAATCTTTCCTTCTATTCGACCGCCCAGGCGATCGTGCAATTGCTCGCGCCGGCCCATCTGCGCGGGCGGCTGATCGGTCTTTTTACCATGTCGGCCTACGGGCTGCGGGCGTTCAGCGGAGTTACCGTGGGCGTCGTCGGCGGATTGATCGGGATTCACTGGTCCTTGGCCCTCAGCGCGATGGCGTTGATGACGGTGACTTTCGCACTACTGGCATTTGCTTCTCCTGCACGGGGTGGGGAGGTTGACTGAATACCTAAGATTCAAATCCACCCCCGCGCAGGTGCCACAGGACGGCTGATCCTGCCCTCGATTTGCACCGCTATCCAATATCCGTTACTCTCCGAGGTTAATCTCAGCAAACGTGGTGACAGCATGGCATCAACGACGAGCACAGTAAGTCAAAACAACACAATCGGCTCCGGGAAAAAGGTTGCCTTCGCAGCGCTCCATCACACCGGGTTTCGAGCTTATTTTGTCACCACGATGCTCGCGATGATGGCCGATAACATCGAACACGTCATCAGTTACTGGGTCATGTTTCAGCTCTTTCGCTCGCCGACTTTGGCAGGCTTCGCCGTCTTGAGCCACTGGATGCCTCATTTGCTGTTCTCGGTGTACTTTGGGGCCCTCGCCGACCGATACGATTGCCGCAGAGTCATCCAGACCGCGCAGTTCATGTTCATGGGGGTTTCTCTTGCCTGGGGCCTGCTTTTTTTCACCAATACCTTGCAGGTGTGGCACGCCGTCGTCTTGCTGACCGTGCACGGAATGGCCGGAGTCCTATGGGGGCCAGGCAGCCAGCTTTTGATTCATGATATTGTGGGCCCAGAACACCTTCAAAGCGCGGTTCGGCTAAATTCAACCAGCCGCCAGTTGGGAGTTCTTTTGGGACCGGCTGTGGGCGGCGGGCTGCTGCTGTTCCTAGGGTCTTCCGTTGGTCTTCTTGTGAACGCGCTCATTTATCTGCCTCTTACCCTGTGGTTGTGGAAAGCCCCTTACACCGGTCACCGCCAGCAGACGCAGGGTGCGCCCCAACGGCGTGGATTGAATTTGAAGGACGCGATCGTCGTTTTTCGTGACGTAGCGGGCAATCGCACGATTACTTCTATGATTCTTTTAGCGGGTCTTTCCGCACTCTTTGTCGGAACCGCTTTTCAAGCCCTGATGCCAGAGTACGCGCACGACCTTGGCACCGACGAAGCCGGCCTCGAGTACAGCGCGCTGCTCGGCGCCAATGCTGCTGGCGCCGTGGTCGGCGGCATCTTACTCGAGGGCAAGGCCCTGCTGCAGCCCCGCGCGCAAACGGCGATTATCTGCACAATCCTATGGTCCCTGGCCATTGCCGGCTTCGCTGCCGCTACCAGCTACCCGGTCGCCTTAGTGCTGCTTTTTCTTGCCGGCATCCTCAACCTGACCTCTCTCTCTATGTCTCAGACTCTCGTCCAACTTCATTCTCCGCCCAACCTGCGCGGCCGCTTGATCGGACTTTACAACATGGCGGCTCATGGCCTGAAGGCTTTTAGCGGCATCACGGTCGGAGTGTTGGGTAGCCTCATTGGAGTCCACTGGTCGCTGGCCATCAGCGCCATGATATTGATGGCGGTGACGGTGGCGCTCTTCGCGTTCACGGTTCCCGGGCGGCACCAAGGGGAATTTGGTTAGATGACGCGCTCCGGATTCAAAACCGTTTCCCCCCGCCGCCATCGCAAATTCTAACCTTTTAGTTTAGCAATCGTTGGGAACTTTCAGTGGCCAGTACGAGTGAACAAGCCAGCGCGGGTACGCGAACAGGGTCCGACCCAAAGGTCGCCTTCGCCGCGCTGCACCACCGTGATTACCGAAGGTATTTCACCGCCAACCTGTTTTCGGCGATGGGCGATAACATCGAGCATGTGATCAGTTATTGGTTGTTGTTTCAAAAATTTCGTTCGCCGGTTCTGGGCGGCTTCGCGGTCATCAGTCATTGGACCCCGTTCTTACTTTTTGCGGTCTATTTCGGTGCCCTCGCCGACCGGCACGATTGTCGAAGAGTCATTCAAGCCGGCCAGTTGATGTATGCCAGCGTGTCATTGACCTGGGGCATTTTATTTCTTACCGACACGATTCAAGTGTGGCATGCTTGTGTCCTGCTGGTTATCCACGGGATGGCGGGAGTGTTGGGAGGGCCCGGGGGCCAGCTCATCATCCATGACATCGTCGGCCGCGAGTACTTGCAAAGCGCCGTCAGGCTCAATTCCACCGCGCGCCAGATGGGTATTTTGCTTGGGCCGGCCGTTGGCGGTGTGACGATGCTGCTCTTTGGCCCTGCGATTGGGCTTTTTTTAAACGTCCTGATGTTTGCGCCCATGATCCTCTTGATGTTTGTTTTGCCGTATACCGGGCATGGGCGTGACGAAGGCATGAGCGTGAGGGCGCCGCGTCTTAGCTTCGCGGGCGCGCTTCAACTGATGCGTGAGACCTCGGCAAATCCGACGATTCTTTCCATGATTCTGCTCGGCGGAGCAACGTCGTTGCTCGTGGGCAACGCCTTCCAGGCGCAGATGCCGGAGTTCGCTCACGGTTTCGGGCATGACCAACAAGACGTGGCTTATAGCATGTTGCTCGGCGCCAATGCCGCGGGCGCCGTTGTCGGCGGTCTGCTATTGGAAGGCAGAGGGTTGCTTAAAGCGAGCGCGCGCAATGCGGCGATTTGCTCTATTCTTTGGTGTTTGGCAATCACCGGTTTTGCCACCACCAGCAGTTATCCAGCTGCTATTGCATTGCTCTTTTGCGCGGGACTGCTGAATTTGGCCTTTCTTTCCATGGCGCAAACGTTAGTACAGCTGAGGGCGCCGAACCAGTTGCGCGGGCGTTTGATCGGCCTGTTCAACATGTCACATAACGGTTTGAAGGCGTTTAGCGGCGTGACGGTGGGAGTGATCGGAGGTCTGATCGGAATTCACTGGTCGCTGGCCATCAGCGCCATGATCTTGTTGGCCGTGACCGTCGCGTTGTTTGCGTTGGTGATTCCCGGAAGAGGAGCCGAGGACTTCGCTTAGCTGGAAATTGGTTTCTAGTGAGCCGTCTCGCTTGCTTTAGACGCGGGTGAATTTTCCGACCGGCGATACCCTTTTTCCTTGAGCTCCCGATAGCTCTCCAGTAACGCTCTCTTCTCAGATTCGTTCACGCCGAGTTGCGGCCGCCGGACGGTTGCCGAGTCAATGAGTCCCTCGTGCTGCAAAAGAATCTTGATCCGCCCCACCGCCTCTACGATGGGTTCGCTGAAAATCAGCTCCTTTAAGGATTCCAGTTCTTTTTGCAGGGTCGCAGCCCGCTCAAACTCGCCGGCTCGGCCGGCAATGTCCATGGCCGCCCACTTTTCCGTGGCTACGTTTGCCACGCCGATCAGCGCCCCGGAGGCGCCGAGACGATAGCTCTCGGCGACGAAGCGGTCGTTGCCGGTAAGGACTTCCATAGTTGCGTTCTGGCGCTCCAATTGCTGCATCGTGTCCGTGAAAAGCTTAGTGTCGAAGGAGGCTTCCTTGAAGGCGACGACTTTTTCCAGCTTCGCGATGCGGCAAATGGTTTCGACGTCGTACCAGTAGCTTTTGACCGGAATCTGAAATAGCACCAGCGGCAGGTTTGTATTCTGGGCGACATCTTCGAAAAAGCGAAATTTGAGCTCGCCTTCCACTTTACCCCAGGCGAAAAGCAGCGGCGGAAAAATCATCACCGCATCCACCGGTAGGGTCTCGATATCGCGTACGAGACCAATGGCTTCGTCGGTGGACTGAGGCGCGATGGTGGCGATATGGAGCTTGCCTGCGTCGCGCGCTGCTTGGCCGACTCTTTCATAGACACGGCGTTTCTCCTGAACGCTAAGCACCGGCCCTTCGCCGATGCGGGCGCAGGATACCAATCCGGCAACGCCGCTCAGGGCAGCGAAATGAGTGGTGAGACGCTCGAGACTTCCCGTATCCAAAGCCCCGGATTCGTCGAAAGGCGTGACGTGCGGAATAAACAGGCCGCGAAAGCGATCTTGGGGCATTGGCATCGGTTCCTCCGCAAGACAACTCCGGCTCGGAAAATTGCTTGCATTTTCTGTGAGCATTAGTAGAACAGAACCCCGGAAGGGTCAAGCTGAGTGAATGTTCCAGGGAGGTGGAATGCACAATGGCTAACGCAATATCTTGTCGTGATCTGGCAGCCTTGATGGCTTCCGAAACTCTGCACGCCGTCTTCGATATCCGGGAACGGGGCGAATTCAACTCGGGGCAGATTGTCAACGCGACTTCCTTGCCGCGGAGCCAGATCGAATTTCGCATCGCCGAATTGGTGCCGGACCGGCGGATTCCCATCGTCGTGTACGACGAAGGCGAAGGTCGGGCGAGACTCGCCGCGCAGAGCCTTGCCGAGTTCGGTTACGAAAATGTCTCGATCCTGGATGGCGGCCTGCCGGGATGGCGAAAGCAGGGACTTCCGGCGGTCAGCGGCGTCAATGTATCCAGCAAGGCCTTCGGCGAAAGAGTTCACCATGAAAGAACTATTCCGGAAATCTCCCCAGAAGAACTTAAAGGCCTGCAGCAGCAAGCTGCCGACTTGATGATCTTCGACGTGAGAACGCCGGAGGAATATGGGCGTTTCTGTATTCCCGGCGGCGTCAATGTTCCCGGCGGCGATTTGATTTTATGGGCCGAGGCCTTGAGGCGAAAGCCGGAGACACCCGTCGTGGTTAACTGCGCCGGCAGGACGCGCAGCATTATCGGCACGGCGGCTCTGCTGCGTTTGGGCTTGAGCAATGTCCGCGCGCTCAAAAACGGTACCATGGGCTGGGTGCTGGCGGGGTTAGAATTGGAATCGCTGCCCAAGCGGCCCAGCGCCGCGCCACCCCGCGAGAGCCGCAATCAAGCGCAGGAGCTTGCACTGCGGATTGCCGATGAGGAAAGGATTCCCTGGATTTCAGCCCGTGAGCTTGCCGATCAATTAGCTAACGATACCGTTACCTATCTCACCGACGTACGATCCGAGAATGAATATGAGAATAGCCATATACCGGGGTCGCACAATGTCCCCGGCGGCCAAGCCGTGCAACGCGCCGACGACTTCGTGGCCGTGAAAAACGGCCGGATCATCTTTGTCAGCAATCAGTCGGCGCGCGCGGTGATGGCCGCCTATTGGTACGGTCAAATGGGGTTTCGGGATGTGAAAGTTTTACAAGGGGGTTTTGAGGCTTGGCGCGAAAGCGGAGGCGCAGTCGAATCCGGCGCGTCGCAAAAGGAAGCTCTTGGCTGCGAAACGGCGAAGAAGCTTGCCCGCAGGCTTGCACCTGGTGAGATAAACTCGTTGTTGCGAACTTCATCGATCAACGTTCTGCACGTGGGCGGCAGCACCGATTTCGCAGTAGCGCATCTGCCCGCTAGCAAGTGGATTTCTCGTGGCTGGTTGGAGCTCAAGCTGCCGAGTTTGCTGACCGATAAAGCCCAGCCCATCGTGCTTTCGTGCACGGATGGGCTCAGCTCGACTCTCGCGGCACGAACGCTGATGGAAATGGGTTACCAGGAAGTTTTTGTTCTCGATGGCGGGATTGAAAGCTGGAAACTCGCCGGCTATCCGACCGTGGGTGGCCTGGAGTCTTGCCTGACGGAACCCAACGACGTCGTGTTATCGCCTTCGGTCAAAGGAGACCAGGAAGCGATGCGGCGCTATCTGGAATGGGAAATCAAACTCACGCAGTGAGTTAGCGAGCTTGTTCAAGGTTCAATGTTCAAAGTTCAACGTATTCCGATCGTCTAGGGAGCCGTAAGCAGCTGTCCCTAACTTTGAACCTTGAACGTTGAACTTTGAACCCGTCGATGCACTAGCAGTTCTGGTATTTCGGACTGGCGAAAGTTTTGACGCTACGGTTGGCGACATCGAAGCGCTGGCGCGGCATCCCGGCGAGATCTTTCCCGTACACATGGATTTCCACCGTGTTTCGGTCCGAGACGTTGTTCATCTCGTGAATGTCGTCGTCGGGCGGGACCAAACAGGAAACCATTCCGGCGGAATTTTTCAGGACGTCTTTGATTTCCAGTTTGGCGTAGCCCGTCTTGGAACCATCGTCTAAGCGGCGAAAGCGGGTCTCCTGAATTTCGTTCTCGACTACGCCGACCAATCCCCAGGTGTCGTGATTGTGCGCTTTGGCGGCATCGCCGGGTCCCCAGACGACGGCCGTGACGTTGAAATTCGTTCCCCGGTGCAGCATATAGCGCCCATATTCGGTGGCGCCACGTTGTTTGAACTTCGGTTCAATGCAGTCTCGATATTCAACGAGCTTGGCCAGTAAAGGTTTCGCCGCGGCGACGATTTTTGCCGGGGAACTTTCGGTGCGGCTAATCGCATCCATGTCCCGGATGAAGTTTTGTAACAAGTATGCTTCCGCCATAGTACAGACTATTTTCCCCGGACGGTGAGAACCGGACAGTGCGCCGTTGAAACGACTTTGTTGGCAACGCTCCCCATGAGGAGCCTGGAAAGGCCGGTCCGGCCGTGGGTACCAATCACTATCAAGTTCGCTCTTCGGCTCTTCGCCGCTCTGACGATCTGGTCAGGAGCGGTGCCACGGAGCAGAAGACTCTTGGCCTTGACCTTTAACTTGGTTAAATTCTCCATGAGCTTTTTCATGGAGTTTTCGGCCTCTTGCTTGGTCGTTTCTTCCAACTTCATGTAGAGCTCAGCGCCACCGATATCCTCTCCCGTAACGTAGGAAGACACGGGATCGATCACATGCAATACCAATAGTTCCGCGCCGTTCTGCTTGGCCAGGGCCACGGCTTCGTCGAGGGCACGAGCCGAAGCTTTCGAATGATCTGTAGCGTAGAGAATCTTGCTAAAGTGTTTTGCCATCTGCGTCCTTCAAACTAAAACGCTCGGTTACGCTGAAGCCTGAGCCGCTGCCGCAGCGTTGGCGATGCCCTGGGGGATCTTGGCCAAATCGAGATTGTAGAGTTTGCACACGTTCGTCGCCAATACCTTCGTCTGTGTTTCCGGCGGCAGGTGCCCGATATCCCGTTGAATGATCTTCAGGGAGTTCGGCCAGGTTGAATTGGGATGCGGGAAATCATTGGACCACATGATATTGTCTTGGCCCCACCATTCCAGATTGTGGCCGCAGACGGAATCGTTGAAGAAACATGAATAGACCTGATTGCGAACATATTCGCTGGGATCTTTCGTAAACGGCGGCGGGTTCACGCCGCGGAAACGGCGATAGTAGTAATCCCACTGTTGCACGATCCAGGGCAGCCAGCCGCACTCGTTCTCCACCGTCACGATCTTGAGCTTCGGATATCTTTCCAGAACGCCATAGAAGATCAGCTCGAAGAGGCCGTTGGCGATGTCCATGAGCTTGAGGTTGACGCTGCCACGGTAACGTTCCACGCCCTTTCTTCCTTTATCCTTGTTGTAGCTGTGCCCGGTCAAAATGTGCAGGCTCACGGGCACATCCAGGTCCTGTGCCGCCGCCCAGAATTTATCATAGTGGTTGGAATGGAAGGGCAGATCCGGGTGAGGCGCCTGCCAGATGATGGCGCCTTTGAGGCCGGCCTTGCGGCAGCGTTCGAGCTCCTTGATGCCGTTATCGATGTTATAAACGGGAATCGCGGGAATTCCGACTAAACGATTGGTGTCCACGCTGCAATACTCGATGAGCCAATCGTTGTAGACGCGGAAGCAGGCCTCTTGCATGCTCGCGTCATCGAGCGCGAAAAGATCCAGCATGAGGGTCGGATAGAGCACCTCGGCGCTGAGGCCGTCGACTTCCATCTCCTTGATCCGAGCCTTGGGGTCCCAACCGCCGGCATGGTGCTGAAATCCTTCGCCCACCTGATGAGGCGGGAAAAGCGGAGCTTCTTCGCGGTACTTTTCCGGAACACCTTTTTTCCAAAGGTCCACCGGCTCCATGACATGGGAATCTGATGAGATGATGACACCATTGATACCTTCACCATGACCATTTCCTGCCGCCATATTTTTGCCCTCCCTTATGTTTGAATCGTTTTTTGTTTTGTCGACCGCTTTGACCGCAGCTTATGCGATACCCATGCTTCCTGTCAATTCGTCGATCACGGACAAGTTTGCAGATTTCCTGTCGCTCGCTCTCTGCCTTGAACGGCTTGAGCGACATGAAAGTCTGGTTCTTCCGGGTTTTCGGTGAAGGAATATTCACTACAGAGGCACGAACAGCACGAAGCCGGAAGAAGAATTTAACCGCAAAGGGCCTAGCGCGGCGAAGCCGCAACCAAATAGAGTCAAACGAGAGAAGAAGACTCACCACGAAGGACACGAAGTCCACGAAGAAAGAAAGTTGACCACAAAGGCGCAAAAAGTTTTCAATCAGAAATATCCGAAACCTTCGTGTCCTTCGTGATCTTCGTGGTGAGAATATATTTCGTCATGTGTGCTGCATCCGTGAGGAATAACAGTCAGAAAATTTGCGCAGACGGAGAAAACTCTTCTACATAGCAATGCAAAGCACGCAAAAAAGATGTAGGGGCGACCGGCTGGTCGCCCTGTTTTCTAAAATAATCCGTCTTTTCCGCGACCTCAGCGGTCGTGAGAAAAAATCCGTTCATATTTTTCTCACGACCAGCGCCTCCGCGGTGCAAACTCCGAGTCCATCTTCACCAGGCACTGGAATAGCGTTGGCACAATTACCCAGACGAAAGCCCGACGTCCCGAACGGTTTGAACGGCTTGGAACCCTTATTCCACTATTTCCGCCAGAGGGAGGCCAACCATGGTTGCTGCGCGCGGGGGAGACCGGGCGGCCGATAGTAGTGAGTGATTTCGTCGAATCCCGCTGCCGTCACCAGCTCGCGCCATAGTTCCAGGTTGTAATAGACTCCGTAGCGCTCGCCGCTCCAGCCTTCTTCGTTATCGCCGCGGGGATTCGAGCTGAACAGCACGCCGCTCGGTTTCAATGTCGCCCAGAGTTCTTTTAGAATTCGCGGCAGCTCCTGGCTGGGGACGTGAAAGAGAGCGGCATTAGCGAAAATGCCGTCGAAGTATTCCCTTGGGAGCTGAAGATGGAGGAAATCTTGATGCCATACTTCGCAACCGGTGTAATCACGGGCGAGCTGGACAAAGCGTTCGGCGCCTTCCAGTCCGATGGCCTCATGGCCGAGGTCGCCAAAAACTTTCAGATCCCGCCCCGGCCCGCAACCGAAATCCAAAATTCGAGACGGTTTGCCGCCTATATGTTGAAGAAGAGCATCACGATTCTGGCTTACGTCGTGATCCTTCGTGCCGTTCCAGAAACTGTCCGCGTGCTGGTTGTAGTGGGTGAGAGTGACGACAGAAGTCCGCGCCAGTTCTTCGGCGCTGAGCCGTGGTAGGTGAGATGTTCGCATGAAAGAATGAGGACGCCGGTGCCACTCAAATAATGCCAAGCCTCTGCGTCGGATTCAATCTCAGTGGGTTGGATTCCCTGTAGCTCGCTGCGTAAAGAGCTATTCCCAGACTCTTAGAGTCCGTCATTCCCGAATGCTTCTATCGGGTCCGCCACATGGCTTCGGACGGATCCGTCCTTCGGCGGAAATCCAGGCGGGACCTGCAAACCAGACCCCCGACCCATTCGACCTGGCTCAGGGTCGTGGTGAGCATAGTCGAACCACGATTAAGACATTCGGGGGTGACGCCTTTAGGACAAATTCTCATCATGATGTTCTGACACCCCGCAGGTTGCTGCGTGGTAATTTATTTATGCGACAGGGTGAGCGACGTGCATATTTTCGGACATGAGCCCTTTGGAAAGACTCCAGCTTAGATTCGGTTGAAGATTCAGCCGGGCTCGGAGTAAGATCCACCCAATGCCGACGGTCCTGAGGACAGGCCCTTATCGTTTCTTCTTCGTTTCGCTCGACCGCGGCGAACCTCCTCATATCCATGTGCGGAGAGAGAGTAGGGTGGCGAAATTCTGGCTAGACCCGATTGCTCTACAACAGGCAGGAGGTTTTAATCGGGCGGAGCTCAATACGATAGGCAGGCTTGTTCAAGAACATCGGGAGCAATTCTTGGACGGATGGTATGACTTCTTTGGTCGCTGAACAGAGAGAGCCTCGGGCCCGAAGCGTTACCGTGAGCGAGGAGTCTTTGACGGTGGATCTAGTGGACGGTCGCACTATCATTGTGCCTCTCGTTTGGTACCCTCGTCTTTGGCACGGCAAGCCTGAGGAGCGCAATCACCTTGAGATTTTTGGAGATGGGGCGTACATCCACTGGCCTGATTTGGACGAAGACTTGACGGTAGTTGGTCTCTTGGCAGGTCTTCCCTCCGGAGAGAATCCGAAGTCCTTAAAGCGATGGTTGAAACAGCGGGGGCAAAAAAAGCGCAAGCCTAAGTGACTCAGTTGATTTGTCGAATAGTGGCGAGCAAGTTGTGATGAGACACTGGCAAATTGGTCGCCATAGCAGCAACTTACGTGCAGGAGGTAAGTCATGAAGATCGACAGCATCGACCATGTGGTTTTGACCGTCAAAGACATTAGCGCAACCTGTGATTTCTACTCGAAGGTGCTGGGCATGGAGGTCGTTACCTTTGGCGAGGGTAGAAAAGCTCTGGCCTTCGGATCTCAGAAGATCAATCTGCAACAATTTGGCCGCGAGAGTACTCTGATAGCGGAAAAGCCAACGCCCGGTTCGGCCGACATTTGCTTTATTACTTCCGTTCCTGTCTCTGAGGTTATCGCCCACCTTCAGTCCTTTGGTGTGAAGCTGATCGGAGGCCCGGTGGAAAGAAACGGCGCGAGGGGCGAGATGATGTCGGTATATTTTCGCGACCCTGACCTGAATCTGGTCGAAGTCTCCAACTACGCGAGCCCTTAAGAACTCTGTGAAATCGAGATGAGGGCGGGAGGATGTAGATGTAGCATGCCTCCTCAGGCTCAGCAGAACGGAATTTTCGACATCATTTCAAACCTCTTTCCGTTTATCCTGAGCCCGTCGAAGGATTCCGAGGGAGCTTAATCCCCGTGACAGGCCGTTGTCACGTGAAACTCTGGCTAATGCGGGTGGGGGCTACGATTTGAACGTCTTGAACGGTTTGAACGACTTGAACTATTTTATGTTGGGTTCGGCGATCTCAGGTTTGCGATTGAATGGAGACCTGATGCAAATTCCAAAATCCAAAATACTTAACCTCGCCATTGCCCTATTCGTGATGCTTCTGTCTTGGCCCCAT
>DAIRFP010000140.1:0-13205 GCA_036794995.1 Thermodesulfobacteriota bacterium | reverse complement strand
GCCAGACTGGGTGGTGTGTCAAGGCGAAAAATGCCGCGAAATACTCAATCTGCCAAACGTTGATACCTTTAAGTTCACTACAGCGTAGGAGCAAGGAAGGCTTGAAGTAGGGGACCTCCCGGTGGTAGCGTTCGAGCCGACATGATCACAGTATCTCGACCTGTAATTCGGTTGCCTCGTGCGGCCTACTGAAAGGAGGGAACAGTCATGGCGATCATTACCATCTATCAGGGTGCCTCCGGCAGCGGTGAAGAATTGGCCGAGGCCGTCGCTCAAGCCCTGGGTTACGGCTGCGTCAGCCGCGAAGTCCTGATCCAGGCAAGTCTTAGATATGGAATACCGGAGGTAAGACTGAATGAGATTGCCGAGAAGGAACTGCACTGGTGGAATCGCTTTCTGCAAAACCTGGATCCTTACCGGCTTGCCCTGCAAGCAGCCTTTTGTGAGCTCGCCGAAAGCAACGCGATCGTCTATCACGGCCACTTGGGCCATGAACTTCTACCTGATGTCAGGCACGTGCTTAAAGTTTTGTTGACTGCGCCGATTGAAATGCGAGTTCAACAAGTCCAAGCGCGACAAAAACTCAGCGCTGCGGCAGCCCGCCGCTACGTCGAAGAAATGGACAAGGCCCGCAGTCGCCGGCTTATGACCTTGTTTGGCGTCGACTGGCGGGACCCGAGCCGGTATGATTTGGTTGTGAATCTGGGACGGATGAGTATCGCGGGCGCAAAACGCCTGATCCTGGAAACCGTGCAGCTACCGGATTATCAGATGACCCCTGCTTCCAAACAGACTTTTCTCGACTTTGCGCTGGCAGCGTGCGTACGGGCCGCATTGGTCCTATCGCCGGAGTTGTCGGGGGCGTTGCTTGACGTCAAGGCTTCGGACGGGGACATTGCCGTCTCCGGAATCCTGCCCTCCTGGTTTTCTGAAGATAACGTGATTGCGAAGATCAAACAGGTTCCAGGAGTCAAAAGTGTGAAAGCGGATCTTGAGAATAATCCCGTAGATCTTAACTTCGGCACTTGATCTGAGCTTGGGATGCGAATGACTTGTCGCCCTAGCATGATTAAATTGACATTGCGCCAGCCACGCGTGCTAATCCCAAATGATGATTTGCCGTTCGGCAGGAGGTCTTTATGATAACGCGAGCGCTCTTGGGATTTTTGGTGTCAGTCCTGGTGGCGTCTTTCCCTCGGCCGGCTGCGGCGACGGAAGGCGCAATGCCGTTGGCGAACCAACAGTTCGCGCAAGGATTAGATGATTTCGCCCGGGAGTTGCGTGAATGGATCGGTCGCTGGGGAGACTATCTCGGCGCCGGCGGAATGAAGAACGAAGAGCGGCCGCTGATCGCTTTTATACTGCGCAATCGTGAAAAGCTCGACCTTTCCGCCGCCCAGGTGAAAAATCTCGAGCAATTGAGGAACGATTTTCAGAAAGAATCGATTCGCAAAGACGCTGATCTGCGCGTCGCCGAAATGGATCTCAAAAGCCTGACGGAAGCTCAGAAGCTCGATATGCCGAAGGTGGAAGCCAAAGTGCGGGAGATCGAACGGCACCGCGGCGATTTCCGCATCGCGCGCATCCGCGTTCTCGAAAAAGCGAAGGAGCAACTCAACGCCGAACAGCGCAAGAAATTGCAAGAGCTCTTGGCCGAGCAACAGTTCTCCGGGGTAAGGCCCTAATCGCGACGCGTGTCACGGCGTTCTACGGCAGTAAGATGAGCTTACCCGTGGTTTGGCGTCCTGCCAACTGTCGGTGGGCTTCGGCGGCTTCAGCCAGAGGGAAGGTCTTTTCAATTCGTAGTTTCAATTCTCCTGAGGCGGTCCAGTTGAACAGATCGCCGGCACGCTGCAGCAGTTCTGCTCGAGCCAATGTGTAGTGCGCTAAGGTCGGCCGCGTTAAGAAGAGTGAACCTTTCGCGGCAAGTTTTCCCGGGTCGAAGGGTGCAACCGGCCCGCTCGACTGTCCGAAAAGCACCATGGTGCCGCGGGGCCTCAGGCAATCCAAGCCCTTGTCGAAAGTCGTCTGCCCCACGGAATCATAGACGACGTGCACTCCCTTTCCGTCGGTAATTCTTTTCACCTCCGCCAGAAAATCAGTCTGCGTGTATAGGATCACATGGTCCGCCCCTGCATCGCTGGCGAGCTGGGCCTTCGCTTCGGTGGAAACTGTGCCGATCACCAAGGCGCCCCGTTGTTTGGCGATCTGGACCAGCAGCAGTCCAACGCCGCCGGCAGCGGCGTGAATCAACGCCGTGTCGTCTTTCGTTAAGGGGCACGTGCTGTGGGCCAGGTAATGTGCCGTCATGCCTTGAAGCATCAGGGCGGCGCCGGACTTGGCGTCGAGATTGGATGGTAGCGGCGCCAATTTCGACGCCGGAACGATGGCATATTCCGCGTAGGATCCCAGGATCATCGCATAGGCGACGCGGTCACCTTTCTTAACCTCGGTCACGCCCTCGCCAATGGCGTCCACGACACCGGCACCTTCCATGCCCAGTGTGAATGGAGTCTGGAGCGGATAAAGCCCCGTGCGCTGGTAGATGTCGATATAATTCACGCCGATGGCTGCGATTTTGACTCGTGCCTCGCCGGCCTTTGGCTCGGGAACAGGGATCTCTTCAAGGGTTAGAACTTCCGGCCCGCCATATTTGTGAACGCGCACTACTTTCATGTTCTCTCCGTATGAACTCCAAGTTGTGACTCGATGAATCGGTAGTGACTCCTTTTACGCCAGATCCTTCACGAAGTTTAACCCTGAGACTCTTCACTTCGTTCAGAGTGACAACCGAAGGGTTCAGGATGACGGTCCCGTCGAGTGTCAGTTGAACCGGCATCGGCTTACCAAAATGAGTCACTACCCGCGGACTCAGAAACGGTCGAATTCTTCTGGCCCCTGCACTCAGCGGGCGTCGTCGGCCAACACGACGACTTCAGTGGGCGGCGGCAGCTCTTGCTTGGATATTTTCAGGATCGGTCCGTTCGGCCGTCTTACTTTCGAAAATGCCGCGGCGAATCGATCGCCGCCCCCGGGCCACCAGTAATGCTCGGGTATGGCGATGCGCGGATTGATCTGTTTCGTCACTTCCACGGCTTCCTCGGGTGTCACCGTAAACATGCCCCCCGCCACCGGCACCAGCAGGACATCGATCTTTCCCAGCAACTTGAGCTGCGCCGGCGTCAAAAGGTGGCCCAGGTCGCCGAGATGGGCGATGCAGACATCGTCGACGCGAAACACGAAGATCGCGTTCTTGCCGCGTTGCAGCCCTTGGCTTTTATCATGATAGGCGGGAACCAGGTAAACCGAAACGTCGCGGATCGTTGTGGAAACCTTCTGCCAATTCTCGCCGCCGGAGGTGAGGCCATGTAAGATGACCGGATTCCCCTTC
Organism: Thermodesulfobacteriota bacterium; assembly: GCA_036794995.1. GTDB lineage: Bacteria > Desulfobacterota > Binatia > UBA9968 > UBA9968 > DAIRFP01. The sequence continues at coordinate 9,814 of DAIRFP010000140.1, read as the reverse complement.
GCCATGTAGATATTGGCATGGGCGCCGTGTTGATGACTGGTTGTCACGATATGCTGCGGCTGGCTCGGCCAGCGCAGGTCGCTACGGGAGTGCGGGTCGGTAAGGACGCGAGTCCCTTTGCTGGAAGTAATCTGAAAGGTGGCGTGCCCGAACCACTCGATTTCTACCCGGGGGCCGTTGGTCGCCGCCAACCGAACAGAAGGCCGGCCGACGACCTCCATTTCGTGGCAGAAGCTGAGGACGCTGGCCGGGAACGCCAGTATGAGAACCAGCAGCGAAAACCGCCCGGCCTGTAATTTCAGGATCTTCAATGGGTTCGTTTGTCCGTAAAAGTTTTTCGCCAGTTCCGCTTCTGAGTCTTGCGTTCAACTTTGAACCTTGAACCCGGAACCTTGAACTAAATCATCCCCCACTTTCGCCGCATCCACCATTCGACGCTTAACAGCGCCAGGATCAGGCCGAAGGGCCAAAGCGTGCTCCAGAGCCGGGTTTGGCGTTGCTCGATAATCTGCGACGGTTTGAGACTCTCCAGTTTTGCCGCGATCCGCTCGAGAGTTTTCTCGTTCCACTCCTTGATCGGGATATACTCTCCCTGGCTCGCCGCGGCAATCTGCTTCAGCAGCTCCGGACGGGGTTTGCCGTCGTCGATCTCGCCGTAGGGGATGGCGACGGTAAGGCTCGTGCTATCCTTGCCCAGGGTTTTTCCAGCGAGGCTCGCCTCGGCTTCCACCCGATAGGAACCCTCCCGGGTTGGCGTGTAGTCTCCCGTGTATTCGCCTTCTTCGCTGTCGGCAGTGATTTGCACCAATCTGGGCTCGCCTTCCGGTCCGATCACTCGCAATTGCACTGACGCTTGCCGGGTGGGTGTGAAGTCGTCCTTTAGCACACGAAGCTTGATGGCTATTTTTTCACCGGGTCTGGAGACCGGGATGGAACGGATCTGGACTTGCTCAAAGGAAGGCTCCTGAGCGAGCCATCGCACAGCCTGGCGAATGAGCTTCAAGTGGTTCTGCGGCGTTTCTCGATTGCCCACGGCGATAAAATTCCAACGCCAGGCTTCATCGCTCATCAAAGCGAGACTGCGCCCTTTGCCGAAACGGCCGATGGTAAGCAGCGGCGCTGCAGCGCTGGAGCCGTCACCTCCCGCTGTCAGGAGGGTTTCGCCGCGAGCGCTGCGGACCTGGTTCAACGAGGTTAGCGGCGCCATCTTTGCCCACGCTTCTGCGTTTTCCTTGACGTCCGGCAGCAAGCGAGTGACGGGATGGGCCTTGCCCGATGGAGTCAGAACCGGACGCACAGTGCCCTGAGTTTGATAGCTTCCTTTGCCGTCGAGCTCTACCGGGAGCACGTCCTTCAGGCCACTGTCCGTGTAGCCGCCGCTATCGAAAGCGCGAGCGCCGCCAAACATGGCCAGCCCGCCGCCGTCACGGACAAAATCTCTGACCCTCTCCAGGTAGACAGGGTTAAAATACGAGCGGTGCGAAAAGTCATCAAAGACGACCACGTCGAAATTTTTCAGCTCCTCCAGGAAAATGTCGTCGATGGGAAAAGGGATCAGGCTCAACTGATTCTCCGGCACATCGACACTGTCGGTGGGGGTGCGCAGAAAGACGAAGGACACGAGCTCGATCAATGGGTCCTGCTTCATTGCCATGCGGAGAAAACGATAGCTCCAGGAGGGCGAGCCGGACAGAGTCAGAACGCGAATCTTGTCGCGTTGTACGTCGATCTTGAATTCCTTGTGATTGTTTTGCGTCAGCTGTTCCGCCGGTTGGGAGGGGATCTGCAATGAAAAGCTGTGGGTGCCGATTTCTTTGGGCGTGAAACTGAAGGTGATCTTTTGTTCGAAGGGATCCGCATCGACGCTAATGGAACGGCTCGTGACCAGGTTCTTACCGCGATTAAAATAGAGCGGCAATGTTTTGCCCTTGAGACCGTAGGCCTGAACCGTCAAATCGAGCTTGACCTCCCGTCCGCGGAAAGCGAAGTCCGGGACTCGGAGATCGGCGATGCGCACATCGGTGAAACCCTCCGTGTCACCCACGCCGATGGTGAAGATGGGCACCGGCAAGGCCTGTGCTTCCTGCAAAGTCTTGCTGTCGCCGTTGGTGATGCCGTCGCTGAATAGCAGGATGCCGGATTGCTCCCCGGAATCGCGGGCGGCGGACTGAAGCACTTCCAAGAGCCGCGTCCCTTGATCCTGGGCTCTCAGCTGGGCGATGGCGGCGGGCGCAATGGGCTCAAGATTCGTACCGAAGCGGTAGAGCTGTAAGTCGTAGTCCCGGCTGAGCTCTTGGATCAAAGGCTCTTTGCCGGACAAGAGCGTGTCTCTGACAAGATCAAGGCGGCTTTTTACCGGTTGCCCGTCTTGGGCCGGTTGGGAACTTGCGGGGAAAGCCATGCTCTGCGAGCTGTCCACCAGAACCGTGAGAGGCCGGCGCAACTTCGCCACGCGCTTTTCCACCAGGGCAGGACCGAAAAGGAAGAAAATCAGCAGGCTGTAGACGATGGCACGGAGCAGGACCAGAAATGAGGTCTGCCCTAGAGTCAGTCGCTGCCTGAGGGTAAAAAATTGCTGAACCAGCAAGGCGACGGTGCCGGCGGCGACTAGAGCGATAACCCACCACGGTATACTGCCGATGAGAAAAAGGTCCTGCATGGTTCACCGGGTGAGCCGCTTGCGGATAAACGGAACGTGGATCAGGTCTTCTTTGTAGTTTTCAGTCATGGCGTAGACGATCAGGTTGATGCCCAGATGAAAGGCGTCTCTGCGTTGTTGTTCGCCGCCGGGCGAGCAAGGGTTGGTCCAGTTGCCGAGCTGGTCCCGCTCCCAGGCGCCACCGAGATCATTCTGGCAGTAGATGACCGGCGTGGAATTGCCCAAGGTAATTCCTTCCAGGTTGGGATTGGCGATTCTTACGCCGCCGATGCGCCGCAGCAGGTAATAGCTGCGAAGCGCCGCATGGCCCGAGGGTAGCCGTTTGAACTCGTTGCCGGGGAAGATTCTTTGCATCTCCCGCCGCAGCGCTTTGTCGAACCCGTAGCCCTGTTGGCCGAGGGCGTCATCGACGAGCAGAAAGCCGCCGAAGGAGAGAAACCGGCGCAGGATCTCGATCTCTTCTTGAGTAAAGGGCTCGAACTCGTATTTGCCGGTGATGTACAGAAAGGGATAGTTAAAGAGATCGCTGTCCGTGAGAGCGACTTCGTGTTTTAGGGTGGCCGCCTCAACGCTGGTGCGCAACATCAGCTCGTCCATTAACGGTGTAATCGCCAACGGATGCGGGTTCCAGTCGCCGCCGCGATATTTGATCTGAGCCAAGACAAACTGAACAAAGCGTTTATCTTTGGGCTGGGTCTCGAGGTTTCTCGGCACCAGTGCCGCGGCGAAAGCGCCCTTGGAGCAAAGACGGATAAAGTCTCGTCTAGTCATACATCCTCTGGGAAGTCACTGAATGACTTCGCCTGCAGGCTGCTCAAAAAGATCTCAGAGGCAAGGCGCGCGAAAATTCGACGAGGGTCGGCGTGGCCATAGGGTACGTTGTAGCGAGGAGATTGAGCGCAACGAAGCATATGAGTCTTTTTCAGCAGCCTGTCTAGGCAGCCCGCTTCTTCTGCCAAAGGCTCAGCAGCCGGTCGCGCTCCTGCTTGTCGAGATGGCTGAGAGCTTGATCGACGATGTCGATGCCGACCATATTGTTCCACGCGCCGATCAAACGGAGTGTGATGGGACCGGGCGCGCCCTTGCCGATGGCTACCCCATTGATGGTCTTGACCGGAATCACGGTGGGGCTGGTGCTGGCTAAAAAGGCTTCCTCAGCGTTGTAAAGGTCAAAGGGCGTATAGTTCCCCTCGACCACCTCGACGCCTAGCCCCCGGGCGAGATCGAAGATGACTGCCCGAGTGATGCCGCCGAGCACATTCTTGTCCGATGGCGTGCAGAGCTTGCCGTCGATGACCAGGAAAACATTGTGGGCGCTGGTCTCGCTCAGGTTGCCGTCGATGTCGAGCATGAGGGGGATCGCCCGGGGATCCCCCTGCTTGGCTTCAAAGACCGCCATGTTGTGGTTCATTTTGTTGGTGATCTTCGCCTTGGATTCCAAACATTGCGGTGGGATTCGCCGCGTGGAAGGGATGATCACGGGCGCGCCCTCCACGTAGAAACTCGCGAACTCCGGAAAGTTGACGATCACCGAATAGACCGTTACGGTGGCCCGGCCGCGCACCCGGTTGCCGTTGGAGGAGCGCACACCGCGGCTTACCACTTGCCAGAGCGCGCAGTCCTCGTTCTCGCGCAAAAGCGGTTTGTTCCGTTCCAGCACTTCCAAGGTCGTTTTTTCCATCTCTTCAGCGGACAGCCCGCAATCGATGCGGGTATATTGAAGCGAGCGGAACAACCGCTCGGTATGCTCCCGCAGCTTGAAGGGTCTATGGCCGAAGGTGCGGGTCACATCATAAACCCCGTCACCGGCATTGAACCCGCTGTCCAGTACCGAGACCTTCGCCTGGCTCTCGGGTACGAAGGCGCCATTGAGATAAATGATTCTCTCTTCCATCGTTTGTCTCCCTTCGAGTGACTGGAGTGTTGGCGTCAAGCAGTCCCATACTCCAACACTCCATAGCAGTTGACAACCCCGGAGAGCCCAAGTGTCCAATCACAACTCCGGGGGGCGGAATAAGGTCGTCTCCTTGACGCCGGTCAGCGGTTCATTATACGAACGGTCAAGTGTGTTTTTTGCGGGGACGAACAAGTGTTTAGCTGCGCCATGCTCTGGAGGTAACGATGGAACGAGAACTGATAACGGTGGTGAATCCAACGGCAGCCCGGGCTGCCAAACAAACCGAGCTCGCCAGTAGAAAATACCGCAGCCTGCGCCACAAGCGCATCGGCCTGCTCGACAACAACAAACCCAACGCCGACAAGTTTCTTGCCTATGTCGGCGAGTTTCTTAAAGAACGCTACGATGGCGTGGAGCTGATTGCCAAACGAAAAATGAGCCGCACCAAGGCGGACTGTCTGCAAGAGATCCACGACAGATGCGACCTGGTCATCAATGCGTTCGGCGATTGAGGTTCGTGCACGTCGTGGAGTGTCCACGACTCCGTTGAGCTTGAAAGCGCTGGCGTTCCCACCGCCACCCTGATTACCGACGAGTTCCTGGTGCTGGCCAAGACTGAGTCCGCGACCCGCGGCATGAGTCATCTGCCGCTCATCAGGCTGCCCCATCCGGTGGGCTCGATTGGTCTCGATGCGTTACGCTTGCTGGCGGCATCCAGCATTGACGCGATCGTCGGCGCGCTAACTGCCGCTCCGGTTCATTCTAACGATGCTCCGAAGGTCACGAACGGCAGCGCGGTCGAATCGGGGTCGGAGCTGGCGGTGCCGGCGGATCCTGCTCTCATGTTTCAATACTTCGTGAACCGGGGCTGGACAGACGGCTTGCCCGTGTTGCCCCCCACGCCGGCCGCCCTCGACGCAATGATTGCCGGCAGCGGGATGGAAAAAGACCAGACGCTCGGGGTCATTCCCCCAGTGAATGGTATCGCCAGCGTCGAAAAGATCGCTGCCAACGCTGTGATGGCCGGCTGTTTGCCGGATTATTTCCCTTTGGTTGTGGCTGCGGTTAAAGGCGTTCTGCAATCGGGCTTCAACCTCGATGGTGTGCAAACCACCACCGGCAATATTGCGCCGCTGGTTATTATCAATGGGCCCTGTCGGAATGCGCTGCAAATCAACTACTCGAGCAACGTTTTGGGACAGGGCTGGCGCGCCAATTCTACGATCGGTAGAGCCCTAAGGCTCGTCCTCACCAATATCGGCGGCGCGATCCCGGGGCTGTACGATAAAGCCACCCTGGGCCAACCGGCTAAATATACCTTTTGCATCGCCGAGAACGAGGAAGAGAATCCCTGGGAACCGCTACACGTGGAGCGTGGCTTTGCGGTTGAGACAGACACCGTCAGCGTTCTGGGCTGCACCGGCGTCAATAGTGCCGTCGATATGGCGAGCCAGACGGCGCGAGGATTGCTCAAGACCTTCGCTCTTACTATGATGGGCGGCTTGACCAGCGGCGTAACTTCGACGGAGACCTTGCTGATTATTTGTCCCGAGCACGCGGCCATTCTAAACGGCGCGGGTTACTCGAAGGCGGCTATTCGCGAGGAGCTGTTCGTCGCTGCGCGGGTGCCGCACGAAAAAATCTCCGATGAGAATCTTGAGCTGTTGTCGAAAAGAAGACCCTTCTGGTTTCAAAGCAACAGTGCTCCGGTGATCGGTGTTGTGGATCGACCGGAGGATATATGGATCATCGTGGCGGGGGGTAAGGGCGCCAAGTCTGCTTATATCCCGGGTCGCACCGGCACTCATCTGCAGACGACCGTGGTTGGGGATCGCGTGCCAAGCGGCGCAGAGGTCAATTGCCTGTGTTCGCCCGGATGAGTTGGGTTCAAAACATTCAAGCCGTTCAAAACGTTTCAAAGGAGAAAATCCTATGAAGCCTTTCATCGACTTTTTACTGATCGCAATTGTTTGGTTCTGTTTAATGCCGGCTGCCGCCGTTGGGCAAAGCAAATCGATCATTATCGGCGAGGGAGTTCGCGGCGCCATGTACATGCCGGCTTACATTGCCGAGGAAAAAGGCTACTTCAAGAAAAGAGATCTCGATTCAAAGATTGTCACCTTCAGCCGCAGCAACGATATCAACGCTTTGGTCTCGGGCGACATTCAGTTCGACCAGACCTCGCCGGATAAGGTGATTCATAGCGCGTTGGGCGGGTTCCCGGTGAAAATGGTGATGGCAACCACCCGCGGTTTGAATCTCGCGCTGGTCGTTCATCCGTCGATCAAATCCGCAGCCGACCTCAAGGGCAAGTCCGTGGCGGTCACCAGTTTCTCCGGCCTGCCCTATACGGGTCTTCTGCTATGTCTTAGAGAGTTGAATCTGACGCGGGAGCAAGTCGTTCCCCTGAATATCGGTGGCAAAGCAGCGCGCTTCGAAGCTCTGCTGAGCGGCAAAGTTCCCGCCGCGATCCTCGATCCTCCCTACACCACCATGGCGGCCAAAGAAGGTTTCAAGTTGATCGTCGATCTCACGCCTCTGGACGTCCCTTACCTGCGTAATATCGTCGCGGTATCGGAAAGATCTCTGCGCGAGGATCCCCGTACCATCTCGAAGTTCGTCGAGGCGCTATCGGAAGGCATTCAATTTTACCGCAACAAGACCAACCGGGAAGAGAATATGCGCATCCTGGCCAAATACCTGCGCGTTCCCCTCGACAAGAACCGCGCCATGATCGAAGAGGGTTACGAGACCTATCGCGACATGCAGCTCAGAAAGCCCTACGCCGACCCCAGCGCGATGAAGATTCTCCTGGAAATCATCGCCGAATCCAATCCCAAAGCAAAGAACCTAAACCTGGCATCGTTGATTGACTCTACCTTTGTCGAGCGGCTGGATCGGGAAGGGGTTTTCGGAAAATAGGAGATCGCACACAAAATGATGACTATCAATCTAGCGCTAAGGCTTATTTTTCTTGGCTGTTTGTCAAGCGCCTTTATGGTTTTATCGACGGCAGGTGCTTTCGGAGCGCAGGAGGAAAAGGTCATCATCTCATATTCCAGCCGTGACTTTTCGATCCTACCGGCGCATGTGGCGCTCACCAAGGGATTTTTTAAGGAGGAGGGCATCGATCCGCTAATGGTGCAAATGCGACCGCCCGTGGCGGCGCCCGCCCTGATGAATGGTGAAATTCACTACACCACCACATTCGGCAGCATGCTTAACGCCATCATGCAGGGGATGCCGGCGAAATTGCTAGCCGTCGTCAATGAAAAGCCGCCGTACTACATTGTTGCCCGGCCGGGAATCAAAAGCGTAACGGAGCTGCGCGGCAAGAAAATCGCCGCGCAGCAGCGAGGGCTTTCCGATCGTGTCGCCGTGGAAGCGATTCTGGAATCAAAAGGGATCGATCTCAAAGATGTTCAGTTCGTCACGATCAGCGGCGACTTGCCGGTGCGGATGAGCGTGCTGACCGGCGGGTTTGCGGACGCCGTCTGCCTGCTGCCTCCCGGACCCGTGCTGCTCGAAAAAGACGGTTACCGAATCATTGCCGGACCCGACGATGTGAAGATCGGTAGTCCTACTATGGGACTGACCGCGTCGTCGAAGAGACTCGCGGAAAAAAGAGCCGAAGTGAAGAAGGTGATTCGTGCCACGGTGCGGGGCCTCCGTTTTGTGCGTGAGCGGCGCGACGAGACCATCGGCATCATGGCGCAGTGGTTTACTTTGAAGCCCGAGATCGCCGTCAGGTCGTATGAGTTGATTCTGCCCGGCTTCAGTCAAGCGGGCGCCATCACCGATGCTACCATGCAAGCGATCATCGACATGCGCGTTCAGACTGTCGGCCTACCGCGTCCGGCTTCGCTCGATCAAGTGCGCGACTTTACCATCGTGCGGGAAGTACAGAGCGAACTGAAACTGCATTAAGGCGTACTGAAATGCGTTTCGGCATGCAATTCTATCCTTTGCCCGCGGTTCCCGAAACGCTGGCTTATGCCAAGCGAGCGGTGTCGCAACATCGGTTCGAGCGGCTCTGGGTTCCGGATCATCTGACCCATGAAAATCCCTTCGTGACCTTAGCGGCGATCCTCGCGGAAACAGACGTTCACGTGGGCACGTCGGTGACCAACCCGGTGTGCCGGACGCCCGTGGATCTCGCCTCCAGTTTCAGCGCCCTCGCGCATTTGGCCGGCGATCAGGGTGTCACGGCGGGCATCGGCGCCGGTTCCTCGTCGTCAAACATGATTCGGAAGCAGCACCGGGTTGGCATCTTATCCGAGACGGTCCGGTTTCTCAGGGAGATGTTCGGTGGGCGCCGCGTCAAACTGGGAGAATTTCCCAAGCTCGCCGATTTCTTCCGCCTCGATCCGGCCGCCGAGGCGTTCCTGCGCGTTCCGCCGGAGCGGCCGCCCGAAATTTTTGTCGCCGCCGCCGGGCCGCAGACCCTCAAGATCGCCGGTGAATTGGGCGACGGTTTGATCCTCAGCAATCTGTCTTTCCCTGCTGCGTTGATTCGCCAAGGGGCTCTTGCGGACGCCATGGCCAAGCTTCCCAGGCGTGACGGCCAGTTTACCAAAGTATTGCACCTGCATGTGTCGGTCGCCCGCGATGGTGATAAGGCGAGGCGCTACTGCCGGCGCATGGCCGTTAATGGCTTGATCGGCGGCCATCTGCTTACCAAGCGGCTGTTGGCGTTACCTGTGCCGGCTGCCACTTTGGCGGCGATTCAAGACGGCCATCGGCAGGGTAAAACCATCGAAGAGCTAGACTCCTTGATCAGTGAGCGCATGATCGAGGACAGCGGAATCGTCGTCGCGGGCACGCCGGCGGAGTGTCTTGCCCAGCTCGACGAGGTCCTGCGCTTGGCCAAACCCTATCGATTCGACATCATCGATATGGCTTCTCCGCTCGGACCCGATTGGGGCGAGGCCATCGACATCATCTGCCGGGAGATTTTGCCCGAGCTCGAACGCCGTTCGAGCGCCTATGTCGAAGGCTGACGGTTCGCGACAGCAGCTCGCAAAGCGCCGCCATCATGCCGCGCTGCAGCTGGTGGTTGCATAGATCGTGAAAACAGAGCGAACTGAAACTGCAATGAAAGATCTAGACGCGGCGCGCGCGATTTATCGACACAAAATCGCCGACAGGATTCCGGTAGATTGGAAGTCGTTCAGTAGTGAATGGCGACATAGACCATTATGACGGCCAACAATAGAAATTCGTTCATAAAAATGCTCTTGTCCTAGGGATCGGTTTCT
>DAIRFP010000139.1:0-13221 GCA_036794995.1 Thermodesulfobacteriota bacterium | reverse complement strand
ACGCTCATCATGACCGAAGCCCCGCGTCATCGCATAGTTCAACGAACGCAGGGAGTAGGTCTCGTGATCGATACTGCAGGCTTTGGGAAATCCAGTCGTGCCGGACGTGATCATGATAAGGTAGGGATCCGTTCCTTGCACATTCACCCCGGGCTCGTCGGAACTTCCTGCAGCCAATGCGGCTTGGTATGGTGTCCCGCCTTGGATTTCCGAAGGGCCCACGGTCACGAACCGGCCCGGTGTCACGCTCTGCTTTACGATATCGGCGAGAGCTTTAGTCTCATTGCGCTCCTCCAGGATAAAGCCCTTGGGCGCAAAGAATTTAATCATCGCTTCGCATTCCAGGGTGCTCCAATGGTAATCATAAGGGACGGCGATGGCGCCGATTTTCGCGAGAGCAAAAAGCGCTTCCAAGTGTTCGGCGCGGTTGCCGCAGGCGAGACCGACCCTATCTCCCTTCCCGATCCCTTGGTTCAGCAGATAATTGCCGAGCCGGTTCGTCCTCAGGTGAAGCTCCAGAAAGGTCAAAGACGTCCGGGAATCCACCAGCGCTCTGGTATGGGGGAAGTGCTGTGCGTTGCGTGGCAGAGATTCGCCAAAATTCATCTTCAATCCGCTCCTGTTTAGGAATTTTTATTCTCGTGGTGAGGTTATCGAACCACGCCTTGGCGCGAGTCCATTCCCTGTTCGAGAACTTTAGCTTTGTTATGTCGATCAATAAGTGCCTTCATTTAAGAGCCACTACACTAGCATTTCAAATGCGCCTGGCTGGTTTTTAAGCCACGCCTACTCCTGGGTCATCTTTCTCAGCGCCTCCCGCACCGGCCCGGTGGCGGCCCGGAATACCGCGGCATTAACTTTCTCGGCATCATCGCCGACAAAGCTCACCAATTGAAAACGCAGGACGCGTTCCGACTCCGCTTTGAACTCGGGGCTTTCAAAAGTGTCTCGGAAACCTTTCCGTAGTATCTCAATAGTCGCAGCGGGCGTCTTGGGCGGGGCGACGGCGAACCTGCCCATGCTGCGCACGGCTCCCGAAATCTTAAAGGCATCTCCAAGCGGCCCCGAGGGTTCGGCGTTTTTGACGGTTCTGAAGAATTCCCTGAAAGTTGGGAGGTTGGCTCGCGGATCGCGCACAATGTCCCCCTCGGGTCCGGCCAAACCATCCTGATAGAGCGGTACGATAGTTCCTTCTCGGGCCATCAGCGCGCCACCCATGGTATATCCGGTGAGACCCTCCGAGGTGTAATTGATCTCGCCTCGTTGGACCGCCAGCCGAAGGTCGGCCTCTCCCGCGTATCCCGTCACGTAACGGTAGGGGACGCCCAGGAGCTCAAGGGCGATACGGAGTGCCAGATCTTTGTTGCTCTCCCGGGTAAAACCTCCGATGACGATGGGTTTTAAGGGTTTCAGAATATCCGCAGGATTCTTCACCCCGGTATCGGCTCCAATGTAGACAACTGAGGTCTCGCCTACCCCCGCGATCATGGGCATGTTGTTGAGATCAAAGCGGACACCCGAGCCGCCGAGAACCTGTGGCAGGTATCCGCCGGAGAAAACGCCGACGGTTAATCCATCCGGCTTGGCAACCTCGTAAACGTAGTTGGCGCCAACGTTGCCTCCACCCCCGGGCATGTTCTGAACCACAACCGCCGGGTTCCCGGCAATATGCTTGGGCAGGTACTGGGCAAGCAGCCTGGCAACGACATCCGTGGCCCCTCCGGCAGGGTAGTTTACAACAAGTCGAAGGGACTTCCCTTTATAGAACGGCTCCTGCGCAAGCACCGGTTGAACGAGCATGCACAAGCTCAGGCCAATGATCGTAGCTAAAAAACGCCGGCAGCTTTGACGAGCCATTTTACTCTCTCCTTTTTAACGGGGTGTAGTCATTGAACGTTGAACCTTTGAACTTTGAACCGCCGTGAGGCTTTGAACGGTTGAAACGCTTTGAGCAACTGTAAGCAACGGCTTATTAGCCGTTTTGCCATGGCGCAAGAGTTTGCATCCGTCTCATGTTATTTGTCAATTGCTGTCGAGGCCTACGGCTAATTGCCGCGCGACTTTGACCGGCCTCATGCTTTCACTGCTTGTTTTAAGAACGATTTCTTTCTAAACCTAAGGATGAACCGAATGAACCGAATGCGCCATCATATCGGCAAAATTTCCGAAACAAATGCGCAGTGAAAAAATGAGATTCCCCGGTCCTACACCGCTTTTGGCTTGTAAAATGATGTGCAGGGCATTGTCGCTTGTCCTGACCGTGATGCTCCACGCCGGCTGCACCACGGACATCGTTCCCGCCACCGGAGAAAAGCGCTTTCTCGGCTATACCTGGCAGGAGGAAGCCGCCATCGGCAAACAAAGCAGCCAACAAATCGCGGCGCTTTTCGGTCTCTACCGCGATCCTCAACTTGAGCGCTACGTCACGGAGGTCGGCAATCGCGTTCTCGCCACCAGTCACCTGCGGCGCCCCGGAACCGCGGAGGAATTTCGCAACACACCGGTTAGTTTCACCATTCTCGACAGTCCGATCATCAATGCCATGGCGCTTCCCGGAGGCTACATCTATGTTACCCGCGGGATGCTCGCCTATCTGAACAACGAGGACCAGCTTGCCACCGTCCTGGCCCACGAGATCGGCCATGTGGCCGCCCGCCACGCGGCGCGCCAGGCCTGGCAACAGCAAATCGGTCAAGGGCTCCTTCTCGGCGGCGCCCTGCTCGGCCAGGGAGTCCTCGGGCTTCCCGCCGGCGACCTTCTCAATCTCGGCGGCATGGCCGCGGAACTGCTCTTCCTCCGCTACAGCCGCGACGACGAATTGGAAGCCGATCAATTGAGCGTCGACTACAGCTCCCGCGCCGCCTACGACCCGCGCGAGGCAATTCGTTTCTTCCAGACGCTCAACCGAATTCAAGAAAAGGAAGGACAGGGGATGCCCAACTTTCTCTCCACACACCCCAATCCCGGCGACCGCATTCAGCGGATCAGAGACTTGATCGCGGGACGGCCGCCCGAAAAGCCGCGGCCCCCGGAGGTTTCCCGCTACTTGAGCGCCGTCGACGGCCTGGTGATAGGCGAAGATCCGCGGCAGGGATTCGTCGAAGGCAATGTCTTTTATCACCCGGCGCTGCGCTTTCGCTTTCCGCTGCCGCCCGGCTTCAAACTCATCAACCAGCCTGCGCAGGTCGTCATGGTGGAGAATCAGAAACGGGCGTTCTTGGGCTTTGCCGGCACCGGCGAGAAATCTTTAGAGTCCGCCGCCGCTAAATTCCTCAAGCAGCCCGGGCTGAGAGTCATCGAACGCGGCCCCATGCGCTCCAACCAATACCCGGCCTACGCCGCCGTCGCGGATAGCCGGATGGAAAATGGGCAAGTGGCGAGGATTATGGTTTACTTCGTCGACTACCGGGGCCGCATCTACCAATTTATCGGCTACACCGCGCCCCAGTCGTTCGGTGCTTTTCGCGGCGCGTTTCTGCAAACCATGCAGGGCTTCGGTGAAATCCAGGATGCGCGGATACTGAACCGCGAGCCGGTTCGACTGGCGCTCGAAACCGTCTCCCGCCGGGCACCCTTCGAGGATTTGATTCCCAAGAGCTTACCCGCTCCGTTCAGGCCCGCAGAGGTGGCGATTCTAAATCAAGTCGATTTGAAGGAAGCCATCGAGCCGGGGAGAAGACTCAAAATACCGGTAGTCCGCCGATAACCTCCGCCCTCTTACCGAGGGGGAAGCGGACCGGCGCCGGAAAGCTTCTTGAGCGTCTCGATCACCTCTGGATCGCGCGGCGTTTCCTTGACTACTTTGGCCATCGCTTCCGGCATGATCGGGTCCGCGCTGTCGCCGACCATCTTCTCGTATTCCGTCTGGAAAGCGGGATCTTTGAGGGACCTCTCTATGGCCTCTTGGAGAATCTTGACGCGATCTTTCGGCGTGCCCGGCGGCAGAACGTAGGGCGAGCCGATCAGCCTGAACGAACGCCACAAGGAGAGCAGCTTGATCTCTTTTTCCGACTTGGCAAAGCTTTCGACCTCTGGCAAGTTTGCAAAGCGTGGATGCTTGGCGCCTTTGGGTGCCTCCAGGATCGAGTGGAAATTCATCAGGCCTTTCTCCACCCATTCCGGGTTGCGCCGCAAAACCGAAGTCGGATTGTTCGATCGCGCATCCAACTCCCCGGCCAACAAAGCCGCATCAACTTCGGGAGCCGTGTAGCCGGCGATAAACTTGGGGTCCTTCATACCGATAAAATAAGCAAACAACCGACCGGCTACGTAGGCGACATGACCCACCGATTGCGCCCCGATCCTGATTCCGGACGCCGCTCGGAGCTTCTCTATGCTATCGAGTCCGAGTTCCTTTCTCGTGTAGATGATTTGGTGGCTGACGCTTTCCGACGAGCCGAGATAGATAAACTTATCGACATCGTACATGACGCCGCTCTCCCCCATGATGCTCAGGGCCACCATGCCCCCACTCACCGCCCCCAGGGTAAGCCCGTCAGGGTTGGCGCTGCCGTAAACATAATTGGCGGCTTTACGCCCGCCGCTCCCGTCCATGAACTCAAGAATGACCGTGGGATTTCCCGGGATGTATTTGCGCAAAAACGGCCCCATCGCTCTGACGCGAAAATCTCCGGTTCCGCCGGGGGTCGCCGCAACGATTATTTTAACGGTCTTACCCTTGTAAAACGGAGTCTGGGAGATCGCGGCGCTGGGCAACACCATAAGCTGCGCAAGCGCCGTCATCGCGCATAACCAAAGCGACCATTTCATTCCCGGCCTAAACCTTTTCGTAGATACCGCAAGGCGAATCGGACGCTTCAGCGAAGCGAAATTTTTGTAAACTTGGTTTTTCATAGTGATCTCCTTGGTTGCCTTCTAGCGATTTCTCTCTGCGAAAACGAAAACAACAGCGGGGGCACGCCGACTTGGCTGGGAATTTTCTCCGTCCGGGTTCGCTCCCACCGTTTTGAACCGCTTGAACGACTTGAACGTTTGGAACCAACGGATCCTCAAACCAGAAGGGTCCAGCTTTAGTGCTGGTATTCGATCACGTCGAGGCCGCGCTGCTTGTCGGTCACCCACAGCAAGCCGCGTTGGTCCTTGAAGACGTCGTTGGTCTGCGGCGCCGCCAGCCCGTCCCCCGGTTTCGGAATGAAATAACCACGCTCCTGGGGGTTCGCCGGATCGCTGATGTCCATGATTCTGAGCCCGCCGGCGAACCAGGTAACGTAGAGCAAATTGTCCCGGTCTACTTTCTCGCGCAGCTGATGCGTGCCGAAGCGGACCTTGTCGGCGGGGTACGGCGTCGCGGACTCCGCCAGGTAGTACGAGTGGAGCAGCTTCGGCTGGGTCGGATCGCTGACGTCCCAGGTGCGGAGCGGCGCGTGCGGCTTGCCGGCGTCGACGCCCCGGTGCGCGCGTTCCTCCTCCGTCGATACTGCGATCTGCTTGCCGCCGATCCGGTGCGGCACCTTGAGAAATGTGTGGGTCGGCTCCGGACAGGGTGGGTCATACTCGTAGCGGGACACCGTGCGCGGCGCGTTGATGTCGCTCACGTCGATGATCGAAATGCCCGACATCCAGCAACCAGCATACAGCTCGGTGCCGCAGCGCATCGCGTGGTGCAGCCGGTGATCGGCGCGCTTCGGGTGCGGGTCGTCGCCGCCCGCCACATGCTGCCGTTCCATCGACCAGCGCGAGACCTCCACCGGTTTCGAGGGATCACGGATGTCGTAGATCACGAGTATGTTGCCGACGAAGCCCTCCATCTCGGTGGAGATATAAGCGTAGTTCTCGTCCATGTCGAAACGATGCACGCCCTTGCCGTGGGTCTTCACGAAACTGAGGAGTTTCGGTTGGCTCCGGTCGCTGACATCGTAGATGCGAAACCCCCCATCGGTATATTCGCCCCGCCGGGCGTCGGGACCGCCCTCGAACTCGGAATTCACCACCATTACGTCGCCCACCACCCGCACTTTGTGTGCGTGCGACCAGGGGTGATCGGACTTGAGGTTACTGACAATCTTAGGCTTCCGCGGGTCGGCAATGTCGAGGATCGTGGTTCCGTGCGGCCGGTGTTGATGGCCGATATAGGCATAATCGCCGTCCATCACAATCTGGCCTCCACCTTCTATCTCGATCCGGCAGAGATGGCGAATATTCGACGATGCGCGCGGCGCCGTGCCGCTGTCGCTTTCGGCCGTAGGCAAAACTTCGTTCATGTGACACCTCCATGGAACTTGCCGGCGACTGCGACCGGCGATTGATCACCGCACGATAGTCGAAATTTCTTCTTTTGGCCAGCGGCTCTAAACGGCTTGAACATAGCGAAGCGATTGAACAGCTTGAACGTTTTGAACTGTCTTGGTTTTATTAAACGGCTGGAACCCTTGGAACCATTGAGTTGCCATTGACACCTGAGATTTCAATCCGATAGGCTGGCCTTCGCGATTCAATGAAGCATTTTCTCGGCTTTTCAATCCTGCTGCTCATCGCTTTTCTGGCGGGCAATTCCCATGGCCACTTTACCGAAAAAGGGCATGTGCATACGCTCGCGAAGACCGAGCAGCTGTTTCTGAATCCGAACTGCCGGGCGACTGACACCTGCGATCTCAAAAAATTCACGCTTACCACCTCAGTCTACGAAGTCTGGTTCAGCGACGACCCCAACTATCCCACTTACGGCAACGGCGTGATCATGGAATACGAGACCGGCTCCGTGGCGGCGCTCGAGAAATACGCCATTGTTCAATTCGTCAAAGGCTGCGTTTTTGACAGTTCAAAAAATGCGCAAGGCCGGATCACTAAAAAGCTCAGCTATACCGTACCGAGCTTCGGCGAAGATGTTCCTTTTTGCTTTCCCCAGTGGGTGATCGATTCGCAGGACACCGATCCCGTCTACAACAGCGATGCTGAATACGGCAGATTCTATTTATTGAGGTGGAATAAACCGGGCTCCTATGAGTATCCGAACCATAAATACTACGGCGCAGAGAAACCGAAAAGGCCGGTGGTTTACATGGCCGATTATCCGGCCGGGGCGTTCGTTACCGGAAGCGGCGTAAAAAATGCCGCTCTGGAGTTCAACACCTGCATCTATAAGGCCGGCGATGTTCCCGCGGAAACGCGCCGAGACGATATCCACTTTGCCACGCCCATCACTTGCTTTGAGTGGCAAAGCGTTTACGTCTATGACTTTGATAAGGCAACCTTCGAGGCCAATGTGGCGGATCTTCCAAGGCCGGAAGCGCCCACTCTGCGCGTCAATGGGTACCTACTCGTGATTCTCGCCACCCTGTTTATTGCCATCGCTCTTGTTACTTTTTCATCCTTGGGCAGGTTCCTCCGGCAAAAGGATCGCTGCTAGTCGCTAGAACTTCATGGACATTTGCCGCCAGATGGGCTAGGTAGGTTTCACATCATCTGGCCGTCCTTCGATCCTTCTCCGGACGTGAGTTTATCGAACCGTAGGATACATCGAAGGTACCCTATTTGATCTCTTTCGGGCTGCGCGTGCGACTCTTCCTACAGACCCAGGTACGGATCGAAGAAAAGATTGAGGTCGCTTATGAACACGGATAGGGCGTTCGTTGGCATAGCAGTTCTTGGCGCGGTCTTGGTCCTCGCCGGGCTTTCACCCGATCACGGTTTCACTCAAGCGCCATTTTACCAGGGAAAAACCATGACGGTCATCGCCGGTACCGCCCCCGGAGGCATCGGCGATGCCCGCGTTAAGTCTATGGTTCCTTTTCTGCACAAATATATCCCGGGAAATCCCGCCATCGTGGTCCAGTACATGGACGGCGGCGGCGGTCGACAAGTGGGCAATCATATGTACCGCAATGCCCGTCCTGACGGGCTCACGATCGGAGCTTTCAGCAGCGCCGTCATTGGACTGAATCTCTTGGGCGAGAGCGGAGTGATGTACGACATCGAGAAATTTTTCTACCTTGGCTCGCCGGAAAGCGACAGTCACCTGGTGTTCTATACCCGAAAGGAAGCCGGCTTGAGCAATTTGGAAAAACTCAGAGCGGCGTCCGGGGTCAAAGTCGGTGCCAGGCCGGTAGGACACAGCGCCTACATAGCGGCTCGGTTTTTTGCCTACTTTCTCGGTCTAAAGGAATCGAAGTTCATCCCGGGTTACGGGGCGCCGGAATTGGATGTTGCGCTGCTGCGCGGGGAAGTCGATGCCAGAGCGAACACTGCGACATCGGTCTGGCAGCGTAATCCCGATTGGGTGGAAAAGGGTCTGATGGATTTCCACGCCATTTTGGCGGTTCCCAAAGGGCTCAAGCATGCCCGCTTCGGGCATCTTCCTGAGATCGAGACCTTTGCCAAATCTGAAAAAGAAAGAAGGCTCCTCGCCCTCGCGCGCACATTACGGCTTACGGGCTCACCCTACGTTTTGCCCCCGGGAACACCGAAAGATCGAGTGGAGATCGTTCAGGAGGCCATGCGCAAGACTTTCAAAGATTCCGACTTTCATCGCGAATATCGCAAGGTCGTCGGCGATGACGCCAGTCCTATGACGCCGGAGGAATTGACCCATGCCATTCAAGACACGCCTCGTGATGCCGAGTTGATCGAATGGTTCAAGACTTTCTCTGGCGCGGCGCCGCTGCCAGCCCGATAGAGGATGGCGATTTCTATCATACGAAAACCCAGTCTTAAGAAATTTGCGGCGATTCTCCACCCAACGATCAACGATTGCCCGACCCTGCCTGCCGCGCTCAATGGCGGCGGGCTAATCAATCACGAGTGAGAAAGAGCATTCGTCTTCATGGGAAAGAAGGCAACTATCACAGAGGCTGACCCCGCAGTAAGAACAATTGAATTCGTCGGTATATAGAATATCGTTTCGACATTCTGCGCATTCGATACAGCCGTTGATAAGCTGAAACATCGGGTATTCCCTTCCTGGACTTCAAAACGACGACCAGCCCCCGGTTTTTCCATCACGCGACCACCGTCAAGCTTTGGCATCGCAACCTTCGGCGCCGCGATGTCTTCGCGCTCTGTGTGGCGATTTCTATCGTATCGTTATGCGTATAAAGGCGAGCCCACGTTCCTTCGGCTCACATGATGTGGATAACCAGGCCCCGCGATTCCATGTCGAAAGCTAGTCGATGTGCGTCGTTGGAGTCAAGAAAAAACACTCCGATTCGCCGGAGATAGCATTCTAACGATTTGAACGGAGTGAAACGGTTGAACGCCTTGAACGGCTGGAACGGGCATAAATATTGGATTGTTGACCCTTGAACTTTGAACCGCCGTCACGCAATCGATGAATCGTCCGACCCGATTGATATGTCTCTTCTGTCGCCGCGCTCGCGTCTCGACCAGATACCAAAAATCAGCGCTAGAACCAGGAAGGAGCTTTTAGGTTGGATATTGCATTGCAAGACCATCCCTTTCCTCTCATGGGACGACCCAAACAACGTCCAGACCGATTTGTGCCGCCGCTTGCCGCTGCCGGTCATCTCCAGTAACGAAGGGAATCCGTGTTCCGGACTCCGCTTGAAACGTCACGAGAGAAGCCACATGGATAGCGTCCAACGATCTCATGGGCACGATTCCCTGAACGATCTCTTCAGCCCGGGTCAGCACCGTCCGACCCAGCTCGACCAACTCCCATCGTGTTCGTTCACCGTGCACCCTGCTCAACGCGGCCGCGAAGTCTTCATCGGACAACTCGCCGTTGCGTTTTCGTCTGCATAACGCCGACATGACTTCTACGGGAGTGATCGCAGAGGACAATAAGTCGTGCCGACGCAACAAAGATAACACCCGCGCGGAACCCTTTTCGCTAACGTATCGCTTTATCAAAGCGCTGGTGTCGAAATAGGCGAATGTCACTGCTCGTCGCGCTCCTCACTGATAGTCTGCGACATGAGCTTGCCCTTCACGCGGATCGGCTTCCAGGTTGGCTTTGGCATAGGTCCCCGTTTCAAAGCCGGTCGTAGTATTCCCTCCGCCTCCAGGCGCAAAATCACTGCCTCTTGATCTTCCTTTGGGTCGAGCGGCTTGATCACTGCAATCGGCTTTCCCCTTTCAGTCAACACGACCTCTTTGCCTTGCTTCACCGCTTTCATCGCCTTCGAGAAACTCTGGTTGGCCTCTCTCAGTCCCATGCGCATATCGACCCCTCCTACATTTGTAGTGATATCACTACAAATGTTACCGTCTTTCCCTCCGAGCGTCAAACCCATGCACCAGTATCGGCTCGCACGCCGTGAGACAGATCGAGGTATTCTTGTCTGTCATCAGCGGAGAATCAAACCTACACCCGGCGCACGCCTCGCTGTACGACCTGAGGCGGAAGATCGGTAACGGGGTGGTCATTGAACGGTCTCAGACCGCGCAGGTCCAAAGGCGTCTCGCGTTTACGACGCCTCCAGTTTTTGCTTTCCGCTTGGTTCAACAGCGTCGGCACCCCGCAGTAGCCATCTTTCATTTGCGCCCTTGCGGACGACTAAAATGCATGACTCGGAGCCAGTGGGTCACTAACCCTTCATTCACCAACACCTTGCCGGCTTTGACCCGCGCATTGAACCGTTGAACTGCTGTTAGGGAATCTTGCACAGGTCCGACCCGAGGCTTTTGATCCCGCAGCAGGCGTGAAGTTGCTGCGGTCAGCCCATGGGTATCTGGGCGGTCGCCTCGAGTCGGTTCAGATCGATAACCGTTATCGTATTGGCAAGGGCATTGGCGACATAAGCGCGCTCGCCTCCGGGGGAAAAGGCGGTGTGCGAAGAGCCCAGTCCGGCCGGCACCCGTGTGGCAACCTTCCGCTCCGCCACGTCGATAATGCTGACCCATGGGTCGCCAAAATGGGTGGCGATCGCGAAACGGTCGCCGGGCGCCAAGTCGAGTCCGTGCGGGTAGGGGCCCACGGGCACCACCGCGACCCGAGTCCTGCTCGGCAAGTCCACGATGCTCACCGAGTCTTCAAAAAAGTTCGCTACCAGCAGAACTTGCCCGTCGGCGGTCAGAGTCGTCTGGTGCGCCGCCTCGCCGCTGGGAATCGTTGCCATAACTTCAAACGTATGCGCGTCCACCAGCGAGATGTCGTGGGAGCGCGAATTGGCGACGCACACGATGCGATCATCAGGGGTGGCGACGGGGTGGGAGGGACCATCACCTACCGGCGTTTCAGCAAGCACTCTCCCATGTTCCAGATCGACACTCACCAGGATATTGCGCACGGCATCCGGAATATAGGCGCGCCGACCGTCTTGACTTACGGTCGCTGCGCTTGGTTGGCCCCCGATAGGTAAATTCACCGACCGAATTTCCTCGTCATCGTATGCGAGGGTCAGGAGGCCATTCCGCCCGGGCAGGATAACGACGCTGCCGCTCGCTGCGGCCGTGGGCAGATTCGGACTTTCGGCAGTGGCAATCCGTCCCCGGGAAGCGAGGGTCGCCCCGTCGAGCCTCGCCATACTATGAGTGCTGCGCTCGGCGACGTACACGCGCCCCGAGCGCGGATGGATCGCAAGGTGTGAGGTTCCCCGATTCACGCACACGCTGGCGGTGATGCGCTGGAGTGCTACGTCGAGCATGAATACAGAGCGGTCTCGATCCACCGCATACACGCGCTGCCCGTCGGGAGAGATACCAACGTGGTGTACTCCAGGTCCATTACCCATGGGCTCCCAGGCCGTGCGGGTGGCAGACCACTCCCACTCGCCATCTCCGAGGGGCGCGATCCGATGGGGAATGCCCGCCTCCACAAACGCCATGTAACATTGGCGGGGATTTTTCTCGACGATCGCTCGCAAACGCTCCCCCGGCTTCAGCTTCAGATAGGCCTGGCATAATGTGGAAAACAGCTCGGCCGATGCCGTTGAGCGAAGATCTAACTCATAACCGGCGTTCATGTTTACGCTTTTCTCCCTTTGGCTCAGAGCCCTGCGAAAGAACTTGACCCTACTCGGCCGCAATAGAGATTGTCAATCTCTGTCGGCCACCACCGAGTCCTCTCCACAAGCAGTTATGCCGGCGGAGGATTCGCGTCACAAGAAACGTCACTGGGCCAGCAGGATTTCGCGATGGGCGACGTGACGCGCCGGATATTGAAGACACGCATCAATGTCAGATTTTGCAAGATAGGGGAAGTATTGCAGGACTGGTCCGGCGTCATCCCGCCGGCAAGCATTTCGCCACTGCGTAGGTGAGCGCGGCATCGCGTATGTCTTATAGTGAGCGGTTCAATGGCGTTCCGTCCTCAACTGGTGTTCTTTGAACATTTCGAAGCTTCAGGAATTCCCGAAACGTTTTGAACGGACCCCGGACTAGATCCGGGGGATTGAACGATTGGAACGCCTGGAACGGGCTGATTCCCGTGATGAACGGAACAAAGCGGTGGAACGTTTGCAACGGCTGGAACGGACCGATCCCGGTGGGTTCGTATTGGCGGGGATTAATTAAACCTGTCTTGTCACGTTGGACCGGTTATGCAAACACTTCCATTTTCTCCAGGGTAATCGAAACGGGGGTGTACAAGGAGGGTACGCTCGTCTAGGATGAAGGCTATGCTAGACAACTTCCTGCAGATTCTTCCAGAGGTCATTTTCGACGCCGCCGAGAAATTGGGCGGGCGTTGCACGGGCCGCTTCTACGCGCTCCATGCGCTGGAAAACCGCGTGTACGACATCGAGATGGAAGAGGGCCCGCACGTCATCATCAAATTTTACCGCCCCGGCCGCTGGAGCCGCGCCACGATTCAGGCCGAGCACGATTTTCTGAAGGCCCTCGAAGAAAGCGAAATTCCCGTCGTCTGCCCGCTCACGGACGACCAGGGACAAAGCATTTTCGAAATTAGCGAAGTGATGTTCACAATCTTCCCGAAGCGTCCGGGGCGACTCGAGCCGGAACTGACGACGGAACAGCTCACGCGCCTGGGAAGGTTCATGGCTCGCCTTCATAACGTCGGGGCGACGGTAAAAGCCGCCCCCCGGTTACGGCTTGATCCTCAAACTTATGGGCGAGACCCTTTGAAGTTTTTAAAAGACGGAAACTTCGTTCCGATGGAACTCGCAAGTCGATTCGAAACGATCGTAATGCAAATTTGCAACGCCATTGCTCCTCGTTTCGACGACGTCAAGTACGTTCTGCTCCACGGCGATTGCCACTCCGGAAATATTTTATGGAATAGAGACGATCCCTACTTCATCGATTTCGACGACATGCTCTACGCGCCTCCTGTTCAAGACATCTGGA
>DAIRFP010000138.1:0-13411 GCA_036794995.1 Thermodesulfobacteriota bacterium | reverse complement strand
GTTTTTATGGCTTGATTCAGTTCCTCGATCTTGCCGGCATCGCGTCAAACGGTGCCGCGGAACGGTAAGGATGTTGTCTAAATTCGCAACACAGGGACTAGTAATCCCTGTCGGCGGCCGAGGACTACTTCAGAGCAGGAAGAGGTGTCAGGCTTTGGTTATTTGGTATTTTCTCCTGGTCTTTCTCCTCAAATTTCTTTATCCGAAACGAACGAGTCGGAAGATTCGGGTCGTGCCTGAAAAACTAACGGGGCGGGAGTCTTTTCACACGTGGACTCAGCGCTGTGCGAGCGCCGGTGTTTATGAAGTGAATCCTCTACATAACGTTACAAGAACAGGCGCGTCACGACATCTCACTTGCGCTGGTGGATCTCAGAGTCTTATGACCACCTATCCGACCGCCCGCACCGCCTGCCCTTCAAATTGTGTACCAGCCGCCTTCCTGAAGTCCTCCTCCTTAAAGGAGTAGAGTCCGGCGCCGCCAAGAAAAATCTTGGCAGCCATCTCTCGGGGCACGTTCTGAAGCAGGTTACTGGAGACGTTGGGGAAGTTGGAGTCGAAGTGGGGATAGTCCGTCGAAATACACATGTGATCGGCGCCAATGAGGCTCGCCGTGGACGCGATCTCGGGTTCGCTGCCCTCAACCCCAGCCCAGCAGTTGCGCTGAAAGTACTCCTTGGGTGTCAAGGACAGGTAGGGCGCATGGGAATCCCGGTAGTTCGCATAGTCCCACTCGATGCGGCTGAGCAACCCGGGGACCCATGAGTTCTGGGCCTCCAGGTAGCCCACGCGGAGCTTGGGGTGAAACTCGAAAACGCCGGAGATGATCTGAGCGATCAAGGCCTGCTGCATTTCGATCCAATGGCTGGCTACGTGGCGGTAAAACCGGTTCTCCCCATAGAGCTCGTTCATGTGGGAGCTCCAGGCGCCTGTCCCCTCATGGAAGCACCAGGCGACGTCCAGTTCCTCATGAAGGCTGTATAGGGGGTCCCAGTAGTTCGAATGCCAGTAGTGGCCGTTTAACAGGTTAGGGCGAATAAACGAAGCCACGGCACCCAGCTCACGAACACACCGCACCAGTTCCTGGCATGCCAGGTTGACATCATGTAGAGGAAGCATGGCAGCGAATTTCAATTGGTTGGGACTGTACTGGCAAAACTCGTGGATCCAGTTGTTGTAGGCCTGGCTCAGGGCCAGGGAGAGTTGCGGGTCCATTCCGTTGCGGGAGATGAGGCTGAGACCACCGGTGGGGAACAGGACAGCAATATCGATTCCCTCCATCTGCATCGCCATGATTTGGGCTTCGGCGTCGTAATCTCGTTCGATCGCGAAGCGCAACCGCCCTGTCGCAGCCGAGCGGGAGGCCGATAGCTGACCCGTCGCACTCCCGAGAATAGGGCCACTGGCACGCGACGATGCGGGCTTTTTGCGGTATTGCTGCAGCTCCACGTCCATGGAGGCGGGCAAGCCATCGATGATCCACGACCGGTGGCTTAGCTTCCCGTCCGCGCCTACTGCCGACGTGACCCGGGACTTGAAAGCCGGGTTCAGGTACTTCTCAAAAAGGTCTCCCGGCTCTTGGATATGCATGTCACTGTCTACGAACCTCAGTCCTTCTTTCATGGCATCCTCCGTTTCACTGCGTTACAAATTCACGGCGAATTCAGTCCCGCGAAACTGTGATCTGGACTCTCCGACCGTGGATCAGCCCTAAGTAAAAATTTATACGACTTGGTGCGTTATCTCGCAGGATGTTCCGCTTCGACTCTTCAGAGATGCCCAGGAGTGATAAGAAAGTATCTAATAAGCTGGTCTTATGTCAACCTATTACAGATAACCTCCATGAGAGTGAGAAAAGGAGTCGGGATGCTTTCTAAACACAGCTGATTGCCGTCGAGATCATTAACGTCAGAGGGCGCAGTCAACATTTTTGTAACCGACGTGGACGCTCTGTACCAGGAGTTGAAAATCGCGATCCCCGCGTAGAACGTCGGCTGGCCATAAGTAGACTCCGTCCGAAAACCGAGCATGTCACGGTAGTGCTCGACGCTTCGAAGCACGTCCTGGACGACAAACACAGTTGCGGCACCGCGACAGGGTTGTTATGGGATCCTCCTTGGTTTGGGAAGGTAACGTTGCGCCAGTCACGCGGATTTGGCATCGTTCTGGCGCACGATTAGGACGACGCCCTCAGCAGGGCGCGCTCCAGTGGCTGGGGTACCTCGAGGCGAAAAAAGCGGTCCGCCGAATATCCATAATCTTTGCGCGTCGCATGTTGGAGATTAGCTTCATTACTCGCTAGGTATTGCGGTGCCTTGATGGAATCTCAATTGCCAGCCGTCGCGGGTGCGTGACCAAATAGAGCTACGCCGTGCGCGTTCTTCACCGCCCTCGTGGGTCACAATGCTAATGTATGTAGCCCGTGC
The DNA here is from genome assembly GCA_036794995.1 of Thermodesulfobacteriota bacterium. Classification (GTDB taxonomy): domain Bacteria; phylum Desulfobacterota; class Binatia; order UBA9968; family UBA9968; genus DAIRFP01. The sequence continues at coordinate 10,985 of DAIRFP010000138.1, read as the reverse complement.
AACGTCCGGGTCTAAAAGCCGCACCTTAAAATCGAGGAGAGGTAGCTGGGCTCTTATTTCCGAAAGACGAGCCTAGTTAATTGACCTCCGTTCCTGCGTGATCTCCATGAGTCCTAGGCCCAAGGGTAACAACAGCACGGCGGTGCCAAGGCCGACGGCACCGTGCCAGCCATAGCTGCTGTAGGCGTACCCGTAAGCGGTGATGACAGCGGCGTGGATACTGAAAAAACTCGCGCACACTAACATAAGACTCGCCGCGATCGCGGCGAGAGACCATTGATGGCAAAAGAGAAGAGTGGAGGAGTTTGCGAACAACTCCATCGTCGACAACATGGTCTGCGAGGACTTTATCGATCGAAAACCTTGCGCCGGGAAACGCTAATCATATATACGGAATGAGAAGGATTAATATTTTCGCGTTCGGATAATTACAAAAGTACTTATGTCAAGGAGGTTAGACATGGAAAAACCGAGAATTCGCCACATCGCTATCAATGTTCAGGATCCTGGCAAAACCGCCGAGTATTACAAGAAAACTTTCGGTCTGGAAGAGCAACTACGCGGCGACAATGGCACGATCTATCTATCGGATGGTTTCGTCGATCTCGCCCTGATCAGCACACCGAGGCTTCCTTGGGGAATCAACCATTTCGGCTTTCAGGTGGAGAGTGTGAAGGACGTCGAGAAAGTCGCACAAACGACTGCTGAGGCCAACGTGTTCGGAGCGATTGCGGAAAGCTGGATCCGGGACCCTGAAGGCAACCGTGTGGATGTATCGGAGCACGGCTGGCCGGTCTGAACTGTTCGGTTTGAGGACGGCAAGCGTCCACGATAATCGGAGGGCAAAGGCAATGCCTTGCATACTTCTGTCTTTACTAGCACTGATCCCTATCTTTCTTAATCCCGTTGACCTTGGGGCTCAGCAAAGGGTCAAAGCTGCTTATGCTTCGATCAGCCCCAATTTTGCCGGCTTATGGGTGGCGAAGGAGGCGGGCGCATTTGAAAAAAATGGGCTCGCTGCAGATCTTATCTACATAGCTTCCGGGAGCGTTACCGTGCAGGCGATGATGGGTGGCGACGTGCACCTGGCCATTGGGGCGAGCAATGCCGTGGTCAGCGCGATTCTCCGGGGTGCGCCACTGGTGGCGGTTGGCAGCGTGGCCAACAGGCCGGGGATGGTTCTATGGGTCCAACCGGAAATCACCAAACCTGAGCAGCTCCAGGGCAAAATCCTAGGGATCTCACGCTTTGGATCAACGACCCATTTCCTGATGAATATGGCGTTGGAGAAGTACGGGCTCAAAGACAAGGTTAAGATCCAGCCCCTGGGGGGTGTGCCCGAAATGGAAGCGGCCTTTCGGACCGGGATGATCTCGGGGGCGGTCTTATCGATGCGGCCCGGACCCAAGGCGCAGGTCCTTGTGGATCTTCCAGATCTCGGGATCCCGTATTCCATGAATCTTATCGCTGTGAAACGGGACTACTACAAAACCTCCCCGAAAGCGGTGGAAGCGATGCTCAAGGCCTACATCGAAGGAATGGCGGTTCTCAAAACAAAAAAAGAGGAATCCTTGAAGGCCCTGGGTAAATATATGCGTCGGCAACCCAGCACTCTGATTGAACCTTACGAATATGCAGTCAAATATTTGGATACGGTTCCGATTGTCGAGCCGGCGACGATTCAGACGGTGCTGAACTGGGAGGGAAAAGGGGATGTCCCGGTTACCGGCTTCTTCGACAATACGATCATCGAGCGTTTGATCAAGGAAGGATTCATCGACCGTTTATATAAGGAGGGAGGAAAGTAATGGATAGCATCGCGTGGAGACAAGCCATCGGGGAGATGGTCCGGGAAAACATGCGCTCTCCGCAGATACAGTATTATTTTTCGGTAAAGACAACGAAGCCGAGAGGTCAACTGCTGCTCAAGCAGTTGGCTCTTTTTGTGCGCCATCGCCGGGACTGTTGGTCCTATCTCTCGGGCAATTGCCCGGTGATGGATGTAAAGCGAAAAATTCTCGAGCATGAATACGGCGAGGTGATCAGGGACGAGTACACCGAGCATGGCCATCTAGACCTCATCGTGCGGCAGGCAAAGGTGATCGGGCTCGGCCCTGACGAGGTACTCAATTCGGAGCCGATCCCGACCACGCTGGCAACCCTCTATGGCTGGGGCTGGATCACCAGAGAAAAACACTGGATCGAAGGTCTCGCGGCACTAACGGTCACGGAATGGACAAACGACGATCGGCTACTGGCGGACCAGGGGGGAGGGCATTCTAGCCGGATGGCAAGAAAGTGGATGACAGAGTTGGGCCTCACGGTGGAGGAGGTTCCCCAATTTAGGGTCCATGGAGCGGCGGACGAGGAGCATAGCGATATGTTTCTCCCGTTTCTCGTGGAGTTTGCCACGGGTGAAAAAGAGCGGATGGCGATACACGCCGTTCGCGAGTCGCTCGCTCTGTCTGCGCTTTACCGCGAGGGAGTCGCCCGAGCGATGGAGGCACTACCATAAGAAATTCGCACGAGGCGCACAGTTATGGACGAAATGGGATGGCGGTGGACACTGGGTCAGGCAATACAATGGCAGGAGATATTCTGGGGACATCACCAGCTAGCCCGGATTTCACGGACAGTAAACTACGGATGGAAATTCTCTGAATATAATTGGTCGGTCTGATCGAGGCGAGAAGGGTTTCGTCATAGGAGTGATGACGGGAAAATTTCCACGGAAAGGTCTTTATGACTCTGCAGAATATGAAGCTATCGGTTGAACAAAAGCGTCGGGAGAACCGTCACGCGCATTCGGTTCTGGTGGCATCTATGCAATTTATTCTGATCGGTATAGCGTTGTCCGCCGTTAGCCTGGCAGCTACTCCGGCTCCGCACAAAGTTACCATCGCCTACCCCACTCTTACCCCCATTGTGGCAGGGCTATGGATGGCAAAGGAAATTGGTGCTTTTGAAAAATACGGTGTTAAGGCAGATCTTATATTCATAAGCTCCGGACCTACAACAATCCAGGTACTAACTAGCGGTCACCTAGAAGTGGCAGTATCGGCCAGCAATGCAGTGGTTAATGCGATTCTTGGTGGTGCTCCCCTGATAGCTGTAGGGAGTATCACTAATCGCCCGGCGATGAGCTTGTGGGTTCCGTCTGAAATTACCAAGTCTGAACAACTCGATGGCAGAATTATGGGCATTACCCGACATGGGTCAACAACAGATTTCCTGACGCGCATGGTCCTCGAAAAAATCGGGCTCCAAAATAGAGTCAAAATCCAACCCTTCGGCGGTGGTACTGAGGCCGATGCCGCTTTTCGCGCGGGAATCATTGCAGGCCGGGTAGGAGCGGTCAAGCCGGGTCCCAACGCTCATGTACTACTTGATTTGTCAGAAATGGGTATTCCTTTTTCAATGGATTTGATCGCGGTCAGGCGGGATTTCTTAAAGAATTCTCCGCAGACCGTCGAGGCGGTACTTAGAGCTTATACTGAAGGAGTCGCGGCACTCTCGACGAACAGAACAAAGGCTTTTCAAGTTATCGGACAGTACATGAGACTCAGACCCGAAACCACAGGCCAGCAGGATATTACCGAACACTATGACTATGCCGTTAAATACCTCGACCGGGTCCCAAGGGTAGAACCGGCTGTTATACAGACGGTTCTCAGCTGGGTAGGAAAGGGTAGCGTCCCAGTTGAGGGTTTTTTCGACAACAGAATTATGGACCAACTTGTCCGAGAACATTTCGTAAATGGGCTATATAAGAAAGGAGAAAAATAATGAATGTTCAGGAGTGGAAGCAAACCATCGGGGAAATGGTGCGAGAAAATATGGGAACACCCGAGGCAGAGCGTTATTATTCCATTAAGGTGACTATTCCGAGGGCTCAGACATTGCTCAAACAATTGGCCCTTTTCGTGCGCCATCGTCGTGACTGCTGGGCCTATGCTTCCGGCAATTGTCCTGAGCTATCGGTAAAAAAGAAAATTTTGGAGCACGAATACGGTGAGGTTATTAGAGACGAGTATTCAGAACACGGCCATCTCGATCTAGTTATTCGCCAGGCCCGAGCCATTGGATTAACAGCCGACGACATCATGAATGCAGAACCTCTGCCTATTACGCGGGCAACTCTGTACGCGTGGGCCTGGATGACGCGAGAAAAGAGTTGGCTCGAGGCCATAGCTGCACTCACGGTAACGGAATGGCAGAATGATGACCGTTTGTTGGGCGATCTGGGTGGAGGTCACTCGAGCCGACTAGCTAAGCGCTGGATGGAAGATTTAGGACTCGACTGGGATAGGATGCCTAATTTCAGGGTGCATCGCCAAGCTGATGAGGATCATAGCGAAATGTTTCTCCCCTTCTTATCCAAATTTGGCGTTGGAGAAAAGGAGAAGGTAGTGATCCAGGCGGTTCAGGAGTCGCTAGATCTGGTTACAATATATCGCGGCGGTGTTGCGGAAGCGATGGAGAAGCTCTCCTAGTAAACGGAATAACCAGGCGTAGATACCCAAGGGGGTAGAGTAGAGGACAGGCTGATCGTTCTCGAGGTCGATTAGGCCAACCGCGATCGCCTCCAACCAACGATCCTCTTGCACCACCCTATCGCCGGTAAGGGCTTCTTCTACCTATTGGGGGTACGCTGCTGAAGCTCCGCCACTTCCGCAAATCCACATAATGCGCTTATCCCCGGAGATCGATAACTGCATAACGCGCGCGAAAAACACAAAGGTAAAGATTTGATTCTTAATCTCAGCTCATACGAAGGGGATTTGCCTTTAATTCAATCCTGTTCTAGACCGCCGTGAATCTGCCAAGCCTCCATTTCGCCTTTACCTTTCACATACACCGTGCCCCGTGGCTCACAGACAAAATCGGCCTTTATGAGTTCGTAGGTGGCGCGCGTGATCTGAATCGTTCCGATGCTGCCGTGCGATTCCATGCGGCTGGCGGTGTTAACGGCGTCGCCCCAAAGATCGTAAATGAACTTCTTGCGGCCGATAACGCCCGCCACCACGGGTCCGGAGTTGATGCCGATACGCAGGCTGACTTTGTGTTCGCCAAATTTACGATGGTTCACAAATTCACGCATATCTAACGCTAAACGCGCCAGGACGTGCGCATGGTCGGGGCGTGGACGGGGCACGCCGGCTGCCACCATGTAGCAATCCCCGATCGTCTTGATTTTCTCCACGTCATATTTTTCTACCAGATCGTCAAAGTACGAAAAGATTTCGTTAAGCAAATCGACCAGCTCGGTCGGCGACATCTTTTCCGACATCGGGGTAAAATCGACGACGTCGGCAAAGAGGATGCTTGCGCCCTCGAAGTGATCGGCGATCGTGCGCGATTCGCGTTTCAGGATGGAGACGATATCCTTGGGCAGAATGTTCAGCAGCAGCGCCTCAGATCTTTCCCTTTCGTTTCGCACGAGCCCGAGGGCAAGATCACGTTCGCGAACGAAGTAGTGCAGGATTGTGAAAGCAAACGCCGATACGCCGATAATGTTCAGGCCCATCAGAGCGGAGATCCCGCGCGGATCGAGAACGTTGATGGGGTCAATGGTGTTGTACGATAGGAATGTGCCGAGTCCAAGCACGCCGACATAGGCGGCAAAGTAGCGTCTCGCCGTTTTCGGTCCATAGACAACGAGCGCGCCTAACGGAGTTAAAAGCCCCCACACGACATGCATGGCAGAACCCATCATCCCGCCCAAAATGATCACCAACAGAAGGGACGCGATCATCGGCGAGAGTGTCAGAAAGAGCAGAAACTGGGAAAAACCACGGCCCGTGATGCCGAAGGCGATGAGGTCGATTAGAACGATCGCCATGTAGGCGAACATTATCGCCGTAGCCAACGGGGCACCAAGAAAGATGTACACGGCGCAATAGACAGCCAAGCAGGGCACGCCGGCGAGGCTGGCCCAAATAAATACCATCCTACGGAGCCGCGAATCGTCGTCTTCATTTGGGCCAGCACCGATGCCAGCCACAAGGGGGAATAGGCGTGTCCTGAAAGCTCGGCTCATATCCAGAACTGCTTGAGATTTTGACCCTCACGAAGAATCAGTCAAGGCTAAGATACCAGCAGCGTCAAGGTCAAGTTCTCCAGAGGGAAACGGATCACGTCTGCCATTGATCCTCCACATGAGCGACAATCGAATTCTTGTTCCTGCGTTCACCGGCCCGACACTACGCCTAAACGTTTTGGGTGAGCGGACGAGGCCCGAGTCGTGCCGCGGGTCCGAAGGTCCGTCTCAAGCCGAATGTTCACGGCCGGTAGAGGGGCGTATCATCTTGTCAATACCCCGGACCATTCAGATCAATCGGCCCCTGGGGCCAGGAAAAACTTTTCGGATAGATCATCACCCATTCATCGTGCCAGGGGTTCGCGTCCGGATGGGTTTTATTCCTAGAGTTCACAAATCTGTTCGTAACCAAGGTCGCACCCAATTTTGCGTAGAATGCCGGAATGGTGGTTTGAAACAGGGAAACATCGAACTCGTTTCCATGTATACGCTTAAACGTTCGCCGAACAATCTCTGCCCCGAGGCCATTTCCCTGATAGCTTGGCAAAACACACACGCTAGAGAGCGCCATCACCGAAATCTCTCCCGCACCTGTAAGAACGGGCCGCTCGAAAGTTAGAGCCTGTGCGACAGCCTTATCTTTGTCCCAGACAACATAGCGCAGCGAAGGCAGTCTGATCTGTGGGTAAGAAGCCCGGTATTGTTTGCTGATTTCAGTAAAGGCCTCCACTAGCTCGGCAATGGTCTTATCTTTCCTCGGCCAGAAGCCGTATACCAGCGAAACGACCGCGACAATTTCCTCTCTTGAGAGATCAGTATCATGATGGACGGTGATATTTAGCATCTGTCGAGAGACCTCTTGTCCGTATGACGCCAAGCTCCGCCGGCTTTTAGCGAGCGGTCTGAGGCGAGATGTTAGAGTGCTCTTCTTTCGTCATAGCATACTCAAGTTCCGGAACGGGCTTACCATTCTTTTCAAACCCACACAGATTTTCTCCAATAAAGCGCAACCCGAGCTTTTCGAACACTCGTTTGCTCTGCACATTCCACGTTGCATGCGCACCCCGTATGACCTCGGCGCCAAGCTGGAAAAAGCCAAACTCCACGACTGCTTTGGCAGCCTCCGCAGCGAGGCCGTGTCCCCATTGCTCTGAATGTATCCAGAAACCAATACTCCAGACATCTGCTTGTGACTCGGCGTGAATAGCGATACGTCCGACGGGGAGCTGTGTTGCCTTTAACACAACAGTGAATGTAAATGCCTGACCCGACCGCCATGCTTCTAAGTTTCTGCGATTGACCTCGATAAGCTCTTGTTGATCCGCGGGCGGGTTCCACTTCATCCCGTCGGTAAATCCAGGAAAGCGAGATGCTGACCACACGAACGACACATCGTCCTCGGAAACAATGCGCAAGGTGCAGCGTGGTGTATCCAACGTCAGGTTAAACGGAATCGAATCCAAGTGAATCACTCTAGCGCAGCGTCAAGCGGCGTGCGAAAGCGTCCGCCTCAGACGCATTGTTAGTGCAACCGTTTACTTCGGCACATCTTCTAACCGGGTACCCCCACCGGCTCTAAAGCTCTTGCGCGCCTGTTCAATGCGCTGCAGGAAACGCGGGTCGTTTCCAAGCCTGTAATCAAACCAGTCGTCCTCTGACTCGAATCCGATCAGGACACCGGCAGGCTTTCCGTGCCGAGTTGCTGCGCTTTACCTGTGGAGCGACACCTTGAGCCTCACCCCACACCCTCAGTCACCCACCCAGCCAAGCGCCTCGCAGAACGTCTCCACGTAGAGCGCGTCTGGGCGCTCGGCCCACGCATCGATCTCGGCCACCACCGCCTCTACAGTTGTCTGATCGATCCAACCCTCCGCCAGCGCCGTCGGGGCAAAACCCTGCAGTTGCGCCTTGAGGAAGGTGGCACGACGCCGGGTTTCCTCCGGTGTCCCCGCACTCGACACAGACACGGTCGCCTCGGCACGCGCAAACCCGGCATCGAGCAGGAGCCGGCGGTGATGGCGGCCCATGAAGGGGTCGCCGCCGTTGCGCTGCCGCACCCGTACCGTCAGAGCGTACCACCATTCTATGGCGGAGACCCCTAAAGCGAATCTTTCCGAGTTTATGAGGCATTGCAATATTGCTTTTACCGGAGGGTACAATCGCCGGCATCGAAGGGTTGGCCATCTTTATCAAGGGCGATACAAGGCTGGGGGAGGCAATAGGGTCTGGTTTGCATAGATGAGTAAAGATTTTATCAACCAATGCATTCACCTATGGAAACCGTCACCTTCTCGACCTTCTCGTTCGCGTCATTGCGTTGTTAGCTGCTCTTCGATTCCATCCCGAAACACAGCTGATTCCCGTCGAGGTCATTAACGTCGAAGTCGCGCATGCCGTACGGGTAATCCTTTGGTTCATTCAAGACTCCGGCACCGCGCGATTTTAACTCCTGGTACAGGGCGTCTACGTCGGTTACAAAGACGTTGACTGCACCGTGTCCAGGCTGCCGTTTTGTGTGGTCCGCGGCTTGGAGATGAATGATCACGCCGTCCCGCTCAACCCCCGCATAAAACGTCGGCTGGCCATAGGTGAACCGGTTCGGAAACCGAGCACGTCACGGTAGTGTTCGACGCTTCGAAGCACGTCATGAACAACGAATACCGTTGCGGCACCGCAGAGAGATACCGTCGTTGGGGTTGTCATGGGATCCTCCTTGGTTTGGGAAGGTAATGTCGTGCCAGCCAGGCGGATTGGGCATCGGCCTGGCGCACGATTATGACAACGCCCTCAGCAGGCGCGCTCCAGTGGCTGGGGTACCTCGAGGCGAAAAAAGCGGTCCGCCGAATATGCGTAATCCTCGCCACTTTCATTAACGATGCGCAGGTATCCAGAGGACGAAAGACGGTCATCCATTGGACCCCTATTTTTGAAGAAACCCGTGGAGTGTTTTACGATGGGTCACACGTATTCCTCCTTGTCATACAGTCGATATACGAGGCGCTATCGAGCAGGAATCGTTCCTTGGGTTCCTTTGCCATCGCGATTACTTGGTCGCTGGAGTAAAGGGTGTTGGCTCGCGTTCCGGCGATCAGCATCGGGTCGCTTGTTACATTCTTCGGCGCGATTGTGAGAGAAGTTTATCGTAGTCTGCGTGTGAGCCGATCCAATACCACACGATATCATCGCCTTGCAGAATCCCGACTGTTCGATAGCCAGGGCTAACTCGCGCGGAATAAATTGGCCGTGTGGGATGGATAGACTTGAAACGCAGACTCGTATGATTGGGATTCTCACGGAAGATGCGATATGCCCGACGAGCTTGGCGTTGAACCTCTGCAGGCAGTTCGGCGAATAGTTTCCGGAACTGCGCAGTGGTATGCGAGATCACAATTTTTCCGGATCAAGCTTCTCAGTTCGACCCGCACGGTGCTCCGCCAAGGCTTGATCGGCAAGTTCAGAAAGGAAATCGTGTGATCCTGCAAAAAGCTCTTCCCACCGACGCTCGGAGGCCAGTTCCTCCAGTAAAATTCGACCCAGCGCATCCTGCTCATCTTCGGGAAGCTTCGAAGCCTCGTCAAATGCTCTCTGAAGTAGCTTTGTCATCCAGGCTGTACTATATCAAAAAGCTCCCCAGAAATCACTCTTCCGACAAGACTCGCTCTCGGGACTTCGCCCCAGGGAAGTGACTGGATGAGCCGGCTGCCGCTCATTGCGGCAGCTGCGTGCTCTTCTGTGAATCGGCCTGTCGATGGACGATTCGCCAGCCGTCCGCTCCACGGTGAAACACCATGGTTACCCGCAGGTCGAGAGTCGATTCTTCCGTCCGGCCAGGGACGCGGAATCGGATGTGCTCGGTCTGGACGAGGTACGCGAAATCGGGACCGACGGTGCATCTGATTTCCTCTCTGCTGCGTGTGCCATCTGAAAACTGCGAGCTCGCCCAGTCGAGCCGGGCTGCCACCTTGTCCCACCCGGACTCCACGCCGCCAAAAGCGCCGCAGATGCTGACGTCATCACTGTGGGCCCAGAGCGCTTTGAAGGCGGCGGGGCGGCCCTGCGCAAATTCATGTTCTGCGACTTCAAGCTTCGCTATGAATGCCGCCCACTCCGAATCGGCGAACCGGCCGAGTGTGGAATCATTTTGCATACGAGACCTTCCCACGATTCAGAAAACGTCAACAAGTATCGAGTCAGCATTCAGAATATCGCTTAAATCCAGAAAATCTGTCAAGTAACGCAATTGATCATTCGAAAGATAGGGCGAAATGGTCTTTGCCACTCGTTACTGATACTCTCGGTGGGTCCCAACAAGATGGGCAAAGCAAAGGAGATCGCGATGACCGCAAAGCCAATGATCTTTCGAGAGATACTAGAGCTGCCGGCTGATCGCTTCGTAGCCTTGATTTTGGATAACGAAGTGACGGTGGGAGAGTTTGTCACAACTCCGCCGCTGTCCTGGACCCGTTTGGTTCAACAAGGGGGCGTCTTCCGGGTCGCGGCAGGTTATCCGACTGTTTTGACGGCGGCGCAAGCCAAGTTCGAAATGAGAAACTGGGACCAGGTGTCGTTGCCCGCGATTAGCCGCGCGTTGGCGGAACTTGAGGGTTCGGTGGATTACGTGGTCTTCGGCAACAACGCGGGTCAAGGGCTGCCGCTGGCGCAAAGCCTGGCGCCGAACTTGATCGGCGATCGCGCGGCGATTATTTACGCGAACAGCCTCCCGGAGAAAAGCGCCTACGAGGGACTCGGCTATCGAACTTTTTTTCGCAGGAGTGACACGGTGAATCGTCTCCTTGAGGTGGCAAAGAACGCCAACCGGCCGCTGGCGCTCTGCTTTATCAATACGATCCAGCATAACGAGTTCAACTATCACGACGCCTGAGCGGTCGAAGATTCAGGGGCAAAATTCAGTTTCGTTTGTGAGTGTCCAAGTCAACAAAAAAAT
>DAIRFP010000001.1:107301-130734 GCA_036794995.1 Thermodesulfobacteriota bacterium | reverse complement strand
GCTCCTTCAGCAGCTAAAGTCTGCCTGGCAGGCCGCTCAAAAGGGCTCAGAGGCGAGGCGCGCGAAGAATCGACGAGCGGAGGCGTACTTAGGCAGTACGTTGGAGCGAGACGATTGAGCGCAACGAAGCATATGAGGCTCTTTCAGCAGCCTGCTAATCTAAGGCATTTCTTCCAGTAGCTTGCCAAAGCCCTTCACCGGCTGTCGCACGTGGAGCCGCTTTTCAACCGCCCAGACGCGCGCCGGTACCGGGTGCACAACCGGCACTTGCAGATCTTCCTCGAGTAAATGAATGATGTCCAGGCAACGCCAGCCGGTGCCGAGCATGTAGATACCGTCCGCGTCGGGATGCTTCAGAAACGCCTTGCGGGTATGCGCATAGATTTCCTGCGCCGCGAGACGGCCGACGTCCTCGAAGGCCACGGAAATGCCTTCCATGGCCATGACATCGAATCCCGCGTCGCGGAAATAATTGGCCGTGATGTCGTTCACGCTGTTTACGAAATATGTCACCCCGACGAATTTCTTGATCTTCAGCGCGCGCAGCGCTTCGACCTGAGTCTGGGCGGCGGTGACCATGGGAGTTTTGTATTTCGCTTCCCATTCTTTGATGATCTTTTCTTCACCTTTATAGCCTTGCACCATAAACGGCGGTGCGCCCTCGGGATGGATCAGATCCAACCCTTCCTCAGCCAGCTCCGCGACTTTTTCCTCAACCGCGTTAAGCGCGCCGCGAAATTCGTCTTCCGTGCCGCGCTTGAAATTCAAATAAACCGGAACCACCCCGATCCCCTCGGGCAGTAACCGGATGAACTCTTCTAGGGAGCCGGGTCGATGAGTGGGCTTTACCACCCCGACAACGCCGCGCCAACTCGCGAACACCATGACCTACTCCTTCCGCTCTACGATTGCGATTTAAAAACCTGCGGAAACTTCGCTTTCAATTGGGCCCGGACACTCTCCGGTACTTCCACCACCTTGGGAAATTCTCCCTTGAGTTTGCGGTTATAAGGCATGCAGGCGTCGATCAGTATGCGGTTGTTGAAATTTCCCGGCAGAAACATCGGGTCGCGACCGGACGACCAGGCCTTCTGGACAAGATCGATGTCCGTCATGGGGTCGAACCGGGTGCCCATCGCCCAGAGTACCTGATCGATGTCGGAACAATCGACGTCATCGTCTACGACTACGGTCCACTTGCCATTATACGCGCCCGCCATGCAGTTCGCCGCCACGTGCAGCACGTTGCGCGCATGGCCGGGATAGCGCTGGTGAATTTGAATGGCCGTGAAACGGGTAGCCGGTGCGCCTTCGTGATTCCACACGCCGAGGATTTCCGGCAGGCCGCAGGCTTCCAGCGCCTTCCAAATCTCCGCTGCCCCCGCGATGCCTTTGAGCAAACCGGTCTCATCCACCGGTTTGTGTTGCGGCGCGCAGGTAAGAATCGGATTGTTGCGATACATAACTGTTTTGACATTGAGATAGGGGCGCGGCACGACATCGTCCGAGTAGTAGCCCATCCATTCGCCAAAGGGTCCCTCGGGTCTCGACTGCCCGGGAACGGCTTCGCCTTCAATTACGATCTCCGCATCCGCGGGAATCGGAAATCCGGTAAACGGTCCCTTGACCACCTCTACTGGTTCGCCCCGGATACCGCCGGCAAAGTCATACTCCGACACTCCGTTGGGCAGCGGGCTGGCAGACAACAAATACAGCAGCGGATCCTGACCGCATACAATGGCGAACTTTGCGCTTTGTCCGCGTTCAAAATACTTATCGCGATGAATCCGCCCATGCTTGCCTTCGGTGATCTGGCAGCCGATGGTTTTTTCGTCGTAGACCTGGCAGCGGTAGGCACCGAAATTATACCAACCGGCATCCGGATCTTTGGTGATGCACATATCCGCCGTGCCGATGTAGCGGTGCGTATCTTGCTCATGATGGAGCGGCGCGGGCAACTTCAAAATGTTTACCTTGTCGCCCTCCAAAACATTCTCGAAGATGGGCCCGGTCTTGACCAGCTTCGGCTTGAGGAGCTTCATCTCCGTCATGCGATGGTGGTAGGCCTTTACGATATCGGCTTTATGCTCGTATTCGAGGGGCAACCCGAGGGTCAGGGCCACGCGCTTGATGGTCGAAAATTGACCGTACAGAGTCCGATAGCCTTTGGGATAATCCGGGACGTCGTCGAAAACAATCGCTGGCGCCTTGCCCTTGCCGCCTTCCGTCAGCATTTGGGTAATCGCCCCCATCTCCCGATCCCAATGGGCGCCGCTAACCTTGAGCAACTCACCCAGCTTGTCGACTTGTTCCAACCAATCCCGCAGACCATGATAAGCTACGGTGCTTTGCGATTCTCCCACATTTTCCGGACGGGCCATTCCTTGCCTCCCTTGCAAATAATCTAACGTTACTAGCAACTTCACTCACAATATGTTCCACCACTGGTGTTGTCAAGGAAAGCGTCTCCCGGACCTCTTGTCTACGACATCGGCAAATGCTAATTACACACCGCCGGCGCTTTCGGAGGCGACCTTATCAAAGCTTGCTTCGACCAAGGATAACAATATGAGAGCAAAAGTCTCTTACGAGCAGGAACTGCGCGTCATCGGTCAGGCTCTCGAAATGCGTGGGATCACGGTCTTCGAGCTGAAGAACCAGCTTGGACATTATGCCGTCCGCGGCACTCCCGAAAAGTCCTCTTCCGTCATCGCTAACATGCGCCGGTTCCTCAGCGGTGCCGGAAAGGACGCTGCGGGACCGCTTCATTACACTTCCGACGAAATTGACAGGATAGAACAATTGGGGAAGAAGAGGCGCGCCAAGTCCGATCGTCTGCCCGACTTCTACAATCTTTCGAACACGCTTCGAACTCTGGGCGGTTATCTGAACGCGATGGATGCTGAGTTATTGGAACTGCACAAGAGGCCGCTGAGCGTGACCCTGCTGTATCAAAACAACCACGGCCATCCCCACATGGAAGATCGCACCATCGCCTCTTTCTTCAACGTCTTCATTGAAATGCACGGGAGACGCAATCGACTTCAACGCTAGCGGGCGAGCCCATCGCTACGCCCTACCCCGCCTTTTCCTGCAACCGCTTCACCAGCTCCTCGTAGGACGAACTCGAGATGACGCGATCGAACTGCGAGCGATAGTTGTTGACGATGCTGATATTTTCCACCACCGCATCGTAGACCTTCCATTTACCATTCGCTCGCCGCAACTTATAAATCACGGCGATCTCCTCACCCTTGGGCCGAATGAGCGTGGAGTCAACCTGCGCGAAGTCTCCATCCATAATCTCACGGCCAAACAACACTTTTTCGCCGCCGTAAAGATCGATTTTATCTGAATAGACTCTTTCGAGGAAATCCCGGAACAGTTTGACAAACTCTTCCTGCTCGGCGGGCGTCCTCCGCCGCCAGTGCGAACCGAGAGCGCGCTTGGCCATTTCATCGTAATCAAAGATCGGATTGAGCACCTCCCGCAGGCGATCGATACGTTCATTCTTTTTATCCTGGGGCTGGTGTTTAGAGTCCTTCAGAACCTGAACTGCTTTCTCGATGGCCGTGCGCACGAACTCCAGCGGCTCTCCTGCGGGCGCCAAACGAGCCGAGCTGAGACATAATAATAAAATTAGAATGCCGGTGCGTATCTTTCTGCGCATCAGAGTTATCCTTTTTGAGACGGGCTAGCCGGGAAACAGGACCAGCAGCCAAACAGTCGCGGAGAGCACAATCGAGCAGAAAACCGCTGCGGAACCCAGGTCTTTGGCTTTTCTCGAAAGCTCGTGGTGCTCCTTGCCGATACGATCGACCACTGTTTCAATAGCCGAGTTAATCATCTCGACCACCACAACCAACATCCAACTGCCAATGAGCAAAGCGCGTTCCACGTTGACCTTGGTTGAGAGCCACGCGACAGGAATAACCAGAAGCAATACGAGCAGTTCGATTCGAAAGGCCGGTTCTGAACGATAGGCCTCGCGCAGGCCAATTAAAGAAAGACTCGTCGCGCGAATCAGACGATTTAAAGGCTCAAACGCCATAGCCGCGTCCCGACTCGATCATACCGGGCACCCGCGCCACGGCATTTATTCGACGTCGTGGGGGATTCCGATCCGGCGCTTTTTGATGGCCGCCAGAACTTTTTCCGCCGTGATGGGCAGCGACATGATGCGCGCCCCGATGGCGTCTTCTACGGCGTTGGCGATCGCCGCGGCGGTCGGAATGATAGCCGTCTCCCCGATGCTCATACTGTTATACGGGCCGCTGCCGGTATCGGATTGGAAGATCGCGGTTTTTAGCTGGGGGATATCCTTAATATTAGGGATCTTATAGTCACCGAGATTGGCATTCAGGACCTTGCCTCCGTCATCTGTCATGATTTGTTCCATGATGCCGTAACCCATCCCCATCACCACTGCGCCGTCGATCTGCCCCTGGTGGGTTAGCGGATTTAGGATCCTTCCCGTGTTGTGCGAGGTCGTAATCCGCCGTACCCGAACCTCCCCGGTTTCCTCATCCACCGCCACCTCCGCCACTTGCGTCACCGTCGAGGTCTCGGGGCCCTCCTTCATATTGACGTAGTGTCCTTCCGCCACGATGGGGCCGCCTTTGGCACGGGCGATCTCAGCGAAACTCATGCGCCGTTCGGCGCGGCTATGGGTCACGCCACCGTCATACAATATCAATTCGTCCGGCGACGCATTCATTGCCTGCGCGGCGGCGCGGACAATTTCCTGGCGTGCGTTCTTGCCCGCCTCATAGGCTGACCCGCCGTGGACTCGGGTGCTGCTGCTCCCGCGTACCCCCGTGTCCTTCAGCACCTTGGTGGTATCCAAGATCTCGACTTTGATTGAATCGAGAGGCACCTGGATCTCTTCGCCGACGATCTGGCGCATGATCGTGTAAGCCCCCGGGCCGGTATCCATAACGGCCGTAGAGAGTGTCACTTCGCCGTTCTCATCGATTTTGACAAAGCAGTAGGATTCGCCGCCCTTGGAAACCCAATTGCCTACTGCGCAACCACGCCCCACGTTCTTTGCCTTGGCCGCATGGTACCCCGACTCTTCCAAGGCTGTCTTTAATGTCTCCGCCGCTTTGACGTGAGCGATGCTTTCGCCCACGGGAAAATGATCGCCGTCCTGCATAAAATTCATGCGCCGGTATTCCGCCGGATCGATGCCCAATTTCTTGGCCACGATATTCGCCTGGCTTTCGCTCGCAAAGGAACCTTGAGGGTGGCCCGGCGCGCGCATGTAGCCGCAAGGAAACTTATTGGTGTACACGTACTTCTCTTCGATATGGGTGTTGGGAATGCGATAGGGTCCGGAGGCTTCGTGGGCGCCCACCAGGAATCCCTGGGGTCGGTAGGCTCCATAGGCTCCGCTGTCAAAAATATACTCCATCTGCTGAGCGATCAGCAGGCCATTTTTCTTCACCCCGGTCTTGATCCGGATGGTTGCGCCGTGACGTGGATTGCCCGCGATCAGCTCCTCGGTATAGTCAACCAGAAACTTCACCGGCCGGCCGGTGTTCCTTGACAGCACATAACAAAGGGCTACTTCGTTGGCATCTCCCTTGCCGCCGAAATCACCCCCGACATAACACGGATGAACGATAATATTTGATGGGGGAATTTGCAGCGCGCTGCCCACTTGCTCGCGCATGGCGAACGGGCTCTTGGTGGAAGCCCAGACCTCCGCGCCGCCGTCGGGCTTGACTCTTACTACACAGGAATGGGGCTCGATATAGGCCTGATGAACCGCCGGCACCTGGAAGGTATTTTCGACAACCACGTCGGACTGTCGAAATCCCTCCTCGACGTCGCCTTTGTTCCACTTCAGGTGAACGAACACATTGCTCGGGACTTCGATCTTGTGGAGCAGCCCTTTGTACTCCGCCACGTCGGGATGAAGCACCGGCGCTGAGTCTTGGATCGCTTCCAGCGGATCAGCTACCAGCGGAAGCTCTTCGTATTCCACATCGATCAAATCCACTGCCCGCTCCGCCGCTTCTTCGGTTTCGGCCGCGACGGCTGCCACCTTTTCGCCGATGTACCGGACGACGCCGTCCGCCAGCAGCGGCATATCTATAACTTTCTTGCCGATCCTCACGCCGGTAATGTCCTGACCCGTAAGAACAGTCTTCACTCCCGGCACGGTTTGCGCCTCCGTGAGATCGATCCGTCTAATCTTCCCATGGGCGATGGGACTGCGGAGCACCTTCACCCAAAGAGTGTCCGGCAGCACGACATCCACGGCGTATAACGCCGTGCCCCCAACTTTCTCCTCTCCTTCTACCCGGGGGCTGGGAATGCCCACGCTTCGAATCTCGGCCATGAGTCACCTCTCAACTAAGAGTTTGCAAATTAGCCCGCTCGCCCGAATGGAGTGTCGGAGTGGCGCGTTTTAAACGCATCCACCAGTACTCCATCATTCCACTACTCCGTCCTACGCCGCAGCGCGGCGAGTTATGGTTCGACGGGCTCACCATGCTCGGAATAGCAGACATCAAACCATTCCTTAACCGTTCATCCTGAGCACCGTCGAAGGATTGCAGCAGCCTGCTAGACAACGAGACGCATCTGGTCCGTCGCCATGACCATGGGTCGGGTAAACTCCGCACCGGCATCGTTGAGCAAACGTTCCTTCTTCGTATCGGGCTGGAGGTGAGTCAGGACCAGCTGACTGGCACCGGCTTGACGCGCCACCTCCCCCACGTGGGCGGGGTGACTGTGGCTACGATAATGGCCGGAGTCCGGCGGAAAATACATCGCTTCGTGAATCAAAACGTCGACACCGGCGGCGCCATTCCTGACCGCATCGCACGGAGCCGTGTCACCGGTGAAAAACACCCGCTTACCGTCGCCCTCAATAAGAAAACCCAATGACAATGGAATCGGCCAGTGAACCACCTCGATGGCACGAACCCGCCATCCCTCTCCTTCGGCCATGGCTCCGTCGCGCATTTCCGTCACGTTGATATTGATATCCGCCTCGGCATCCGACTTTCTAAGATTTTTTCGCGCGGCAATATCGATCTTGTAAGCTTCTTGGAACAAGGCATCGGACATTGCCTTCGTACCGGGCGGGCCATAGACCTGCAACGTGTGAGTGCGCCCGAAGCGCCAAGACGTCAAGACCAGCAAAGCGTAATCCGCCACGTGGTCGTAGTGGCCGTGGGTCAGAAAACAGTGGGTGATGTTGCTGGGTTCGATATGCAACCGCGCCATCTGCTGCACGCAAGCTCGGCCGCAATCGAGCAGGATCCTGGCGGATCCGACGTCCACCAGGATCGCCGAACTGCCGCGCAACGGATCCGGATAGGGCGCCCCCGTTCCGAGAAAGCAAATTTCCATAATAACTCCCTGTTGCCTGACCGTCGGTTACGATTGAATCTCCTTGGTAGTAATGGAAGAACAGAATAGTAATGAAAGGGGAAAGATTCCAGTCCTCCGCTGTTCTATCATACCCAAAGGGCTTACCTATGGCGCGGTCTGCACGCCCCGAGATTGCCGCCGGCTCAGCACCGCGCCGAGCGGCCCGACGTCGACGTGGGTACCGTTCTCGTACGCGATGACCTGATTGGAGTAGGGCGAAATCCGGCCACCCGGCGTCAGGATGCCGACGAGATTCAAGGGGTCGGCGCTCGAGATTACCACCGGCTCGTCTGACTCTTTGGCACGGCGCTCTGCGCGCAACCTTTCAACCGCCGCGGGCAACGCGAATTGCTCCCCCACGAAACCATTGACAAAACGACCGCCGCGAATCTCGCCCCGGGCTTCCAGCCGCCGGTAAACAGCGAGCAGACTTCGCCACGACGGCGCGTAGGATTCACGCGCAAGCAAGTCCCGAAACATTACTCCATAGCGGCGCAAAAGCTGCCATGCCCGATGCTCGATCACTCTTTCAGTTTCGACGGGTACCACGTTTGGATGCTCGCGCCACAGGGACCAGCGTCCCACCGGCATCATTCGTTCCACCGTCCGGCCGCCGCTGATGATGCGCAGGCGCCCGCGCCGGCCCTTTCGTTTATTGTCCGGCGTTAACAGAATTCGGAGCCCGGCGATCCCATCGCCGGTAGCAAAACCGTGCGCCACGAGCTGCCACAAAGCCTCTTCCGCTTTGACTTTCAATAGCCCCGTGCCGCGCGCGATATCTGCCAGAAAGGACGCCCCGCGTTGCGCCAAAAGCTGCCCCACCTCCCGGGCCGCTGGCGATAGACGGAGCGCATCTTGCCACGCCGGAACCGCGCCGTCGAGAAAAAACTCCAACTCATCGCGCAGTAAAAACGCGATTGGCGCGGTTCGCGTCGGCACCAGCAATCTGCGTCTTCGCTGCTGGGTAGGTCGATTTGCGTCTTGAGTTTGCTGAGGATCATCGTTCAATCGCAATCGACCCCAGGTAATCACACCGGCAAGGCAAAGCTCTTCCAGATGCGCCGGTTCGTAGTCCTTAATCCGGGCGGATAACACGTGTTGCTCCCAGGCCGGCGCCGGCAGCTCCAACCCCTGCAACTGGCGGATGACCTCCAAAACCCCGTCACGACCGTGCAACTGGGTTCTGAGCGCTACATGCTGCCAGGCCAGAAGGAATTTCATGAAATCTGTGGCCGAGACGGGTTCGATCTCCTTTCGCATTCGTCCCAGGGTCAAGCGATGAATCCGGGACAAGAGCACTCGATCGCACCATTCGACTTCATCTCCCCGCGCACCGGTGAATTCTCCCCGCAGAACAACACCATCGGACTCCAACGCCAGCAATGCGGTTTCGATCTTCGACACCGAGATGCCTAGTCGGCGCGACAATTGGCTGGCCGTTGTCGGTCCTACGGCCTCGATCCAGCCGTGAATGATTCTCCGAACTGCTTCTTCTTCTGCAGCCGGGAATGCCATCAGTTCCTCCGGCAAATGGAGCTCCGGATGGGCCACAGCCGTGGGCAGCACCAACCGCACCAGCGCGAGACGTTCGGCGGCCACGTAGGCCTCTTGTGTTTCGCCGTTGAGATCTGTGGCCCAGCTTAACCGCGTCGCTCTCCCGCTATCGATCAGCTGGCGCGCCCAATCAGTCCACTCTTCCTGTTCTCCCACAGGCAATAAGCCGACACTTAGCATGAAGTCATGGAGCTCATCAGCGTCGCGCACGTCAGGCCAAGCTTGATCGCACACTTCTTTGATAGCCGCTGCATCCAAACGTCCCAATTCGCCATCCATCCGCGGATCCACACGCCGCAGTGACACAGCCCGGGCACGCCTCTCTTCGAGTGGCGCGTCGTCGAGGAAAGCATAAGGATTGGCATTGAGAATTTCATGAGCCATTGCCGAAGGCGCCGGGGTGTCGATGGCGACGGTGTGGATCTCTTCCCGGCCGATCTTTTCGATAATCTCCTGCAAGCCTGCTAAATCCATCGCTTCATAGAGGCAATCGCGCAAAGTCTCGTTGACCAGTGGATGATCGGGGATTTCCACGGGTCCCACTTGATTGTCCTGGCACATGACCTGTTCGGGAAATACGGCGCCCAACAAATCTTCGGCACGCATGCGCTGCAAAGCTACCGGAACTTTCTTTCCACCACTGTGGCGCGCCACCGCCAGGGCTCGCGTGGCATTCCAGCGCCAGCGATTGGTGAAAAAAGGCGACGCAAGCACCGCCTGGGTCAACTCGCGCTCCACGATCGCCGGCCGCAGCATGGAGAAAACGTCGGCCGTGGGAAAGGAATGCTGCTCCACCAGCGAAATCACGATGCCATCGTCGGTGGCCGCGGCCTGCAATTCACGGTCGAAATTGACGCAAAAGCGTTTTCTCAAGGCCAAGCCCCACGCACGGTTGATGCCGTTGCCCCAGGGAGAGTGAATGACCAGCTGCATGCCTCCCGCCTCGTCGAAAAAGCGCTCCGCCACGATCTGCGTTTGTGTCGGAACGCATCCGAGAACCGCTCTGGTTTCTCTGATGTAGTTGACAATCTGCTCGGCGACGATAGCCGTAATACCGGTTGCTGCGGTAAGCCAGCGTTGCGCCTCACCGGGATCGGCAAGTCGCTCGTCTAGTTCACGCCGAAGCTCGGAGACCGCCGCAGAAAGTTCCCGTGTGCGCGCCGGCGCCTCGCCGAGCCAAAACGGGATGCTCGGCGGCAACCCCTGAGCATCCTCGACCCAAACCTTGCCGGAGCCGACCCGCCGAATCCTCCACGACCGATTGCCTAGGAGGAAAATATCCCCGGCGAGGCTCTCGATGGCAAAATCCTCATTTACTTTGCCCACCAACGTCTCATCAGGAAACTGAATAACGTCGTAATCAGCGGTGTCCGGGATAGCGCCCCCATTGGTGATCGCGGTCAACCGCGCGCCGCGGCGAGCGCGGACAACGCCGTTAATCCGGTCGCGATGAATATAGGCGCCGCGCCGGCCTCTTCGCGTCGATAGCCCTTCTGATAACATCTCCAAAAGCTGCTCGAATTCAACTTTGGTTAGGTTTCGGTAGGGATACGCCCGCCGGGCGAGCTCCCAGAGTGTCTCCTCCATCATTCCGGAACCGAGCTCATCATGCTGCTGGTTTTTGCCGCCGGCTGCCAAACTGGCCACCGTCGCCACCATCTGTTGGGCGAGAATATCAAACGGCTTTTCCGGAATCGTCAGACGGTCCAGCTCCCCTTCCTTCACTGCGCGAATTCCGGCCACGCTCTGCACCAGATCATCGCGCGTCAATGGATAAAAGATTCCTTTGGGAATGGCGCCAAGCCAGTGGCCCGATCGACCCACCCGCTGGAGCAAAACGTTGATCGTGCGCGGCGCACCGATGTGACACACCAGATCGACATGGCCGATGTCGATGCCCAGCTCCAGAGAGGCCGTTGCCACAACCACTGGAAGCTCTCCGGACTTGAGCTTTTCTTCGACCTGCAAGCGGGTTTTCCGCGACAGGCTGCCGTGGTGGGCGCCGACTTTGTCTTCGCCCAGTCGCTCGCTGAGCTGGTAGGCCACACGCTCGACGAAACGCCGGGTGTTGACAAACACAAGGGTAGTCCGGTGCGCCTTCACCTGGGAAATTATCTTTTCATAGACCTCGGCCCACATCTCATGCGTGGCGATGGCGCCGAGTTCCTGGTCGGGAAGCTCGACCCGCAAATCCAATTCGCGCTTGTGACCCACATCGACGATCTGGCAGTCCGGCTTGCCGTCGGGCAAGACGTGTTCGCTGCCGACCAAGAGTCGCGCCACTTCCTCGATGGGCTTCTGCGTGGCGCTCAGACCGATGCGCTGCAACGGCCGCTCGGCCAGCGCCTCCAGCCGTTCCAGAGAAAGCGCCAGATGGGCCCCGCGTTTGTCCTGAGCCACCGCGTGGATTTCATCGACGATCACCGTCTCTGCGCTCTTTAGAAAGCGCCGGCTGCGTTCTGCCGTGAGCAGAATATAAAGCGATTCGGGGGTGGTAATGAGAATATGCGGCGGCGTTCGCACCATCGACTGCCGCTCGTTCGCCGGGGTATCGCCGGAACGCACGGCGACTCTGATACCGGGAAGAAGAATCCCTTCAGAATCGGCGAGCCGATAGATTTCCGTTAAAGGGGTTTGCAGGTTTTTCGCAATGTCGTTGCCCAGGGCCTTCAAAGGAGAGACATAGACAACGCTTGTCGTGTCGTCGAGTTCGCCGCGCAACGATCGCTGAATTAAGCGATCAATGGACCATAGAAAGGCGGCCAACGTCTTGCCGGATCCTGTGGGTGCCGCTATCAGGGTTGACCGGCCGGCCGCAATCGACTCCCAGCCCTTTTCTTGGGAAGGTGTGGGCCTTTCGAACCGATCGTTAAACCAGCGCTGAATCAAAGGATGGAATTGCACGTCCACTCAGGTTTCTCCAAGCAGCGGAAAACATAAACCTAAAACCAAATTTGCCGCGGGTCAACACATCCGGGCCGTTGAGCCGGGATAACTCTACTTGGCAGGCTGAGGGGCTGGACCTTTGATGGGAATTCCCCGCTTCTCGAGCTCCAAAACCGCTGTCTTGGCGGCCGCGTTGCCCTGGTTGGCGAGTTCAACGGTTTGCTTTATGAGCGTTTGCAACTGGATCTGCATCTTCTGAGCTTCTTGCATCGCCGCCTCAAGATTGGTTTTTAACTCACTCAGGCTATTGCGCTCAACAAACATCTGAAAGGTTTGAAAAGCGAACCAGACTACGAGGGCCACCACGGTCAATATCAGGGGCAGAGCGGAACCCCGTCTTTCAACGGGCGCGAGCACGTCCGGTGGCTCTCGGGTCTCCTCAATACTTGGCAGTTCGTTTTCCATGCGAGGTTATTTGGGCTTCGCCACCGGTCCAGACTCCGCGCCGAAGCTGATCCCCTGTGCTGCGAGCAAACCTTTGAGCTTCTCGTCGTTGGTTTTCAAGGCGGCGGTAGCCAAAGTCGTGATGATCTCCCGATGCAGCCCCTCCAATTGCATGCTTTGCGCGATGAACTGTTGGCGTTCGCTCACTTCTACCCGAAGCGATTGATTGCCAAGACTCAGCAAAATACCCACCAATACCAAGACTAGCAGTAATGCGGCCAGGACCGTTAATGGAACTTTTGCTTGGTAAACCACCGACCCTCCACGCCGCGATAACCCCCACTATTGTGCTTGGGTTACAACACAGTCAAGGGTGAAATCCGGCTGCGACTGGAAACCGCTCATCGAATCAAACTTGCGAGCCGCTCCCAGCGCACCCACCGGTCCCCCCCATCCCATGACCAATAGATCAAGAACGCTTTTCCGCGAATGTCGTCCAGATTTACAAATCCCCAAAAACGGCTGTCGTAGCTGCGGTCCCGGTTATCGCCCATGACGAAAACGTGATTTTCCGGAACCTTAGTGGGACCGTAGTCGTCCCGGCTCGCCGGCAAAACGCTTTGCGGGTCGTCGCCTTCAAAATGCGCATGAGGATCCTCAACCTGTTTGCCATTGATATAAACTTTCTTGCCACGAATTTCCACCGCATCTCCGGCAACGCCCACCACCCGTTTGATAAAGTCCTTCGATCGATCTTCCGGGAAGATAAACACGATCACATCGCCGCGTTGGGCCTTGGTGAAGTCCACAAGATAATGGCCCCAAAAAGGCACCCGGATCCCATAGGCCAATTTGTTAACCAGTATATGATCCCCGATCTGTAAGGTCGGAATCATCGAGCCGGACGGTATCTTGAACGCTTGAACAATAAACGTCCGTATGAACAACGCCAACAGCAAAGCCATGCCGATGGCTTCAGCATATTCGCGGAACGTTGACTTCGTCTTCACAGTCTCCTGGCCTTCCATCTGGGCTTGTCCCTTCACCTTAGTCGCTTTATCTACGGCCATAAGCAACTCTAGACTTTCAACGCCGCGAGAAACGCCTCTTGGGGAATTTCCACTTTGCCGACTTGCTTCATGCGTTTTTTACCTTCCTTCTGGCGCTCCAGCAACTTGCGTTTGCGCGTAATATCGCCACCATAACATTTAGCCGTCACATTCTTTCTGAGCGGCTTGACCGACTCCCGGGCAACCACGCGGCTACCGATGGCCGCTTGTATGACAACTTCGAAGAGTTGTCGAGGAATCAATTCCCGCATGCGCTGGACCAGATCTCGGCCCCGATAATAGGCCTTCTCTCGGTGCACGATCATCGACATAGCGTCAACGACGTCGCCATTGATGCGCACGTCCAGCTTGACAAGCTCCGCCGGCCGGTAGCCCGCCAGTTCGTAATCCATAGACGCGTAGCCCCGGCTAACCGATTTCAAGCGATCGTAAAAATCGACGACGATTTCGTTCAGCGGCAACTCGTATACCAGCATGACCCGCTTGGGTCCAAGGTAACGAATCTCCTTCTGCGTACCACGCTTCTCCTCGCAAATACCGAGCACGGCGCCGAGATATTCCTGCGGCATGTGGATCGTCGCGTGAATCACCGGCTCCTCGAGCTGCGCTATATCTGATTCTGACGGGAGCTTTACCGGGTTGTCAATAAGCAGAGTCTGTCCGCTAATGGTAATCACACGATAAACCACCGTGGCCGCGGTGGTAATGAGACTTAGAGTAAACTCCCGTTCGAGCCGTTCGCGCACGATATCCATGTGGAGCAGGCCCAAAAAGCCGCAGCGGAAACCGAACCCGAGGGCCTGAGAAGTTTCCGGTTCGAACGTGAAAGCAGAGTCGTTGAGCCGCAATTTCTCCAACGCATCACGCAATCCCTGGTACTGAGTCGCATCCGTCGGATAAAGGCCGCTGAAAACCATCGGCTTCATGGGCTTGAATCCGGCGAGGGGTTCCGTCGCGGGGCAGTCATCACCGGTGATGGTATCGCCCATGCGGGTCTCTTTGACTTCCTTGATGCCGGCCATCAGGAAACCCACCTCGCCGGCCTTCATTTCCGCCACTTCGACGGGTCCCGGCACATAGATGCCGACCCGTGTGACTTCAAAGACTCGGCCGCTGGACATCATGCGGATCTTGGTTCCTTTGCGAACGGTGCCGTCGAAGATGCGCATCATGACCACGGCGCCGTGATAGGGATCGAACCAGCTATCGATGATCAACGCGCGCAAAGGCGCGTCCACATTACCTTTCGGTGGGGGAAAGTGATGGATGATCCCCTCAAGAATTTCTTCCGTGCCAATCCCCTCTTTGGCACTGGCCAAAATGGCATTCGAGGCATCAATGCCGATGACATCCTCAATGTCCTTTCTCACCCGCTCGGGATCGGCGCTCGGCAGATCGATCTTATTGATGACCGGAAGAATTTCCAGATCGTGATCCAAAGCCATATGGACGTTCGCCACGGTTTGCGCCTCGACTCCTTGCGCCGCATCGACGACAAGCAGCGCTCCTTCACAGGCACCGAGACTGCGCGACACTTCGTAAGTAAAGTCCACATGACCTGGGGTGTCGATCAAATTGAGTTTGTACTCTTTCCCGTCTTTGGCAAGGTAACGCAAACACACCGGGCTGGCCTTGATGGTAATGCCCCGCTCCCGCTCAAGGTCCATGCTGTCGAGAATCTGATCGGTTTTTTCTCGTTCACTTACCGTTCCCGTAAACTCCAGCAGCCGATCCGCCAAAGTGGACTTTCCATGATCGATATGAGCAATGATGGAGAAATTGCGGATATGATCCAAACTCATGCCGAATCGGCCTCGCGATAGTAGGCGATGGTCTTTTCCAGACCTTCCTTGAGATCTACCTCCGGGCTCCAGCCCAAAACTTGCCGCGCCAATGAGGCTTCCAAACAGCTCCTCCGTTGCTCACCCGCTTTTGCGGGACCGTGCATCGCTTCCACCCGCGATCCGACGCCTTCACGCAACAACCTACAGATTGTCACGACATCGGTCTCTTTACCAGTACCGATATTCACGGCGCCGATATGGTTACTGTCCAACACCGCGAGATTGGCGCCGACGACATCGCCGACGAAAACATAATCGCGAGTCTGTTTGCCGTCGCCGTTGATCACGGGCTGCTTGCCGGCAAGAAGTTGCGAGATGAATATGGCGACGACTCCGGCCTCCCCCTGAGTCGACTGTCGCGGTCCGTAGACATTGGCGTAGCGAAGCGCCACGTAGGGCAACCCGAAAGCCAGATGATAATAGCCGAGATAAAACTCCCCGGCGAGTTTACTGACACCATAGGGACTCAGAGGTAATGTTTCATGTTTTTCAGTGGCGGGAATCGGCTCACGGTCCCCATACACGGCGCCCCCCGAAGATGAAAAAATCACTTTCTTCACGCCTACGTCCTTGCAGGCCTCAAGCAAGTGGATAAATCCAATGATATTGATCCGCGCATCGAAAGTAGGATCCGCGACGGATCGGCGCACATCCATCTGAGCAGCGTGGTGGTTTAACACATCCGGCTTTATCTCTGCAATCAATTGTGCCGTGTTGGGATCGGCGATATCCAGAGGGTAAACTTTGGCTTCGGGGTTGAGATTCCTCCGTTGTCCCGTGGAGAGATCATCGATAACAAATACCTCGTGCCCCCGTTTGATATAAGCATCGGCGATATGGGATGCGATAAAACCTGCCCCCCCCGTAACCACAACCTTCATATTTCTTGCTCCTCCAGCCGCAGGCGAAAATAATCTATCGTCCTGGCCAAACCTTCCTCGAGATCGACCTTCGGCTCCCACCCGAGTATCCTTTTTGCTTTGCTGATGTCGGGCTGACGAACCTGCGGATCGTCTTCAGGGAGGGGCTTGTAGACGATCGAGCTTTTCGATCCGGTGAGTTGGATGATCTTCTGGGCAAATTCAAGCACCGTCATTTCGCGCGGGTTTCCGATATTGACCGGCAGATGTTCTTGCGATTCTAACAGCCGATGGATCCCTGTTACCAGATCATCGACGTACTGAAAGCTTCGCGTCTGCTCACCTTGCCCGTATACCGTGAGCGGCTCGCTCTTGAGCGCTTGCGTGATGAAATTCGGCACGACCCGCCCGTCCCGCATGCGCATGCGCGGCCCGTAGGTATTGAAAATACGCACAATGCGTGTGTCCAAATTGTGATAGCGATGGTAGGCCATCGTGATCGCCTCGGCGAATCGTTTTGCTTCGTCGTAAACCCCCCGCGGGCCGACCGGGTTAACGTTTCCCCAATACTCTTCATTTTGCGGTCGCACCAAAGGATCACCGTAGACCTCGGACGTCGAGGCGAGGAGAAACACGGCCTTCTTGGCTCTTGCCAGTCCTAGGGCATTGTGCGTGCCGAGCGAACCAACTTTTAGAGTCGGAATGGGAAGTTCGAGATAATCTACCGGACTCGCCGGCGATGCAAAATGGAGGACATAGTTTAGGGACCCGCCGATATCGATAAACCGGCTCACGTTGTGATCGAGGAACCGAAACCGCGGATTGGATGCAAAGCTAGCGATATTCCCTTGTGCCCCGGTGGAGTAATTATCCATGCAGATGACTTCATGCCCGCGCTTGAGAAAAGTCTCACACAGGTGAGAACCGATGAAGCCGGCGCCTCCGGTAATCAAATACCTAGCCATCGCTTCTTCCTATGGAATAATAGTGGAACCCGAGCTTTCGGATATCCCCCGGATCGTATAGGTTACGGCCGTCAAAAATAACCGGGTTCTTGAGTAGCTGCTTAATCCGCAGAAAGTCCGGTCGACGGAATTCATTCCATTCGGTCAGGACCAACAAAGCCGCGGCGCCGGCCAGTGCTTCATAGTTTCGACTGGTGTAATGGATGCGGTCGCCAAAAATCTTCTTCGCCTCGTCAGTTGCTTCGGGATCAAACGCTTGCACCTTGGCACCGCCGTTTAGCAGCGATTCAATCACCGTAATCGACGGCGCATCTCTCATGTCGTCGGTACGTGGCTTGAACGCGAGCCCCCAAATCGCAAAGGTCAAACCCGCAAGGTCGGCGCCGAAATGACGGTGGACCTTCTCGATCAAAATCCGCTTTTGTCGCTCGTTTACTTGCTCCACAGCTTTGAGGAGCACCATCTCCGGTTCATCGCGCCCCATGCTAATCATAGCCCGGATATCTTTAGGGAAACAGGAGCCGCCGTAGCCGACACCCGGAAAGATAAAGTGAGGCCCGATGCGCCGATCCAGAGCGATGGCTCTTCGCACTTCGCCCACGTCGGCACCTTTGGTCTCACACAGCCGCGAGATTTCGTTAATGAACGATATTTTCGTAGCGAGCATCGCGTTCGCGGCATACTTGCTCATCTCCGCGCTGCGACTATCCATAACCAGGATCGAATTGCCGGTCCGGACGAAGGGCTCGTAAAGCTCCTTAACGGCTTCGAGGGCCTCGGCATTATCCCCCCCCAACACCACCCGGTCGGGCTTCATGAAATCCTCCACCGCTGCTCCTTCCTTGAGAAACTCAGGATTGGAAACAACCGCGAAGGGATGCGCCGTTTCTTCTGTGACCCAGCGCGTAATCTGATCCGCCGTGCCCACGGGCACCGTGCTCTTGGTGACAATAATCCTAAACCCGTCCATCGCTTTGGCAATGCTTTTGGCCGTCGCCCGCACATGATCGAGATTGGCATCACCGTCAGGACCCTGGGGAGTTCCCACCGCGATGAAAACGATGCTTGAATTCTTCACCGCACCGTCTAGATCCGTGCTAAACGATAATCTCTGTTCCGCAACGTTGCGGCGGACCATCTCTTCCAGCCCCGGCTCATAGATGGGAACCTGGCCGGACTTTAACAATAAAATCTTTGACTCATCGATGTCGATGCAGGTAACATCGTTACCGCTCTCCGCGAAGCAGGTGCCGGCAACCAATCCCACATAACCCGTACCGACCACCGCAAGATTCATACGCACTTCCTCTCACCCAGCACCTCTCCGACAACGAAGACGGCCTTATCCTGAGACTCGTGATACGTTCGCGACAGCATCTCACCCAATAACCCCATGGTCAGGAACTGAAAGCCGATAAAGATCAACAAAATCGCCAGCAGCAGCAGCGGTCTGCCACCGATGGTTTCTTGGTACACAAGTTTTTGAAAAGTTAGATACATGGCGATCAAAAAACCCAGACCGCCACTACTCAGACCCAACAGGCCAAACACGTGAGAAGGCCGAGTCGAATAACTGACCAAAAACTTGACGGTCAAAAGATCGAGAACTACCCGCAGTATCCTCGCAATGCCGTATTTCGAGCTCCCATGCAGCCGTGGGCGATGGTTGACTTTGATCTCGGCGACCCGGGCGCCGCGCTCATAGGCAATGGCGGGAATAAAGCGATGCATTTCACCATAGAGCCTGAGGCTTTTGGCAACGTCACCACGCATCGCCTTCAGGGTACAGCCGTAGTCGTGTAATTTAACCTGGGTAGCCCAAGAGATGAGGCGATTGGCGATCATCGACGGCAAGCGTCGACTCAAAAAAGGGTCTTGCCGGTTGAAACGCCAACCGCACACGAGATCGTTGCCTTTTTCCAATTCCGTAAGCAAAGGCAGGATATCCTTGGGATCATTCTGCGCGTCACCGTCCATAAGCACGATGACGTCCCCTGTGGCGTATCTCAAGCCCGCTGCGATGGCGGCCGTCTGACCAAAATTGCGTTTGAGCCGCACCACCCGCAGACGCCGCTCACGTTGGTGCAATCGCGCCAAACGGTCAAACGTCTCATCGCGGCTACCGTCATCAACCACCACAATTTCGTACGGCTTCTCCAGGGGCCGCAGCGCCCCGTTGATCTCTTGAATCAACGGCTCGACGTTTCCCTCCTCATTGTAAACCGGGATAACGATGGAAAGCTCCATGAGGTCAGGTATGAAAGTCAGTCAACTGCACGAAGCTCTGGTAACGTTGCTCGATGTCCTGGAGCGATACGTGGGTCAATCGCTTCACGCCAAAATCTTCCACGGTGAACGATGCCACCACAGAGCCATAGACGATTGCGCGACGGATGCCTTTTTGACTGTGGTCGCTTGAACGGGCCAGTTGCCCCATGAAACCGCCGGCAAAGGAGTCCCCCGCGCCGGTCGGATCGAAAACCTCTTCGAGCGGGTAGGCAGGGGTCGCGAAGATGGATGAATCCGAGAACTGCAGCACACCGTATTCACCACGCTTGATGAGTACAACCTGAGGACCCATCTTGAGAATCGCCCGTGCGGCTCGAACTATATTATTCTGGCCGCTAAGCAGTCGCGCTTCGGAATCATTAATAACCAGCATCTCTATACGTTTAAGAACTTTTCTGAGCTCCTCGCCACTCCCTTGAATCCAATGGTCCATGGTATCACAAACCACCAGTTTCAGCCGGTGGATCTGGTTCAATACCTCGAGCTGCATGACCGGATCAATATTGCCGAGAAACACGTATTCCGCATCGCGGTAGCGCTCCGGTAGGTCTGGCACGAAGCCGGCCAACACATTGAGATGGAGCTCCAGCGTATCCCGCACGTTGATATCCTCGTGGTACCGGCCGCGCCAATGAAAGCTGTCACCTTTCTCCCGCTTGACCCCTTCGAGGTCAATACTCCGTTGTGTAAAAAGCCTCAAGTATTCATCAGGAAAATCCTGGCCGATGACCCCGACCATGCGTACGGAAGTAAAAAAACTCGCCGCCAGGGCGAAATAGGAAGCCGACCCTCCGAGGATGCGCTCTGCCGACCCAAGAGGTGTTTCAATAGAATCAAATGCAACTGTACCGACCACCAAAACATTCATAGATACTTCCCGATAATAGGCCGCAGCTCAGTGCGTATTTTTTGTGGAATGGTTGACCGTTCTGTAATGATAGCATCCTTAAGGGATACCGCACAGGAGCAGGAACGCGAGTTCTTCAGCAAGGCCACCGCGCGCCGAATGGTTCTTTGCGCAAGGTCGACATTCTGCCGCAGCACCGCAAGAACGTTTTCAATCTCCACATCCCCTGCCGCCTGGTTCCAACAGTCGTAGTCGGTAGCCAAAGCCAAGGTGGCAAAGCAAATTTCTGCCTCACGGGCGAGCTTCGCCTCTTGGAGGTTCGTCATGCCGATCACATCCGCGCCCCAACTGCGATAGAGCTGGGACTCCGCCCGGGTTGAAAACTGCGGTCCCTCCATACAAAGATAGGTGCCCCGACGATGGACCTTGCCACCTTCGGCAGCCGCAGACGCGGCAAGGTTCTCAGTAAGATCCTTGCAGAACGGATCGGCTAAGCTGACATGAGCCACAATCCCCTTGCCGAAGAACGTGCTGGGCCGCTGGGTAGTTCGGTCGATGAACTGATCTGGGATCACGATGTCGCCGGGCACGATCTCTTGCCGCAAACTTCCCACCGCGCTCACCGAGATTATCCGATCGACCCCTAGTCTCTTCAAAGCAAAGATGTTGGCTCGAAAATTGATCTCTGTGGGCAACCAGCGATGGCCCTTTCCGTGGCGCGGGAGAAAGATCAGCTCTGTTTCCTCAAGACTGCCCTTAAGAAATTTTTCCGACGGTCTTCCAAATGGGGTCTTGATCTCGAATTCGCGGACCTTTTTGAGTCCTTTCATCTGGTAAAGGCCACTGCCCCCAATGACGCCGACTATGGATTTGCCCATGATTTGCTATTGCACCGCCCCCGCCAATAAAGTTTGGCTTTGTCTAGGGTGAAGCTCTTCTCCTTGCAATTGCCCGCAGGCCGCCTGGATATCGTCTCCTCTGGGCCGGCGGATATTGATTTGTAAGCCATGAGCGTGAAGAGTTTCCTGAAAAGCTTCGATATTCCTGTCGGCGGGTCTCTCGTACCGGCTGCCCGGATGCGGATTAAAGGGAATCACATTGACTTTGCATCGAATGCCTTGCAGGAGCTGGCAGAGCGCTTCCGCTGCCTCGGGAGAATCGTTGATACCGCGGAGCAGAACATACTCGAAGGTAATGCGTTTCCGCCGCGGCATCGGCAAGGATCGGCAGCACGCCATGAGCTGCTGGAGCGAATATTTGCGATTGACCGGCATCAACTGGCTGCGTATCTCATCGCTCGGCGCATGAAGAGAAATCGCCAGGTTGACCTTGGTTTCCTCCATCAGTGTGCGAATCTGCGGCACCAAGCCCACGGTGGAGAGGGTGATCCGTCTCGGCGAAATACCGATTCCCCAACTGGTATCCGTGATCATCCTGAGGGCCTTAACGGTCTGCGCATAGTTCGCCAGGGGCTCGCCCATTCCCATAAGCACCACGTGACTGATTCGCTGCTCGTCAGGCAAGGATCGGCTGGCCTCGAGTATCTGATCGACGATTTCACTGGCACGCAAACTTCGCTTCAAACCCAAAAGCGCCGTGGCACAAAAAGCACATCCAAACCCGCAGCCAGCCTGGGTCGAAACGCACAAGGTCAGTCGCTGGGACTCCGGAATCAGCACGCTCTCAATGCTGTGCCCATCGGAGAGACCCCATAAGAATTTTTTGGTCCCGTCCGTAGATGTCGCCGTCTTCAGGGTGGTCAAGCGGCTAATCGTGAAATCCTCGGCCAGCCGGGCACGACACGTAGCCGGGAGATTGGTCATCTCTGAGAAGGTCGGCACCCGCTTTTGCATCAACCATTGCCAAATTTGCTTGGCACGATACTCCGGCTCCTTGCGCTCCGCGAGATAGGCCCCAAGCTCCTGCAGGCTCATATCTTTAATATTAGGATTCACTTTCAACCCTCGCGAGCCCGTCCGCGTTGCAGTTTTCAAGACTAGAAGATTTCGTCGGGTCTAAAGAAAAAAGCGATTTCCGCGGCAGCCGTGTCGGCTCCATCGGAACCGTGGACCGCGTTTTGTTCGACATCTTTGCCGCAGTCTTTGCGGATGGTTCCCGGCGCCGCTTTGGCCGGGTCCGTGGCTCCCATAATCTCGCGGTTTTTCGCGATCGCTTCCTCCCCTTCCAACACCGAAACGAAAATCGGCCCCGAGGACATGTAAGCACAAAGGCTCGCGAAAAATGGCCGCTCTTTGTGCACCGCATAGAAAGCCTGAGCCCGCTCCGGCGTAAGACGAAGTAATTTGCCGGCAGCGATCTTCAATCCTGCGGATTCGAAACGGCGAAGAATTTCGCCGATCAGTTTTCGACTTACCGCATCCGGCTTAACGATGGATAAGGTTCTCTCCACGCTCATGATTTTCCCAAAGCCTCCTGCATTGTTCTACCGATCAGCGCCGGCGACGACGCCATGCGAATTCCCGCCTTCTGCATGGCGTCGATTTTTTCCCTCGCGGTCCCCTTGCCGCCGGAAATGATCGCCCCCGCGTGGCCCATGCGCTTCCCCGCAGGGGCGGTTTGGCCGGCAATGAATCCCACCACCGGCTTCTTCATGTGGGCCGCGATCCAACCGGCGGCTTCCTCCTCGGCGCTGCCGCCGATCTCACCGATCATGACTACCGCCTCGGTACCGCGATCGCGATTGAAAAGATCCAAGACATCGACAAATTCGAAGCCGTGCACCGGGTCCCCACCAATGCCTACGCAGCTCGACTGGCCCATCCCCAAACGGGTCAGCTGGTCCACCGCTTCGTAGGTCAACGTACCGCTGCGCGAGACCACACCGATAGTTCCCGGGCGGTGAATATGCCCCGGCATGATGCCGATTTTGCATTCGCCGGGGGTAATCACTCCAGGGCAATTGGGGCCCAGCAGCCGGGAGTTTCTCCCTTCCAGATATCGCTTCACGCGGATCATGTCACGCACCGGCACACCTTCGGTAATGCAAATAACCAAGGGAATTCCGGCGTCCGCTGCTTCCAAAATGGCATCCGCCGCGAATGGCGGCGGTACGTAGATCACCGTGGCATTGGCCGCTGTTTCGGTGACCGCGCGGGACACCGTATCGAAAATCGGGATACCCTCGAAAGAGGTGCCACCTTTTCCGGGGGTCACCCCTGCGACCATCTGGGTACCGTACTCCTTGCACGCCTTAGTATGAAACTGGCCGGTGACACCGGTTATGCCCTGCGTCAAGACACGCGTTTGTTGGTTTACCAGTATCGACAT
>DAIRFP010000001.1:14497-107201 GCA_036794995.1 Thermodesulfobacteriota bacterium | reverse complement strand
GCACGATTTTTTCCGCAGCTTCCGCCATGGTTTCCGCCGAGATAATGGGAAGACCCGAGTCCGCAAGAATCTGTCGCCCCAGCTCGACGTTCGTGCCTTGCATCCGCACCACCAGAGGAACTTGAATGCTCAACTCCCGCGCCGCATCCACCACTCCCTGGGCCAGCACGTCACAGCGCATGATGCCGCCGAAGATATTGATCAAGACGCCGCGCACCCGGACGTCGGACAGAATGATCCTGAAGGCCTGGGCAACTCTTTCTTTAGTGGCCCCGCCCCCGACATCGAGAAAATTAGCCGGTTCGCCGCCGCAGAGTTTGATAATATCCAGGGTAGCCATCGCCAAACCCGCGCCGTTGACCATGCAACCGATGTTGCCGTCCAACGAGATGTAAGACAGCTCATATTTGCTGGCTTCGATCTCACGAGGATCTTCCTCATTCAAATCACGCAGGGCGAGGATGTCCCTTTGCCGAAACAGAGCGTTGCTGTCGAAATTCATTTTCGCGTCCAGCGCCATCACCTGTCCTTCCTTGGTCAGGATCAATGGATTTATTTCGGCGATGGAGCAATCGCAATCGTCAAAGGCGCGATATAGAGCCTGCATCATCGCAACCATATTACCCAGGACCTGCAGGGGAACTCCAAGAGCAAACGCCAGACGGCGACATTGAAAGGACTGCAGACCGACCACCGGGTCGATGACTTCTTTCAGGATTCTTTCCGGATGTTTCGCGGCGACTTCCTCTATTTCCACCCCGCCCTCAGATGAACAAATCACGGTCACACGAGATTGCGTCCGGTCCAAGACCATCCCCAAATAGATCTCACGCTCAATATTAACCCCTTGCTCGACGAGAACTCGTCTCACCTGACGTCCCTCGGGACCGGTCTGATGGGTGACAAGGTTTTTGCCGAGGATCTCGGCCGCTTTCTGCTCCGCCTCTTCGGGAGTCTTGGTCAGCTTCACACCCCCGCCCTTGCCACGGCCACCCGCGTGAATCTGTGCCTTCACCACACAAACTCCGCCAAGCTCAGCCGCAATGATTCTTGCTTCCTCAGGAGTTGTCGCGACCTTCCCGACGGGCACCGGCACGCCGTATCGCGTGAGAATCTGCTTAGCTTGATATTCATGGATATTCATAACGACCGGTCCCCAATAAAGTAAGACCCTAAGACCATTAGCCTCAGGGTCTCAATATCAACTACCAGAAAAACCGCTAGGCGATGCCGAGAATGCGATCCATCGCTTGCACGATGTCCTTGACGTGATTGAGCGATTCACCAAACGCCTTCTTGTCAGCCGGGCTTAGGTTGATCTCGATGATTTTCTCCACGCCGCCGGCACCGACGACGACCGGGACGCAGAAATAATAACCGTTGACGCCGTACTCTCCTTCCAGCAAAGCGGCGCAGGGTAGAATCTCCTTCTTATCAAAGAGATGCGCTTCAGTCATGCGAATCGCTGCCGAGGCCGGTGAAAAGTAGGCGGATCCGGTCTTTAATAGCGCGACTACTTCGCCGCCCGCGTTGCGCACCCGGGCTTCGATCTCGTCCAGTCGTGCGGGCGTAATGAGCTTCTCCACAGGTACGCCACCCACCAAACAGGTACTGCGAACGGGCACCATGTCGTCGCCATGCCCCCCGAGGACCATAGCCGCCACGCAATTTACCGAAACATTGAGCTCTTTGGCGATGAAGGATCGATAGCGGGATGAATCCAAAATACCGGATTGACCCACAACACGATTTTTTGGGAAGCCCGTGACGCGCTTGGTCAAGGTCACCATCGCGTCAAGGGGGTTGGTGACCACGATGACCAACGAATCCGGCGCATGTTTTTTAATGTTTTCCGCGACCGAGCTAATGATCTTGGCATTGGTTCCAACCAGGTCGTCCCGGCTCATACCTGGCTTTCGTGCGATTCCCGCCGTCACGATACAAACGTCGGCGCCGGCAATGTCCTCGTATTTGTTCGTGCCGATCACATTGCCATCGAAGCCTTCGACGGGCCCGGCATGGGAAAGATCAAGCGCTTTTCCCTGGGGCAAACCGTCGATCACATCGAACAAGACAACATCACCCAACCCCTTGAGCAAACAGAGGTGGGCCATCGACCCACCGATATTACCGGCTCCAATTAGAGCAATCTTGTTTCTGCCCATAACCTCCTCAGATCTCTTTCTGAAATTCCGACTGGATTGTGGTTGCTCGAACTCGCAACCTGAGACTCAAAACGGTCGCTTACATATTGGCGATAATAGCATCGCCGAAGCCGGAACAGCTAACCAGCTTCGCACCCTCCATCAAGCGCTCGAAATCATAAGTCACCGTCTTCTTGGCAATCGCTCCCTCAAGTCCTTTGACGATGAGATCAGCGGCTTCCGTCCAACCCATGTAACGCAACATCATTTCACCGGAGAGGATAACTGAACCCGGATTCACCTTGTCGAGATCCGCATATTTCGGCGCGGTGCCGTGGGTTGCCTCGAAGACGGCGTGTCCGGTATCGTAATTGATGTTAGCCCCTGGCGCGATGCCAATACCGCCCACCTGAGCAGCCAGCGCGTCGGACAGATAATCACCGTTCAGGTTCATCGTGGCAATCACGTCGTAATCCTTGGGACGGATCAGCACGAACTGCAATGTCACGTCAGCGATGGAATCCTTCAGCAGCAGTTTTGATTTCCACTTGCCGTCGCCGTGGGTCGGCCACAGCTTCAGCGCCTCTTCCACTTCCTTCTTGATATCATTTTGCTGGTCCGGCGACATCATATCGAAGCCAGGGTCGATCATTTTGGCATTATCTCCCACGCTTAGGTTCGGTTTCTGCTCCTTGTTGCCGAGAATCCAGGTTTCGCGCTCGGTGACAACGTCATTGCGAAATTCGCGTTTGGCGAGCGCATAGCCCCATTCCATAAACGCGCCTTCGGTATACTTCATGATGTTGCCCTTGTGCACGAAGTTCACGTTTTTGCGCTTGTTCGCCAGCGACCATTTGACGGCCGCGCGTACCAACCGCTCAGTCCCCTCTACGGAAACCGGCTTGAGCGCGATACCCGCCGTGTCGGGAAAGCGGATCTTGACATATTCCTTAGGAAAATTTTCCTTGAGCAACGACTTGAACATTCTATTCTCTTCCGTGTCGTTGATAAACTCGATGCCGGTGTAAATATCTTCGGTGTTCTCGCGGAAAACCACCATATCGACGTATTCCGGATGCTTAACCGGAGATGGCACACCATTGTAATAACGCACAGGGCGCAGGCAAACGTACAAATCCAGTAGTTTCCGTAGCGCCACATTCAACGAACGAAAGCCCCCGCCGATCGGAGTCGTCAGCGGCCCCTTGATACCGACCAGAAATTCGGTGAAAGCTTCCACGGTTTCATCGGGCAACCAATTATTAAACAACTTGAACGATTTCTCCCCCGCATACACTTCCATCCAGTGGATTTTGCGTTTGCCCTTGTAGGCCTTATCTACCGCCGCCTCAAACACGCGGGCCGAAGCGCGCCAGATATCCCGACCCGTGCCGTCGCCTTCAATGAACGGTATGATTGGATTGTCCGGAACTTTCAGTTCCTTGTTTCCACCCATCGTGATTTTTGCCCCGTCCTTGGGGACCTTTACTATCTTATATTCAGCCATGATCTCCTCACCTGTAAAAATAGCCTAAGGGTAAGGCCTCACCAACCCTTAGGCTATTTTGCATAAAAGAATATATTTAAAACTCGTTGGAATCTAGCTGATTGCATAGTGCGAGTCAAGTTACTTTCCGATCCATATAACACAAAAATCGC
This sequence comes from Thermodesulfobacteriota bacterium, assembly GCA_036794995.1. Taxonomy (GTDB): domain Bacteria; phylum Desulfobacterota; class Binatia; order UBA9968; family UBA9968; genus DAIRFP01. The sequence goes on along the minus strand of DAIRFP010000001.1, from coordinate 103,398 downwards.
AACCCACTGCTCGTCTACCGAACGCTGCGCCATTCACTCCGTCCCCCCGCCGGGATTGGCTATCGACAATAGCGCAATCAACCAAGCGTGACCGAAGGCCGACGTGCGAACCGAATCCATTTGTCTGATCGATGTCAGCGCCGCTGTATAATTCGCTTACAGAGTCAGGTTCTTAACAATTCAGCAGCTTTCACAACCATATATTGGACCACCGCGGTATCGCGGTGGCAGTGAGTTGTACAATCAATTTACAAACTACGCCGAAACACTCATCTCCAACACCATGTTTTTATTGGAGTCTGTCGAGTGGTGGTTCTTTTGCTTTGGTTCAATGGTTGGCGAATTCTCTGGCGATTTTATGGACTTGCGCAACCACCCACTGATGTCCTATCGAGGCCGTACGAACTGGCCTCCCCGTTGGGTTTGGCTCGGCGGAAAGCGGAATGAACGACCCATTGGCGAAGTCGGCGTACTCAAACAAGTCAGCAGGTATTCGCTGCTTACCTCGGACGGGCTATCCCTCGTAATGGAATATAATAACAGCGCGTATATGGGTTTGCTCCTATTTGATGATTTCGTGTTCTCGCGACGGATCCATGAGTTATTGAAGACCCTTCGTGATCATCCTATTGCAGCCATCGGCAGCGTGGAGATCAATGACACGCCATGAGCATGCAGGCTTGCTATTCAGAGCCTCGCTAGGCCCCACCTCAACCCCGACCTGTCTCACTTCATCCCTTGACGGAATTTTCAAAGCAAGGGACAATGCAAACCCAAGAACGGAGACCGGCTATGCAACTAAAACTTACGATCGGCAAAACCCTACCGTCCGCTGTCCATAGTTCGCAGTACAGCATCTTCGTTTCTTGCAACAAATGCGGTGGACTCCATGAAACCGGTATTTCGGTTACGTTGGGAGACGGCCCGGTCGATAAGCAAAGTGTCGGCGACTTCTACGGCGAAAAAAGCGTGCCCAGGAGCCTGGCAAACCTAACCAACAATAGCGTCACCTGCCCTAGAACGGGAAAGCAATCTACCCAAAAAAACAGCCACCAAATCTTTTTGGTTCCAACGAGCAGTTGATCTCTCCAGCCGCGCCTATGCTAGGACTCGATTGCGGGCCGGGATCGGGAGAAGCGTTCTAAGCATGAACGCCTTGATTCACTATTGCGTTCCGGCGCGGGAACTTGGGGCAGAACAAATTGATCGCGGAATCACTAAGGAAGGATAAACTTTTCTATGGTGGCTTTCATGAGCTCCATTGAAACCGGCTTTTCAAGGTAATCCACCATGCCTACCTGCAGCACTTTTCCTTTCCATTGCCTCGAGCTCCATGCCGTTTGCGCAATGATCGGAATATGCGCGGTATCGGCATTCTTTTTTACTGCTCGGGCCGCATCGAGGCCTGAAATATCCGGGAGATCCAAATCCATGAGAATTAGATCGGGCTGTTCGGAAACCGCTTTTTCGATTGCCTCGGTCCCGTTCGCCGCCTCGATGGTCTCGTAGCCGCAAAATCGTCGGAGTATAGCGACGAGAATGGTGCGGGCATCATCACGATCTTCAACCACGAGGATTCTCTTGCTCATCCGATTCTCCAACTACGCCAGTCCCGCTGCCCCCCTATTTGCGCGCCATCTCGGATCCACCGGAGAGAAACCGTGAAGCTATGACTGCGCCAACTCTTTCGCGCCAACGGCAATGATTGCAGTATCCTTGGTCGGCATCTCTAACACCGTCATAAAGATGTGCGGCATACCGTCCATTGTAATACCTTGCGTTAGTTCAACGGAAAACCCTACCTTGAGGGGTTGCGCTACCTTCACCGACTTAATTTCGTTACTCGCCGCCGTTCCGGTTATTTCAAAGACGATTGCATCGCTGGTTATTTGCAAAATTTTCAACTCGATACGATTCTCTTTCTTGACCTGATAATTAAGAACCACTTGTTGCGGCTGTTGTGACGCCAAGCTTATCGCCCTTATGGCTGGATTCTTAAACCCAAGTGCGGTGGCTTTAGATCGCCATAGGTTCGCCTCTATGGAAGCGACTCTTTCGGTTAGAAGGCTCGCTCTCTCTTCTAACTTTGCCAAAAGCGTTTTCGTGTCGGCAATCGCCTTCCTTGTGTCGTCCACGACGTGGGCGGCGTCTTCCTTTGTACCATATAGCGTGACGATATAATTCCCGGCGTCCCCATACAGAGAAAGGACGCTTATGAACGCTACCCCTACGAGACCCACAAGGGTTAGGCGCTTGAAAATAGCCCGCTTTCTAGAGGGTGGTGTTGGACTAACATCCTCGCGAAGAAATTCCCGCGGATCAAACTCAAACTCTAGTTCAGGCTGGCTCATAAGGACACCTCGCAATTTCCCAATTCGACTTGGAGCAATGGAAATGCCATGAGATAACCTGCTGTTTTTTGGGCGAAAGGGTTCAAAGGTCTAAGAAGATTCTGGCCAAAAATGTGGACTTATGGACAGAAAAGGCCAATATTGTCAGCTACTGCCTATTCAGGGCTCTCCCGTTCCCCAAGTTGGCAGGTCGCCACGAGTCAAAACCCTTTAGACCCGATTGCCAGCGGTATCGCCCCTAGGATTCTGACCTGTTTCTCGACCTGGTCCTATTGGCTGCCATGATCTGAACTTTCGATACGATGAATCCAGGCTAACTCATGTCCACGAGAAACGACACTCTTTGATTTGTTTCGCTCGTGCTCGGCTGAACAGGCGGCTTCCACGAAAAACACTAAAATTATTCGGCTTCGATGGAGTGCGCAGCTTTTTGAGAATTCGCAACTCCCTCGGCATGATACGCTGGCCCACTGTTCGACAAAACACCAGACTTGTGCTGGAAACGTCGCTGCTTCAACCACCGGCTACGGCGCGTCACTAACGAGTTAGATCTGTATATTCGTCCTTCTTTGGCTCAAACCACTTCTCGAGAGAACGGGCCGCCACGTCACGGCCCCCTAAGCCAAAAGCCAATGCAAGCGCCAGACAGACCGCCCCAAACACCAAGATAAAGGCCCAGATAACAATTTCCGATGCAATGTCTAATATTTCGAAGATACCCGCGACAACAAAAATAACGGTTCCGATATAGGCCGCTCGGCCGATGGACGCCGCTTGCTCCAGTCCCGCATTGGCGCAGGACGTTCGGGTAACCGACTCAAGAAAATTCGCAAAATACAGCCCAAGAATCAACACCACGAGCGCAGCGACGATCTTTGGGATGTATAAATAGATCGTGTGCAGCGTATCCGTAGCCCCGCTGAGATTGAGGGTCTCCAGCGTAGTTACGATGGCAATTAAGAAAAGAAACCAAAAAACCAAAAGGCCCAATATGTCCGATGCCGATTGCTTGATACCACCCCGTTCAAGCGCCTGTTTGATGCCTGCCCGATCCGCAAGGGTGTCGAACTGACAAACCCTGAGAATACGCACTACGACTCTTTTTATGATGTTGCACAGCGCCCAACCAACCACGATGATAGCGATGGAGAACAAAAGATTCGGCAGAAAGACAGCTATCTTGGTAACAAACGCATCCCAAAAACCGGTCACGGTAACCACCGGATTCATAGTTTTCCTCCTTGGTAGCGGCCTCCCCTGGTTGATTTACTAAATAGGGGTGTCACGTCAAGATTGTCAACCCTTTGCGCTGGCGGTGCATCGCCGCAATGGGGTACTTGAATCCGCGCTAACCGGCAACTATATTCGTTCAACACTTTCTCCCCAGTTCAACAGCTGATTTTTTGGGAAGTCTCACGTTGCACGTAACCGTTAGCCATCTCGCCAAAGCCTATGGAGCACTCTGGGCACTCAGGGATGTCAGTCTTGACTTGCCACCCGGAGAATTTGTCGCGCTCCTCGGCCCCAACGGAGCGGGTAAAACCACGCTCCTTAAGCTACTCGCCGGGCTGCTTTCCCCAACCGCCGGCGACATCGGCTTCGACGGCCATAAATTTCGCTACAGCGACACCCGCCACCGTTCGGCTATAGGATTTCTCGCGCCCGGCGAGCATCTCTATGAAAATCTCACTGTTCGTGAAAATCTCATTTTCTTCACTTCCCTTTACAAGCAATACGGAGCCGTCAGCCGAATTGGGGCGGTCCTTGAAGAGGTCGGCTTGAAGCAGCGGTCGGAAGAATATGTTGCGACCCTTTCCAGTGGCATGAAATGCCGCCTTTCCATCGCCAAATGGAAACTGCTTGACCCCGGAATGCTGTTACTGGATGAGCCCTATGGGGTTTTGGACGGAAACGGTGTCGATCTTTTGGAGAGATTCCTCCGCGCCCAGCGTAACAAGGGTAGCGTCCTTATTATGGCCTCGCACCATGTCTCCCGGGCCCTTAGCTTATGCACTCGCGCGCTCATCCTTCATCAAGGGCGACTGACGTTTGATGAGACCCGCCAGCAACCTTGGCATAGCTTGACTCGCGCTTTTGGAGAATTTATGCCCCACGGAGAGTCATGGAATTCCTGAGCCAGGCTGTACTGCTTTTCAAAAAAGATCTTCTTTTGGAGCTGAGACGCCGCGAAAGTCTGCTGACTATGTTCTTTTTCGGCACGCTCCTCCTTTTTGTGTTTCATTTTTCCTTTGATCTCGCACCTGACCGCATCGCGGAGATGGCGCCGGCTCTGCTTTGGCTGGCATTTCTTTTTACGGGTACGTTGGGGCTTGCACAACTCTTCGAGGGAGAGCGGGCCAATCACTGCCTCGAGGCGCTGCTGCTTTCACCCATGGACCGCGGCGCGTTTTTCGTCGCCAAAACCTGCTTCAACTTGGTGCTGATGGTTCTGGTGGAAATCGTTATTATTCCGCTGTTTTGGATTCTCTTTAACCTACCGAACTGGGAGCTTGTTCCGGATCTATTTCTCGTCACTTTATTGGGTACTGTCGGTTTCTGCGTCTTGGGAACACTGTTCGCGGCGGTCACTCTGAAGGCCCGGGCCCGGGAGCTCTTGCTCCCCCTGATCCTGTTTCCGCTCATGGTTCCGGTTATCCTGGCAACGATTCGCTGTATGGAAGCTATCCTTCGCAACGGCGAACTGGGCGACGCCTTACCTTGGTTGCGTCTTTTGGTGGGGTTTGATGTGATATTTTTGACGGTGGGTGTGTTGATTTTCGATTGGGTGATCGAATTCTAGCGATGGCGAAAATCTCGCAGATCTCGGGCAAAAGAAACGGCTATTTCGGCGCACTGGCCCTGGTCAGCATTCTTTTGGGGCTCTATTGGGGGCTAGTTCAGGCGCCGCCGGATGCCTACCAGGGCGAGGTTCAGCGGATCATGTATCTTCATATCCCGAGTATTCTCATCGCTTACCTGTCATTTTTCCTGGTTTTTGTCGGCAGCTGCCTCTATTTATGGAAAAGAGAGAAACGGGATGATATTTTAGCTTATTCTGCGGCGGAGATCGGAGTCCTGTTTACCGCTTTGACGATCATCGAAGGGTCGATCTGGGGCAAGCCCACCTGGGGGGTCTGGTGGACGTGGGACGCCAGGTTAACGCTGACGGCGATACTGCTGCTGATTTTTGCCGGATATCTAATGCTGCGCTCACTCACTGAAGAAGAGAATCGAGGCGCCTCTTCCGCCGCAGTATTGGGGATTATCGGTTTTCTCGACATCCCGCTGATCCACATGTCGGTCTATTGGTGGCGCACGTTGCATCAGCCTCCGTCGATCCTTCGGCCGGACAAGGCGCCGTGGGAAAATATTGCCTGGCCGCTGTTAACGCCTCTTTTGCTTAATCTTGCGGCCTTCTTATTACTTTATTTTTATCTGCTCTCGCTTCGCTTTCGCCTCGGCGAGGTAAACGAAGAGATCAAAGCACTGAAACTGAGCCGAGATTTTTAATGGGCGCGTGGTACTTCGTCTTTTTGGCCTATGGGATTGTCTGGAGTGCAATTTTGATTTACTGGCTTACGCTAAAACGCCGGCTGGCTCGCGCAGAGACGGAGCTGGCCGAGCTGTGTGCGTCCTCGGAGCCACAAGCGAATGCCAAGACGTAAGCGTTTCATTGTCGGGGGTCTGATCATTCTAGCTGCTCTCTCTTATATTATATACGGCGGCATGCAGGAGGCCATTGTCTATTTCGTCACGCCGTCCGAATTGAAGGCCAAAGAAAACACTTCCACCGACAAGTTCTTGCGCATGGGCGGGATGGTGGTCAAGGGATCGCTGCAAATAGACCTCAAGAATCTCACCTATCGGTTCGACTTGACTGACGGTAGCACCTCATTCCCGGTTTTTTTCCGTGGTGTGCCGCCGGATCTTTTCACCGAAGGGAAAGGCGCCGTCGTCGAAGGCCGCGTTCGAGCCGACGGGATATTTCAGGCCACCACGATCATGGCGAAGCACGCCGAAGAATACAGCCCCCACGCCGACGGCCAAGACGGTTACCCCAAAAGCTTTGTCCCAGGAAAAGAGCTCACGAACCAGTGACCGCAACTCTCGGCCATACTGCTATAATCATGGCATTTCTGGCTGCCCTCTGCGGGGTCGTTTGCCCGATTGTGGGCTCCCGTCCTGGCCTAGAACGCTACTTCTCATTCACTCGGACCGCCATCCTGAGCCAATTCGTTTTGGTTACCTTGGCAGCCGGGGCGCTCATTTACGGCCTGATCGCGACAGATTTCTCGATTCGCTACGTAGTCTTCAACACCACGCGTGGGACCCCGATTTACTACCGAGTCACCGGTTTGTGGGGTGCCCTCGAAGGCTCGCTGCTGCTTTGGGAATGGATCCTCATCATCTTCTCCGGATTGGTTGCCTGGATCTACCGCCACCGGCAACGAGAAACGATGCCCTGGGTGCTCATGGTCTTTTCTATTGTCTCGGCTTTCTTTCTCGGCGTGATCGCCTTCGTCTCCAATCCTTTCGAAACCATCTCTCCGGTGCCTCTGGATGGCCGTGGTCTCAACCCCTTGCTTGAAGACGCCAATATGATGACCCATCCACCGTTGTTATACGCGGGTTTCGTCGGTCTCACGGTTCCCTACGCCTTCGCCATTGCCGCATTGATTCGCGGCAAGCTCGATGAGGCCTGGATCGTCGCCACTCGCCGGTGGACTATCATTGCATGGTTCTTTCTGACCGCGGGCAACCTGGTGGGCGCCTGGTGGTCCTATCATGTGCTCGGCTGGGGCGGCTACTGGGCGTGGGATCCGGTGGAGAACGCTGCTTTTATGCCTTGGCTCCCGGCAACGGCTTTCCTACATTCCGTTCAGGTACAGGAACGCCGGCGGATGCTTAAAGTGTGGAATCTCTCGTTGATTATCATCGCCTTCAGTTTGACTATCTTTGGAACTTTTCTCACGCGCTCCGGAATCATCTCTTCCATCCATGCTTTCTCTTCCGGACCGGTGGGTTCCGTCTTTCTGATTTTTCTTGCCTTTGTCCTGCTGGCCTCCTTTGGGCTGTTGGCTTTCCGCGCCGACCTCCTCAAGGGACAACCCGAGCTTGATTCTATGGTCAGCCGGGAGTCGGCTTTTCTGCTCAACAATATAGTGCTGGTGTCGGCGCTCTTTACGATTTTTCTCGGCACTATTTTTCCCCTGCTTTCCGAGGCAGTCGCAGGGACTCAAGTTAGCGTCGGCGCACCGTATTTCAACTCAGTGACAGTGCCGCTGTTCCTCCTGCTGGTTTTCCTCATGGGCGTCGGGCCGATGATCGCCTGGCGCAGGGCGTCCTGGGATAATCTCAAGCGCAATTTTCTCTGGCCTTCGGTGGCGTCGCTGAGCCTCGCCCTAGCACTTTTTTTTTGGCGAATAAGAGACTTCTTACCATTGCTCGGATTTACCCTATTGGCCTTCGTAGTCTTTAGCATCTTGTACGATACCGGACTCGCCCTGCGTGCCCGCCGGCGCGTCGCCGGGGAGGGAATTCTTCGCGGCCTCGTCACCCTTTGCCGGCGCAATCAACGACGCTACGGCGGCTTGGTGGTCCATCTCGGTGTCGTGTTGATTGTGCTGGGGATCGCCGGCTCCATGGGCTACAGCACCGAGCGAGAAGCCACCCTCGGGCTAAAGGAGCACCTTAGTATCGGCCGCTATCTGATCCAGTTCGAAGGCCTCAAGGGCACACAGCAGCCGACTCATTTTCGCGTCGAGGGTTCCTTTAGGGTTTTCCATCAGGGAACCGAGTGGGGCATCCTGTCTCCCGCCTTGAAGTTCTTTCCGACACAACAGTCGCCCATAGGCCGGGCGGTACACCGCAGCAGCCCCAGTGAGGATATCTACCTCATTCTTTCCGGTTTCAGCGACTTGAATCAGAACCAAGCAACCTTGAAAGTCTTGGTCCGTCCCCTGGTAGTGTGGATATGGATCGGCGGTTTTGTCATCGCCCTCGGAACTCTATTGGCCATACTCCCCTTGGGAAAAGCTTCTCCCGAGGAGAAGTAAAATGGCTTGGCGGCGTCTTATCCTTAGCGTATTGGTGATCGCGCCGGTTCTCTGGTTGCTCGCTTTCGGATTCACGCGGGATGCGCGCTACATTCACTCACCGCTATTGGCCAAACAAGCCGCGCCGTTTACCGTTACCCTTTTCGACGGCCGTCAAGTCCGCCTCGAGGACTTGCGCGGCAAGGCCGTTTTTCTGAACTTCTGGGCCTCCTGGTGCACGCCCTGCCGCGCAGAGGCCAAGGATCTCGAAGCTGCCTGGCAGCAGATCAAGGACAGGAACATGGTTTTTCTCGGCGTGGCTCTTCAAGACCGCGAGCAAGACGCCCGCGCCTTCCTCCAAGAGTTCAATATCACCTATGCCAACGGGCGGGACGAATCGGGAAAAATCGCCGTTGACTACGGCGTCTGGGGCATTCCCGAAAGCTTTTTCATCGATCCCCAGGGGCGAATCACCTACAAGCACGTCGGCGGTATCCGCGCCTCACTAGTCACCGCCAAGCTGCAAGAAGCGGCCAGTGGTATCGTCAGCGCGAAGGAAGGCAAAGAAGATTACCAGCCCATTCGTTGATCCCCGATGTTCATTCGATTGCTTCTCATAGCTGTTTGTATTCTGGTCGCGAACCTGCTGCCGGCGGCGGATGCGCCGGATATCGACGAGCAGACACGGGCCATCGCCCAGGAGCTGCGCTGTGTCGTCTGCCAAAATTTGTCCATTGCAGACTCGCCGTCGGAAATGGCCCAGCAGATGCGCGGCATCGTTAAGGAGCAGCTCCAGGCGGGAAAAACTGCGCAAGAGGTCAAAAACTTCTTTGTCTCCAAGTACGGCGAATGGGTTTTGCTGGCTCCGACGGCCCAGGGCTTCAGTCTGTTCCTGTGGGTCTTACCCTTCGTAGTTCTGATTACCGGGGTCGGCTTGGCTCTTTGGTTGGTACGCCGTTGGTCGGCCAAGAAAAAAACTGACACAGACTCCCTCGGCAACCCGGAGATGCTGATCCGGGTCCGAAGCGAAGCCGCAAAAGACACCACCGTGAAGATAAACCCGGAGGATTCCAGTCCCCACGCGCAACTGCTTCAGGAGCGGGCTAGGTTATACGCCGAGATTAGGGAATTGGAGTTCGACTTTCAAGCCGGAAAGCTGGCTGAGTCCGACTATGGGATGCTCAAGCTAGAGATCGAAAACAAAGCGGCGGTGGTTCTACGACAACTCGACGCCTCTTCATCCAGTCAGCCGTCCCGCGCTAAATCCTCTGCAAGCCAGCCCACGCGCCAATCAGCGGATCGGCGCGAGAAGCCCAGCCGCCGTTATCGCGGATGGCAGCTTGCTGCGGGGGCGGCCTTCCTGCTGCTTTTCGGCCTGACTCTGGGCGTGGTTTTGACAAATTCACTACGGCCGCGGGAATCGATAGAAGATACCATCACCGGCGACTTCCTGACCGGTACCGGTGGGGGTGAGAACGCCCAACTACTCGCGCAAGGAAGGGCGGCCTTTGCCAAGCAGGACTGGCCGAAGGCCATCGAGGCATTCAAGAAAGTGCTCACCGTGGATCCCAATCAGCCTGAAGCTCACGCCTATATGGGATATATTCTAGCCCAAGCAGGTCACGCGGACGGCGCTATAATGGCATTCGAAAAGGCGCTCGCGCAGGTGCCGAATTTTCCCATGGCGCTATGGGGCAAGGGCATGATTCTGCTGCGCGAGAAACAGGACTACGCCAGTGCCCGGGAAACGCTGGCAAAACTGGTTCCCCTTTTACCCGCAGGGACCGAGCGCAACGAGGTGGAAAAGATCCTCGCCGAGTTGCCTCAATCAGCCACACCGCCCAGTCAAAAAGCCGGCGTCTCGGCGCCATCCCCCGGCCAGCAGATCAGCGGCAGGATCACCATCGATCCGCAGCTCAAAGGCAGGTTGAATAGCGGAGCGACCTTATTCATCATCGCCCGTCCCGCGGGCTCCACGAAGGGAGCGCCTCTCGCTGTTAAGAAAATCGACCGTCCGGTATTCCCGCTTAGCTACTCTCTCGGTGCCGAGAATGTGATGATGCAGGGCGTATCTTTCAGCGGCAAGGTCACCGTCATCGCCCGCATAGACACAGACGGCAATCCGACAACTCGCGAAGCCGGCGATTTATCCGGCGACTACAAGAAGAATCCGGTAGCCGTGGGTTCGAAGAACGTCGATATCGTCATCGACCAGGTCGCGCAGTAGTGGCCCCGTGTGCCAGGGTTTTCCCTGACTCAAGAAAAATCCGGGCTACGACTGTGCATACTTGCGATAGATCGCGTCGGTCTTAGCCGCCATGATGAAGTCATTTTTATGCAGGTTACGAATCTTGTGTGTCCACCATGTGACGGCAACCTTGCCCCACTCCGTAGTGAGCCGTGGATGGTGGCCTTCTTTTTCGGCCTCTTCGCCGACCGCATCGGTGAAGGCAATGGCGTCTTTAAAGTTCTTGAACTTGAACAGTCGATCCAACTTGGGAATATCGTCCTCAGTAACAATCTGCCATTCGGCCACTCTGGGATGAAGTTGCGCGATCTCATCAGGGGTAACCGACGGCGCTCCGACGCGGCACGCCTCACATTTTTGTTCGGTTAATTCTTCCATCGCTAGATTCCTCCACTATTGTCTGGCTACGAGAATCTCGGCATTACTTCCTTGGCAAACTGGTCCATGGAATCCATAACCAGGTGATGGGGGATTGCGCCGATGTTCATCCACACAAGAAAATGTTTGGCTCCCGTCCGTTCCGCAAGTTCCTGCAGCGTCGTTACGGCATGGTTCGCATCGCCAATCACGGCATGCTGCGTGCAGACGGTTTCGTAGGTTACCAGTTGCCCTGCAGCGGTCTTGCCGAGACGTCCGGGCAACTCCACGCCCCGCCGAGTCAACCAACCGATATAGTCGCCGCGCATATCGGCAATGGTTTTGAAGTAACTCATAATCCCTTCCTCGGCGCGCCCTTGCGCCTCCGCTCGCGTTTTAGCCAGATGCAGCGGAACTAGCAAGCCCAATTCCTTTTCATTCCGATCATGTCCTTGCGCTTGTAACCCTGACCAGTAAGCGGCGGCGAACTCTGCCACCTGCGCGGGAGCTCGCGTGTGGATCGGAAGGAGCAAATTCAGGCCCAGCCGGGCGCCGACTTCCACGCCCTCCGGTGAGCTCGTTGCCATGTAGAACGGCGGCAGTGGTTTTTGCACCGGTTTCGGATTCACCACCACTTCGGGAATCTGAAAGAACTTGCCGTCGAAACTAAGGTGATCCTCCGTCCACGCCCGGTGAATGATCGCCAGGCTTTCTGCCATGAACTCGTGGGTCTGGGAGTGATCCGCGCCGAAGCATTCATAGACCCGACTGTGAGGGTGGCCGCCGCCGGCGGCGAAATCCATACGGCCATGGCTCAGCACGTCGAGCAGCGCAGCTTGTTCCGCCAGCGCTACCGGATGGTGAACAGGTAGCGTATTGACGGCGACGCCGAGGCGCAGTTGGCGCGTCCTTTGCGCGGCAGCCCCCAGAACCACGTATGGAGCGGAAAGTAGCGAAAATCTGGGCTGACAATGGATCTCGGCGATCCAAAAACCGCGAAAGCCCAAACGGTCGGCCAACTCCGCTTGTGCGAGGAATTCGTCCAACCGAGTTTCCGGAGATGAACCGGCCGGACATTGAATTTCTGTAAAAAGACTGAACTTCATAGCTCCACCTAACATGCGAAGGAGCCTGTCTCAAAAAGACTGGCTGTCAGCTCTGAGCATTATCCCTCACTACTCGGGCTGCCGCTTTGGCAAGCTCTGTAGTGAGCGGAACGTCGAGGCCGTAGAGACGCGCAAGCTCGGCGGCAAGCGGAATATCCTTATTCATTACGTTGCGGCCGCTTTTTGGCAGCGGATTTTTTCCAGAAGGATCGAAAGTCCTTTGCCAACGGTTCAAGACGCTGTCATGGCCGATCCGGCGCATCATTTCCAAAGCCTTTGAAAAGGGTATCCCGCCGGCCAAACCGATCTGTAGCGCTTCATGGACGATCAGCGTCTCAGCGCCGCTGACCATGTTCTTAATCAGCTTCGCCACGGCGCCGGTGCCTACCGGTCCCATATGGAAAACTTCCTTACCCATCTTGAGCAAATGCGGCTCTGCCCGAACAACCGAATCCGCTTCCCCGCCGACAACGAAGCAAAGCTCCCCAGCCCGCACCGTGTTGGGCACGTTGGTCATTCATGCAGCGACCACCGAGACGGACTTGGCTCGCGCGAACTGCGCGACCTTTTCCACCGTTTGCGGCAGTACGGTGCTGTGAATCAGCACAAGAGTGCCGGGAGCGGCGCCAGCCAAAACACTCTTCGCGCCAGTCATGCACTGGATCACGTCCTCATCCGTGCGCACGACGATGTCGATGAGGGTTGACTCTCTAGCCAAGTCCGCCGCGCTTGGCGCAATCTGACAACCGAGAGCGTGGGCCGCTTCAAGTGACGGCGGATGGGTGTCGTAGACGGTTGCTTCGACTCCGGCGAGCTTTAAGCGCTCCAGAAGCGCCAACCCCATCGCTCCCACGCCGACCATCCCGATACTTTCCATGATTCCATCCAACTCCTGGCGTCCGTTCAACTGGTCGCAATCGAGTGCCTGCTGCTTTTACAGCCGATCCACAAACCCGGATTTCTCAAGTTCGGTAAGCGCGGAGTCATCCCGCTCTAGAACCCGAGTGCGTAGGCTTCCCTCCTTGGATCGGCGCCGGCCATCCAGGTTCCGCTGTCGCGATCCCGGATGATCACCTTGGCACTACCGAAGGACCAGCGATCCACCACAGAAATTTTGTGACCCTTCTTGCGGAGATCGCCGATAACTTGGGGATCGAACCCTGCTTCCATCCGCAGCTCCTCCGGCAGCTTATCGCGTGGCGGCGTACCGGGTTGATGGCTCCAGCGCGGCGCCTCGACCGCCAGTTGAGGATTCATTCCCAGATCAAGGATATTGTGCAAGACTTGCAGGTTAGTCTGCGGCTGGTCGTCCGCTCCCGGGCTTCCGCCAGCGGCAAAAAACTCCTTGCCCTGAAATACCATATAAGTGTTCAACGTATGCGCTGGCCGTTTGCCTGGTTTGAGCGCGTTGGCCTTTCCCGGATCGAGCCCGAAACTGCACAGACGGTTGTTCAGAATCACCCCCGTCTCACCGGCAATGACGCGGGAACCGAATGGAGCGAAGACGCTTTGAATTAGTGAGATGGCGTTACCATCGCCGTCGGCCGCGCATAGATACGTCGTATCGCTGCCCAGTGGTACCGCGGCACTCTGGCGGGCGTTGGTGTTGTGATCGATTAGTCCCCGGCGTTTGACTGCGTACGCTTTGGAAATCAGCAAAGCAATCTTGGGATCGCCGAAGGCTGGGTCCTCGAGGTGACGGATACGATCTTCGAAGGCTAGTTTCTTCGCCCCGACCTGGTAGTGAATAGCGTCGGCCCGATTTAACTTTCCGTCGTTCATCGGCCAAGCCTCGACGATGTTGAGCATTTCCAGGACCATAAAGCCTTGGGATACCGGCGGCTGTTCATAAACCAGGTAATCCCGATAACCTGAACTCAGCGGGTCCAGCCATTGCGCGACGGGAGCCTGGAGATCCTCCTGGGTGAGCAGGCCTCCCTCGGCCGCAAGCGACCGGCAGATCTTGTCTGCGACATCGCCGCCATAGAAGCCATCCCGGCCCTGGGCAGCGATTCGTTCGAGAACGTCGCCAAGTCCTTTCTGATAAAGCAGCTTGCCCGCGCATAGGCCGTTCAACGGCCGGCGATAGACGCGATCGATCCAAGGAAACTGCGAACCCAGCTCTTCGATACACTCCACCAGATCCTGTTGCACAGGGAAGCCGTCGCGCGCCAGACGAACCGCGTCGCTAGTGAGGCGTGATAAATCCTTGGTTGCATACTTTTTGTGCAATTCGAGCCAACCATCCACCGCTCCCGGTACAGCGACGCTCAGGGGTCCTGAAACCGGAATCGCACTAAGCCCCTTCTCATGGAAGTAATCGACGGTGGCTTTGCCTGGTGCGGGTCCGCTGGCATTGAGTGCCTCTACCTTGCCGGTCTTCTTCATATGAACCAGCGCGAACAGGTCGCCGCCTGGCCCGCAGGTCTCCGGTTTGACGACCGTCATTACGAACGCTGCCGCCAGCGCCGCGTCGATCGCGTTCCCCCCCTCTTGCAGGACCTTAACGCCGGCCAGGGAAGCGAGCGAATGGCCGGAAGAGATCATCCCACTCCGGCCCATCGTTAGAGGCCGGGCCGCCTTTTCGAAATTCATGCCGCTCCTATTCCGAGAATTCGGGCAGCGTTACCACCCAAAATCTGTGCTTTTTCTGGCTCATTGATTTCCAAGCCGTCGATGGCTTTCAAGCTGTTTCTCACCAACAGGCAACCTTCCTGGGGGCCGTAGGGATAGTTTGTGCCAAGCACCATCCTGTCCACCCCAAAAAAATCCTTCACGCACCGTAACGTCGAAGCCGGGTGATCCGCGGTGTCGACGTAAAATCTCCTGAATGAGTCCAGGGGGTTTTCCGTCAATCCGTACCGTTGCCGGATCTCCTCGGTACGACCGCTGTAAATATTGATCGCCCGTTGCGCGAAGAAGGCCAGTACTCCGCCCACGTCTGCGACCACAAAGTTAATTTCTGGGAATCTTTCCAGCACTCTGCCGTAAATTAAGCGAGTCATCGCCACCGTGCTGTCAAAAGCCCAGCCGAAGATCAACGTCGGCATAATATCCAATCCGGTGGCCGCGGTCGCAAGCGGCGCAGTCGGATGGATATAGACGGGAAGCTTATATCGGACGAGCCGCTCGTAAATGGGAAACAGTTCCTCGCGATCCAGAGCTTTGCCGTTGAGGTTAGCAAAGCACGCAAAGCCTCTCAGCCCCAACTCGTGGACTCCGCGTTCGAGCTCATTGAGGGAATCTCTAATCGAGCATGTCGGCAGGGTAAAAAATCCAATGAAACGGTTGGGGTATTGCCGGCAAATCGCCGCCACCGCGTTGTTGGCGATCTCTGCAAGGCCGACGGCATCTTGGCCTTCAAAGCGGTCGGCCCCGGGAGCTGGAATGGTCAGAATGTGAATATCTATTCCCAGCTGATCCATGTGCTGGAGTCGGCGCTCAATATCCTGTCCCTGGAAGGTCGCGGTATTGATCCGGCAACCGAGTTTCTTATCGTAAAAATAGGTCATGCCGCTGTGGGGATCCGGCGCTTCCAGGATCACGGCGCCATCGATGCGCCTCATCTCATCGAGGTACGCCTGCGGATAAATATGGGCTTGAAAATCAATTACCATAGGACTCCGATCAAGGAGTGACGGACAACCTGATGCGACTGCTTAGTGACTAAAGGCCGTACAGTGCCCTGGCGTTGTCATCAAGGATCTTATTAACAATGCGCGTTGGCACATGCCCATCTTCCTTGAGTTTGCGCAATGCTAGGATCTCCGAAGACGTGTCATTATGTCCGTAGTCAGTTCCGATAACCAATTGATCCTCACCGGAATATTTCAGCACGTAAGGAAGATCATCATCGGTTTGACAGGCGACGTAGATTCTGTTTTTGCGCAGAACCTCTGACTTGTCGACCTTTTTTCCGCCCCGCTCCAAGCGTCGGGCAAAGTCATGAATCGCATAGGGCACCCACTGCGAGCTGACCTCGATGAACGCGAACTTGGTCTTCGGAAACTGCTCGGGGATCTGATGGAAGATCAGCGCGTGAAAGGAGCCGACCACCGCAAGCTTAAACTTGGAGAACCCGGATTCACTCAGGAAGAAGTCATGCAGCGCGAAACTACCCGTGGCCGAGTGGACGCAAATCGGCAAATCCAGTCGGCCCGCTTCCTCATAGAGCGGGAAAAAGTGTGCGTCGCTCAGCCGTTTATCCCCTTCCAGACCACGCATAAAAATTCCACAGGCGCCGTTTTCTTTAGCGAAACGAGCCTCTGCCAACGCTTTGTCCATAGAAAGAAGCGGCAAAACCGCTACCCATCGCAGTCTTTCCGGAGCCTTTTGCCAAATATCGATGAGCCAGCGGTTGTAGCTTCGCGTAACGGCGCATTCTACCTCCGGTCGCTTCGTATAGGGTCGCAAAAATATCGTTGGATAGAGCACCTGCACGTCGATACCTAGTTCATCCATGTGGGTAAGACGGCCCCTGATATCATCCATTTCTCGAGCGGCTCTGGACGTATCCGCACCCACGTTGCGAGCCTTGCCGATATAATTGCCGTCGACTAACCAGGATTCTCCCCCGGAACTGTCATCGTTGGGCGTCGCCACTATCCGGGGTCTATACGAACGTTCTGACTCCAGCATGTAGTCCCAGGTTCGCTCCGTTTCCAAGACATGCGCGTCCGAATCGATAACCATCATTTTTATGCGCCTCCAATTCTCGTTTTGCCTAAGGATTGCTTGAGTCCCGCCCGCTCGGTCTTCGAACCCACCGAGCTGTTACATCCCTGACAGGTATAATCGTATAACTCGCCGTCGGGCAGCACGAGAAGCAGCCGCTCCCTCACCGGCATGGCTTTGCGGCACTTGTTACAGTAGAGTAAAGCCGCGTTGAATTGATCGAAGGACTGCGCCATCGAGCCTGCGCTCCGATCAAGCCTTGTGTTCACCGTGCTGCTCCGCCGCCAGCCGCGCTTTCACTTCCTTGATCACCTTCTCCGACAAGTGAGGCGGCAGTTCCTCGTAATGCGAAAATTCCAGGTGGAACTCCCCGCGTCCACTGGTGATCGAGCGCAGGTCGGGCGCATATTTCAAAACTTCGGACATCGGCACCTTGGATTTAATCACCTGGCTGTGTCCTTTGGTATCCATCCCAACCACCTTGCCCCGCCGGCTATTGAGGTCGCCAATGACGTCGCCCATACATTCGTCGGGTACGGTGACTGCCATGTTCATAATCGGCTCGAGCAGCACCGGTTTTGCCTTTTCCACTGCGTTTTTGAAACCCATGGAGCCGGCGATCTTGAACGCCATATCCGAAGAATCCACGTCATGATAGGAGCCGTCGTAAAGGGTAACCCGAACGTCCACCATGGGATAGCCGGCGATCACCCCTCCGGCCATCGTCTCCCGGATCCCTTTTTCCACCGCTGGGATGTAGTTGCGTGGGATGGCGCCGCCGACGATCCCATCGACGAACTCGAATCCCTTACCATGGGGGAGCGGTTCGATCTTTAGCCAGGTGTCTCCATACTGTCCTCTGCCCCCAGACTGCTTCTTTAGCTTCCCTTGGGCGCTGGCGCTGCCCCTGATGGTTTCTTTGTAAGGCACCTTTGGTGCTTTCAGCACGACCTCGGCGCCATACTTGCGCTTGAGCTTTTCAACGATAATCTCGATATGCTGCTGTCCCATGCCCGAAAGGATAAAATCACGAGTTTCCTCGTCGCGATGGAGATCAATCGTCGGATCTTCTTCCCTTATCCTCTGTAGCCCCTGGGGCAATTTTTCCTCGTCGGTTTTGCTCTTCGGCTCCAGTGCAAAGGAAATCACCGGAGAAAAATGCTCCACCCCGGGATATTGGATCGGCGCTTTTTCGTCGCACAGCGTATCCCCAGTGGTGACGTCTTTTAATTTAGCGGTCGCCACGATTTCCCCGGCGCAAGCTTCTCTAACCGCCTCTTGTTTTTTCCCTTCCAAACGAAACAGATGGCCGATTCTTTCTTTAACCTGCTTGTTGGGATCGTAGGCCACTCCATCCGCAGCAAGCTTGCCGGAAATGACCCGCATCACAGATAGTTTCCCGGCAAAAGGATCAACGATGGTTTTAAACACATAGGCGGAAAAGGGGGCTCCGGGGTCCTGCCGCCGCTTCTCGGACTCACCTGTTATCGGATTCTTGCCTTCCATTTCACCTTCCTCCATCGGCGCAGGCAGGTAATCCATGACGGCATCGAGGAATTGAGGAATGCCGATCTGACGAGTCGACGAACCGTACAAAATTGGATAGAGCTTTCCCTCCCTCGTCCCGTTACGAATGGCTCCCTTCAGCTCTTCCGTCGAGAGTTCTTTGCCGTCCAGATATTTTTCCAAGAGCTCGTCGTCGATTTCTGATACGGCTTCCACTAGCTTCTGGCGCATTTCATCAGCTGCGGTTTTCAAGTCGGCGGGCATTGCCGATTCTGCAAATTTTCCGGTATCTCCCTCATAGCAATAGGCTTTCATGGAAAGCAGATCCACCACGCCTTTGAACTCCGCCTCAACGCCAATGGGGATCTGGAGATAAAGGCCTTTGGCTTCCAGCCCCTCCAAGATTGAGTCGATACGCTCTTCGACATTGGCTTGTTCATGGTCCATCTTGTTGATGAATAGCAACCTGGCGATGCGATATTCATTGGCTTTGGCCCACAAACGTTCCGATTCGACTCTGAGGCCGACGGATGGATTCAACACCAACACCGCGCCGCCAAACCCGCGCAGGCAATTTATCGAATCCGCCAAGAACGCCGCGTAGCCAGGTGTGTCCGCGACATAAAAAGAGTGTTTCTTCCACGTTAAGGAGTGAAAGGCGGTCACGATCGAAACATGATGTTTAATCTCTTCCGGTTCATGATCGAACACCGACGTCCCGTCCTGGACCCTCCCCAGCCGCTGCGTCACCCCCGCCGCAAACAGCATCGCCTCTGCTAAGGAAGTCTTGCCAGAGCCGCCTTGACCCAGAATGCCGATGTTACGCAGTTTATCCAACTCCACTGTAGCCATAGCCGTGGGATTCCTCCTTTCGAACCTTCCTATTTTTGCGCTTTTACTTTCACCTCTTCAAAGGCATTCCTCTCATAGATAATTCGAAGTCCGTCCAGGGTAAGAAATTCGTCGATCTCGCTGATGGTGGAGCATTCTGACGCAATCAAGGGCGCCACGCCTCCGGTTGCCACAACTTTGGCTTGAACGCGATTTTCCTTCTGAATCCGTTTCACGATGCCGTCCACGAGGCCGACGTAACCAAAGAAGATCCCGGCCTGCATGGAATTGACTGTATTGCGTCCCACGACCTCTTTAGGTTTAACAATCTCGATTCTGGGAAGTTTAGACGCCCGCTGAAACAGAGCCTCCAGGGAAATCAACAGGCCCGGCGCAATCGCGCCTCCGACATACTCGCCCTTCCGGGAGATTAGATCCACCGTCGTGGCGGTACCGAAATCCACCACGATGCATGTATCGCAATACTTTTCATACGCGGCGATACCATTCACAATGCGATCCGCGCCCACGTCCTTAGGGCTGTCGTACAAGATCGGCATCCCGGTCTTGATCCCCGGACCGACCATCAGCGGTTCGAGCTCGAAAAACTTGGCGGCGAGCTCTTGCGTCATACTCACCATCGGAGGGACCACGCAAGAGGCAACGATGGAATGGATCTGATTGCAACGGAACCCTTTGGATGAAACGAGATGCGAAATGATCACGCCGTACTCGTCAGCGGTTCGCTCCGCTTCGGTCAAAAGACGCCAATGAGTAATTAGTTTTTTGCCCTGGTATAGGCCCAGGACGATGTTGGTATTGCCGATATCGATGGCAAGAAGCATGTTCTTCCAATTCAACCGTCTATAGGCACCACGTCACCCGCGACAATCCGCCGCCGCTCCTGTCGCCCGTCTTCCACGATGAGAGCACCGTCCTGATCGATACCCCGGGCGGTTCCGATCAGAATCCCATCCGCCATCTCGACTCGGACTTTCTTTCCCCGCAACCCAAAACGTGCCTCCCAGCGCGGCGCAATGACACCAAAACCCGCTTCCTCGAGTTCTCCATAGCACCGGTCGAGGTCTTGAATCAATCTCCGCACAAACAACTCGCGGCTCACGCTGTTTTGCGTCAAACTTATAATAGAAGTCGCTGCTCCGCGAATAGTATCTGGCATCAGCACAACCGGGTAATTCAGATTGACGCCGATACCCAGGATGACGAATTCGATCCGGTCGGCCCGACACGACGATTCGGTCAAGATTCCGGCGAGTTTCTTTCCCCCCACCAGAATATCGTTGGGCCATTTGATGGCGGGTTCGGTAGCGATAAACGAAGCAACCGTCTCAGCCAGAGCTACCGCAGCCATCAAGGTGAGCTGCGGGGCATGCACCGGCGGTAGCTTGGGACGGAGTATCACGGAGCAATACAGGTTCAAAAAGGGCGGCGATACCCAGCTTCTACTCAAGCGCCCGCGACCATGAGTTTGGGCTTCCGCAACGACAACCTCACCTTCATCCGCTCCTTGTTCGGCAAGCAGCCGGGCGTAAGAGTTGGTAGAATTGATCTGTGAAAAATAGTGGAGGAGCTTGCCAAGACGTCTCGTCGTCAAGCCGTCCTGGACTTCCTGAAGCCGCAGGGGTTCGCCGATCGCCCCCGGGCTTTGTGTCTTGACCGGATCATGAACGGGCATTCATCGTGATCTTCATATTGAAATCGACTACGGGCGCTGAGTGGGTCAGCGCCCCCGCCGAGATAAAATCCACGCCCGTCTCGGCGACTTGGCGAATGCTATCCATAGTGATGCCGCCGGAAGCCTCGATCCAAGCACGTTTATTGACCAATCGAACCGCCTCCGCCATCTGTGAAATCGTCATGTTGTCCAACATGATCACATCCGCCCCGGCATCCATCGCCTCTTGGACCTGCTTTAAATTGCCGGCCTCCACTTCGACTTTTGCCATAAATGGCGCATGGCGTCTCACGGCCTTAACCGCGTCGGCGATAGACCCCGTTGCTTCGATATGATTGTCTTTCACAAGTGCGGCATCGTAAAGCCCGATGCGGTGATTGGTTCCCCCGCCCATGCGCACAGCGTATTTCTCTAAAGTTCGAAGCCCGGGCGTCGTCTTCCTCGTATCCAAAACCTTGCAAGAAAAATCCTTCACGGCGTCGACGTATTTGCGGGTCAACGTCGCCGTCCCCGATAGTCGTTGGAGAAAGTTCAAAGCCGTCCGCTCGGCAAGCAAGAGTGCGCGCACCGGACCTGCGGCTTCCGCAACCACTGTACCATTCTTCACTTGGCTGCCATCCTTGGTCAAAAGACGTACCTCTACCTTCGGATCGATAAAGTAGAAGATCCGATCCAGTAGCACCAATCCCGCCACCACGCCATCTTTCTTGGCGCGAAACAACCCCTTACCCTGAGACTCGGCTGAAATGGTCGCCATGGTTGCTAAATCGCCGGCGCCGATGTCCTCATCCAAGGCGTCGCGAATCAATCGCTCGATCTGAGGACTGACGAGGATATCCATGACTCTTAGTTCCTTCCTTGTTCGATTTCCCCGAGCCGTTCCAGACTCAGGTTGAGGGTGCGCAGTTTCTCCATGTATTGAGCTGACTTCTCCCGCTCTTTCTCAATAACTTCTGCTTTCGCTTTGCCCAAAAAATCAGGGTTAGAAAGCTTTTTTTGAACCCGTGAAAGCTCCTCTTCCATCTTGTCCACCTCTTTGGTCAATCGCGTTTGCTCTTCCTTCAGGTTGATCATATCCCCCAGCGGGAGAAGCACTTCCGTGCCGCCGACAATCGCCATGGCAGCACCTTTGGGTCGCTCGCCGGAAGTCAGATACTCAACGGATCCGATGCGCGCCAGCAACCGAAGATAGGGCTCCTGCGCCCGTAGAAAAGATAGCTCCTGCGCCGGACCGTGGAAAACGACTTTGACTTCCTTACCCGGCGGACAGTTCATTTCGGTGCGCAGATTTCTAGTAGCACGAACCGCGTTCATCAGAAATTCCATCGCTTTCTCGGTTTCCGCTTCGATCCAACCTGGTTGGATACCAGGATAGGACTCCAGCATTAAGCTGCCACGTGGTTTTTTTGACTCGGGTCCTGCCAACACTTGCCAGATCTCCTCGGTAATAAACGGCATGATCGGATGCAGCAACAACAGAATCTGTTCCAGGATCTCCACCAGCAACCGCTGACTTTGCTTGGGATCCGCGCCCATCGTGCGGTTCAGGGACAGCTTGCTCATCTCGATGTACCAATCACAGAACTCATGCCAGATGAATTGGTATAGAACGTTGGCGTAGTCATTGAATCGGTAAGCGTCGATCGCTTTTCTGGCTTCAGCGATGGTCGATGCAAGACGGGAGCGAATCCAACGGTCCGCCAAATTCAGGTCGCTTCTAGCAAGAATGCGTTCATGATCCTCCTGACTACTTGCATGCTCGCCACGGTTGATAAGAACGAAACGCGCCGCATTCCAGAGCTTATTCACAAAATTTTGATAGCCGGCGATGCGATCCTCGGCGAGCTTGATATCCCGACCCATAGCGGCCATGGCGGCTAGCGTAAAACGGAACGCATCTGTCCCGTATTGGCTCATGATGTCGAGTGGGTCGATAACGTTGCCCTTCGATTTCGACATTTTTTGCCCTTGCTCATCGCGAACCAGTGCGTGAATGTAAACGTCCCGAAACGGCACATCCTCCATGAACTTTAGCCCCATCATGATCATTCTGGCTACCCAGAAAAACAAGATATCGAAGCCTGTGACCAGCGCGGACGTCGGGTAGAAACTCTTGAGATCGTCCGTCGTATCCGGCCAGCCGAGAGTTGAAAACGGCCAGAGGGCCGAAGAAAACCAGGTATCCAATACGTCGGAATCCTGGACCAACTCGTGACCACCGCATTGGGGACAACTCTTCGGTGTTTGCCGAGCCACGATCGGATGGGCGTCTTTGGTAAAAATATACTCACCTTCATGGTTGCGAATCAGATTCCCCGCATCACAGGCGACACAATACCAGGCCGGTATCTGGTGCCCCCACCAAATCTGCCGCGAAACGCACCAATCTTTGATATTTTCCATCCATGCAAAATAGGAGTTGGTCCACCCTTCGGGAATAATTCGAATCCCACCTTCCCGCACCGCCCGCAGCGCCGGCTCCGCCAATGGCTTGATATTGACGAACCATTGCGGCGTAAGATACGGCTCGACCACGGTCTGGCAACGGTAACAACGGCCAATCGCAAGACGGTAGGGTTCGACCTTTTTCAAAAAACCCTTTTCTTTCAGCTCGGCCGCCAACAGCTTCCTTGCCTCGAACCGATCTTTCAAATTGTACCGATCGATCCAGTCTCCCGTCTCGCCCCGGGAGGAAAACGCCGAGCCATCGATCCTCGCATCGGCATTGAAGATGCTGATCCGATCCAGACCAAAGCGCTCGCCGATCTCAAAATCATTGAAGTCGTGACCCGGAGTGACTTTTAAAACACCGGTCCCGAAGTTCTGATCAACATAGGAATCATTGAGCAGCGGCACCACGCGGCCAGTTATGGGCAGCCGAATCTTCTTGCCGGCGAAGCCCCGATAGCGCTGATCGTCAGGATGCACCGCCAATGCGGTATCGCCAAGCATGGTTTCAGGCCGTGTCGTGGCGACGATCAATGATTGCGACGGGTCATCCGCAAATGGATATCGAATGAACCAAAGGTTGCCGTCGGATTCTTCATGAATCACCTCGATGTCGGCAAGCGCTGTCTTGCAGCGGGGACACCAATTGATGAGTCTCTGGGCGCGATAGAGAAGGCGATCTTCCCAAAGGCGCACAAAGGCTTCACGCACGGCTAGGGAAAGCCCTTGATCCATGGTGAAGCGTTCATGCTCCCAATCGCAGGAAATACCGAGGGCTCTCAGCTGATGCAAGATGGCGTTGCCCGCTTCCTGCTTCCACTGCCAAACCCTTTTGACGAATTCTTCTCGCCCCACCTGGGTGCGGCTCAGACCTTGCGCCGCCAAACGCCGCTCGACGACGTTCTGCGTGGCGATGCCGGCGTGATCCGTGCCCGGCACCCAAAGAACGCGTTTCCCGTCCATCCTTTGGTAGCGGCAGAGAATATCCTGTAGCGTATTGTTCAGCGCATGACCCATATGCAGAGATCCGGTCACATTGGGAGGCGGAATGACCATGGAAAAATACAGACCACTCCCTGCCGCCGGCTTAAACGCCCCCGATCGCTCCCAATAGGCGTACCATTTAGCTTCAACGTCCTTGTGCGAGTAGGCCTTCGCTAGTTCCATGTCATTATTTCGTCTTTCCCTGTTGCTTATTATTCTGGTTACGCTCCGGGGCCTCTTCCACGACGTCAACCAGCTCAATAACCTGAAAGCCCGTCACGTGAGGCGCCACATCGATGCTCGCTTGCTTTGCCGTAGTTCTCGGTGATCTACTTTTTTCCTTCTTCACAGCGCGCCGCTTCGCGTGCGGTTTTGCATCCAAGGAAGTCAGGCACGCTGCAACCGCGGATTGCAACGCATCTTTCTGAATCGGTCGCTTGAGTACCGCCAAGTTGTCGCCACACGGCTCCTGGTCCCCTCCGGCCTCCTCGATCCAGACCGTCGGAATCTTCCCATCCTGAATCCTCTTCAGCAGTTGGGTTGCGGGTGCTTTCACGTTCCGCAAGGCAGTCGCATCGACGATCGCTAAATCAAAATCGTTTACGGCGGGTGAGCTGTTTTCCCCTAAACCGACACACAACTGAACGTCGTGATCAGAAAAAAGTGACAACACAATCGCCTGCTGTATCATTCTTTGAGGTGCAAAAACTAGAATCTTGCTCATACGACGATTCTTCACGGGGTTCGGCTGGTTATCTTGACAACCTCTCACCCCCAAGTTACATAGGGTTAGGGCTTCCACCTCGGAGCGAAAGTGGCGGAATTGGTAGACGCGCAGGATTCAGGATCCTGTGGGGTAATACCCGTAGGGGTTCGACTCCCCTCTTTCGCACCAAACAATATTTAACATACTAGCCAGATTTTCTCTAACGTCGACATTTCCTTTTCATAGGATTTTACGACGCACGGATTTGGCTGCAAGTTGGTTTATCAATTTGGCGACAGAACAATAGAAGAACGATCGTATCCATTATTTATTTGACGGCCTGACAAAACGTTCATCAACCTGTTTGTTGGACCCGAGCAAAGGCAGCAAAATAACAAGGTGCGCGCCCTAGCAATTCTGCGAGATGAAACTGATGAGACTACCGAGGAAAGTACATGCGGTTCTTCTATTGGCGCTCGTTAGTGGAGCGTGCTCCAAGGAATCTGAGGTCTCAGGTCACAATCCTGATTGGGAAAGAGGCAGGGCCGTCTACATCGCCAACTGTGTCGCCTGTCACAACAACGATCCGTCAAAAGATGGCCCCCTCGGCCCCGCCATTAAGGGTTCGCCCCAGGAATTGCTTGAATCTCGCGTGCTCCGTACTGAATATCCCGCCGGCTATAAACCCAAGCGAAACACGACGGTAATGCCTACGTTTCCTTTCTTAAAGAACGAGGTTCCTTACCTTGCCGCCTACCTTAACAACAACATTAAATTATCCCAGTAGAACGAGCGTCAGGAAGTAAAACACTCCCGTCAAAATGAACCCGGCCCAGAGAGCTCCAGATACCGAGTCAAGAGGTTTCTTGGTCGCACCCTGAGTTCCCACCAATGCATTGTACTCTAGTGCAGCGAGTATGATTAAGCAAAGGAGCCAAAAAATCCCGTGGCCGCCGGATGATGGATTGACTAACGAAGGGTAGTGCCTTGCCGCACCCATGAAAAATAGCATCGGTATAGAGAACACTACGTTGGTTCTTGATGTGAGTGCCGCCCGGCGCGCCGCCCCTGCGGCAGCCGGCAACGCTTGGCCTCCTCCCGCCACTTGATTGGCAGAGGCAATGACGGTCTGTTGATTGGGCCAAATAACCATCCAGACGTTCAAGAACATCATCGTGCCGATCAAGCCGCCAAGAGTAATGGCAGCACCATATTGCTGGGTGAAAAAAACGGCTCCGCCCGTCCGATGTAACTCGATAAGATACATCAATATACCCGCGAGAAAAGTAAACATTGCACCCCAGCGAAACCACCAAAGGGCTCGAGGAACGAGTTTTTGGATGGCGCCGGTCCGCACAGCCGCCTCCGTCTCGGCAAAAAATGGCGTCTGCACAAAGTTAAAGTAATATAGGATTCCGATCCAAGTGATACCCGCCAAAAAATGAATCCAGCGTAAGAAAAATAAAGTAACTTCCATAGCTCTCCCCTCCTTCTACCCCTGATTTGAAATAGTGACGGCACAACCACTTCTGAGTTGGACTGTTTTATATATTAAGGGATACTCATTTTTGTCAAGGACAAAAAACGCTCATTAGATCGAGGGATCCAACTGGTTTTCGTTGCGGCGTGGGAATCCGGCACCTGATCCATCAGAGTCGAACCGTCTACCCCTGCCTCCATCCACCGATTATCTCCACGAGTTTATCCGGACTCATATCTTTTCCACCGCCGTAGCGCTTCGACTCTGTCCTTGACCTGACTATAGAACTATGACATTTTGCGTGCTATCTTTTGTCTCGCTGCATGGAGTCTCTCTGATTCGGGAAACAAGAAGTAAGCCTATGAAATCAACCGTTGCTGTGGCTCCTGAAACTAGACGTAAAATCCCCTCCCTTGCAGGCCCAAGCGACCCTTTCAGTTTCGTGAGTGACGAGCTACAACTTGTCGAAGAGAACTTAATTCGGGCCATCCGTTCGCGCGAGCAGACACTCACCGATATCTCGGCTCACTTGATTTGCGGTGGAGGCAAACGGGTTCGGCCCATGGTCACTCTCTTGGCCTTCCTCGCCTTCGGCGGAAAAAGAACCCAAGACATCGTTGATATCGCCACTGCGATAGAACTGATTCACACCGCGACACTACTGCACGACGACATCATTGACGGGGCGGAAACCCGCCGCGGCAAGGAATCTGCCTACAGAAAATTCGGACTGAAAAACACCTTGGTAGCAGGGGACTTTCTTTTTATTAAGGCATTTGAGTTCGCGGGAAAGTTCGACGAGACCGTCGTCGAATGGACCGCGGACGCCTGCGCACAATTAACCGAAGGGGAAACCCTCCAAGGCTATTTCAATCGCAATCGTGCCGTCACGCTGGACGACTACATCGAAATCGTAAAGCGCAAAACCGCCTCCCTATTTCAAACTGGGGCCAAAATAGGAGCCTATCTCGCCGGCGCCAATGCCGCTTCGGTGGAAGATACCCACCGCTACGGCCTTAACATGGGCGTCGCCTTTCAAATGGTTGATGACATTCTTGATGTCGTGGGCCATATCGAGCTTCTCGGAAAGCCGACGGGCATGGATTTGCGCGACGGCAATCCCTCGTTGCCCATCATCCTGGCACTCAAAGCGAAACAAAGCGCCGTTTGCGAGGCATTTCAGACTGCACAGCCAGGGGAATCCTTGGTTAGTGCCGCACTTGACGCGATCAAATCGGGGCCCACCATCCAACAGGCAAAATCCATATCCCGCAGCTATGCCGAGGAAGCCCTCAAATCGATCCGGAAGTTTCCTCCTTCGCGCTACCGCAATGGGCTCAAAACCCTTGTTCAGTTGATTATTGATCGAGACTTTTAGGTCCTAACCAAGCCCATATCTTCAGTTTTCAAGTGTGCCGGCTCAATGGGTCCGAGTGATGCCATCCGTCGACAATCCCCGCGACCATGCGATTCAAGCTATGTTCGACAGGATCGCGGGGCGTTATGATTTTCTGAATCGCATTATCAGTTTTCGGTTGGACTCCGCGTGGAGAAAAAAAGCCATAAATGAAGTTCTAAGAGGCGGCGGTCGGTCCATCTTGGATTTGGGGGCCGGCACCGGTGACCTTACGTTCACCGCAGCCAAAAAGATCCACGGCGACGCGCGAATAGTCGGACTGGATTTTTCGTTGCGGATGCTAGAATTGGCGCGGTTAAAGCAGACCCTTGCAACGAACGGCGAAAAAGTGTCCTTCATCCAAGGCAGCGCGCTAGCTTCTCCTTTCAAGGACACCGTATTTGATGGTGTCATGACTGCATTCGTATTACGGAACGTCTCAGATCTCTCGTTATTTTTTGGCCACGCGTTCCGCGTCTTGAAAGTCGGCGGCAAATTCGTCTCTTTAGATATATTCCCCCCCTCTCATACTTGGTTTTCGCCTTTTTACGCCCTCTACTTCTACCGCTTCGTTCCCTGGATCGGTGGGTTTTTGGCCAAGGACCACCGCGCGTACCGATACCTGGCCGAATCGGTTGAAAATTTTTACCCGCCGGAGAAAGTCACCGAACTTCTCGAACAGGCAGGTTTCAAGCAAGTGCGCGCGCAAAGGTTTCTCAGCGGGGCAGTTTGCATGCACGTGGCCGAGAAGTCCGGTATAGCACCGCATGGATAGCAACGTTATGCGCAGTTTTTCGAGCAGCTTCGTACTTTTTTTCTATCAGATCGCATTGGGCGGTCTCTTTGGAGTTTCGGCTACTCCTTTTCATGAGCTGGAGAGAGCGTTCTATAAGTCCACGGGCGGCGTTCTGTTTGTGATCGCCCTATTGGGCCTCTGGGGAAAAAGCAGCTTTTACTGGGAGATTATTTCCACTGAAATTAGTCTTGTGACTCTAGTCGAGATCCTGTTTCACTGCTTGTTTGTGATCTTTTTTGCTCTATATATGATCTCTCTCCGGGGCGAAAACCAAAGATTCAGAGCACGGACTTTTGCTTCCTGTTTGCTCTGCGGCCTGACGGGACTCATTTTCAGCGCACATAGCTTTTACGTGGCCCCCTTGTGGTCCTTCGAAACCGTGGTCTACCCTGTGGCTTTCTTTTTGTCTGCTCTGCTCCTTGGGACAGTCACGGTGGGCATGCTGATCGGACACTGGTACCTGATCGACACGGGCCAGAGTTTGGAACCATTCATCCGCATCTACAAATTCTTCCTTATTACGCTAATCGCGCAGACGATTTTCCTGCTAACGTCACCGGTTGTACTCTATCTGTTCGGCGTATCGGAAAGCGTTATCCGCCTAGAACGTTTGTGGATGAACCATTCCACGCTCCTCGTTACACGGGTGATCGTCGGTCAAGCCGCACCCTTGGTTCTTTCCTGGATGATCTGGCGAACGCTGTTGATTCCACACACGATGGCTGCAACAGGTCTTTTCTACATTGCTGTTTTAGGTGTCTTCGTTGGAGAGATTTTGGGAAAGCAGATACTGGCGCTAACCTATCTGCCGTTCTAGCGTGGATTTACCGTCGTTCAGAAGATCGCGGATAGGTCTTTATTTTCGTAATTCGTAAGCCTCCTGAAGTCCATCCGAGATCATACCCAACCCGCTCCCCTTCACGAAGGTCGAGCGGCGTCTTTACCTCACCGGAGAGGATGACCAAATCATAGGAAAAACGAACCTCTCGCCCGCTTTCCGTCCGGACCACGCCCATATTGTTTGACGGAAATAGCTTTACGATCACACCTTGATGGTAATAGTCCGCCTGCGGTATTGAGTTAGGCTGATTATCACCCATAGCGGCAATCTCAGACGCTCGTCGAACAATCTTAGCTTAGGGGTTGCTTTTGCGTCGCGATTCGCCCCTGCAGCTCCATCAAACCATCCAGTACCGCCTCGGGCCGTGGGGGACAACCAGGAACGTATACGTCGACTGGAATGATTCGATCAATTCCCTGAACGGTGGCATAGTTATCGTAAAAACCGCCGCTCGCGGCACAGGCACCGAATGCCATCACCCACTTAGGCTCAGACATTTGTTCGTATACGCGCTTGAGCACCGGAGAGAGTTTGTGATTGACGGTTCCGATAACCATTAAGAGATCGGCCTGCCTTGGACTAAACCGGGGCAAGAGCGCACCAAACCGATCGATGTCATAGGGAGACATTGAAAGCGACATGTATTCCATCGCACAGCAGGCCGTTGCGAACGGGTAAGGGAACAATGAGTACTTGCGCGCCCAACCAACAGCCTTGTCCAAGCGAGTCAGGACAACGGTATCTGCCAAGAGATTTCCTTGGACGATTTGTGATTTACCGGGATCGTTTCCCGTTTGCATAGGATTTTGTTTCGATGGGTTTTTTTGGCGGCGCTGCGGTCCAAGGTGTTCAGTTTCCGCGCGCAATAGTTAAAGCTTTACCACATTTATGGCCTGCGGGCCCTTTTCTCCCTGAGCGATTTCAAACTCTACAGCCTGACCTTCGTTTAAGGTTTTGAATCCGTCGCCTTGGATCGCCGTGTAATGGACAAAAACATCACCACCGCCTTCTTTTTCTATGAAACCATATCCTTTTGAGTTATTAAACCATTTTACTTTTCCTGTTGCCATGCCTAGCCCTCCCTATCCAAGTTGCTTTAAATGGTGTCCCACTGCAAGCACGCGGCGGTGCCCCTTGCCGCCCGATTTTCAACTCTCGGTTCCATATTCCGGTCGCGACTGAGGGCTTAACCCATGGTCTCACGCTCCTGAGACTGATGAAAAAATAACTCTTTCTGGACCTACCGTAGGGACGGACATTAGATAAAGCTAAGTCTTCTTGTCAAGAAAAATTTTCCGCCGACCTCGTGAAGAGTCAGCAGTTCTTCCAATCGCCCTTGCAATCCGGGCGACCGGCAATGTGATGTTCACAGGAGCGTCAGGCAGGAAGACTATCCCGGTTCAGTCATGCCAAAAAATGAATATAGAACCCCTTCGTGTCTTCTAAGCGGGCATTAGCGCTATCATGCTCCCATAACGGCTTTAGTCTCTCAAGTGCCTTATCCTAGGGTTAGTTCTATGGGTCTATGGGGGTATTCATCTAAGAGACCCTTTAGCAAATCCCTTTTGAAGAACCGTGCTTGTTCTTTGGGCATTTGCTAAAGGTCTGAATCCAATAGTGAATTTTTAAACCGTCGTGATTTACAAGCGAGAAACCGATTTTATATTGACTTCGCGTGTTTTTTTCATTATAAATGGCTTAGTTAGCCTTTGCAGGGGTGCGTAATACTTGGGTTTTCGTATGCCTGTAAGGGTTGATCAGGAAACAACCGATGGCTATTTACACTGAAGTTACAAGGAAGGATGCGACGAGGATCGCCGAAGAGTTCACCTTGGGGGACTTGGTGTCCTCTTCCGGCGTCAAGAATGGCTCAGTGAATACCCACTATCTACTAGAAACTAAACGGGGGAGGTTTTTTGCCAAGATCGATGAAGTCAAAAGTGAACTTGAAGTAAAGCAAGAGTTGGATCTGCTGTTTCACGTGAGGAAGCAAGGGTTCCCTTGCCTACAACCCCTCAAAACCAAGACGGGGAGATACTACATTGACTTCCGGGGTAAATGCCTGACCGTCAGCCGCTATCTGGACGGCGTTGATCTCCCAATTGAGTCTCTCACTGCCACCCATCTGGGAATTTTAGGTCACACCTTAGCCAACCTGCATCTAATCGGAAGAAGTTACAAAAAAGGTATCGATAACCGATTTGGCTTCAGCAGAATCGTCGCCATTTACCGTGAAGTACGTCGACAACTTCCAACCCACCTAAGAAACATTGTTCGAGTTCTGGACGATGAGTTCTCATACCTGGAGAACTACCTCGACAACAATCTCCCCAAGGGAATTATTCATGGAGACTTTTTCCCCGATAATGTCAAGTTCAAGGGCAGTCGCCTGGCCGGGGTCATGGATTTTGAAGCGGCCTGTCGCGGCAAGCTAATATACGACTTGGCGACAGCGGTTAATGCGCTCTGTTTCGTTGACCAACGATACCGCATTGACCGTTTCGAAGCGCTGATCTCCGGCTATGAAAGCCTTCGCCCTCTCTCTCTTCCGGAATGGGATTCGTTTCCCAACGAGCTTCGTTTTTCCGCTCTGCGATTCACCGTCACTCGAATTAAGGACTTTTATCTGAGAAAGACCGACGATAGTCAACGGATCTATAAAGACTTCAAGGAATTCTACGACAGGCTCTTGGTCCTCAGGCGGGAAAAGAATGGGGGTATGGAAGATATCCTACTGGCTATGGCCACAGGATACGATTACCGAAAGTATCAGAAGTCGAAACCTTCCAAGTAGG
Organism: Thermodesulfobacteriota bacterium; assembly: GCA_036794995.1. Lineage (GTDB taxonomy): Bacteria > Desulfobacterota > Binatia > UBA9968 > UBA9968 > DAIRFP01. Next base: position 71,148 of record DAIRFP010000001.1, on the reverse strand, counting down.
CGTGTCTGCTCCGGAGCACTAGTCAACGCCCCCTATTGTCGCCCCTAGCTAGGTCACTCAGAGTAGTCATTTTCTTCTGCGTATCACGACGTATAAGTCGAATCAGGGAGCATAACATCAATAGAACCCCGCAAAGAAACAACGACCTTCCACCTACCAACACCACAGAAAAGAAATTTAGCTTCACCCGGGCAGTGTTGTATTTCTCGCGATCCTCGTTAATTCGCCGAAGGACCTCTTCGTTTTTTTGGTGATCAAGCTCCTGGAAGCTTCTGTAGGATTCTTCCAGCCCGGTTTGTTCAGTTCTATGCAGCAGCTTCTGGTATTTCGAGGTTTCCACCGCACCGATTGCCCAGTTACCGATGCCCAGCAAAAAGCAGACAACCCCGGCAATGAGTAAATAACTCGAATAGACTTCACGTACCTTCATTCCAAGTTCCGGTGTAACAGAATTGCTCAGCAGGGTCAATTTTGCCCGCCGCAGTTTCGAGTCGTCACCAGCCTAAACCCTTTGAAATTAAACATTTTTTTGTTCCAAAGAGAAGCATTTGAAGGGCTTGACACACCTTGGCTGCTACGATAGCTTAAGCGTCTAGCAACATCTGGACACCTTATCCAGAGCGGCCCCAGCGAAGTCACAGCAACCGGTTCCGGAAGACGAAACGCTGGTGCTAATTCCAACCCGCCTCTTACCGGGGCAAAAGATAAGGTGAGGTAAAGCCTCTTCTTATCCTAGGGGAAGAGGCTTTTTTTGCCGGAATAGCAAAATGAGCATTCGCCTTACCACAGACCAAATTGAGCGATACAGCAGGCAGATCATGATTCCCGATCTGGGTGGGAAAGCACAGGTCCGGCTTCGGCAAGCTCGCGTTTTGGTCGTCGGAGCCGGTGGACTCGGCTCTCCGGCAGCGCTCTATCTAGCCGCCGCTGGTGTCGGCACCCTCGGCTTGGTCGATCCCGATCACGTGGAGTTATCCAATTTGCAGAGACAAATCTTGCACACGACGTCTGACCGGGACCGGCGCAAGGTGGACTCCGCCAAAGAAAAAATTAGCCTCCTGAACCCCGACGTGGAAGTCGTAACCTATGCCGCTCGGGTCGAACCGGACAACGCAGCCGCAATCCTTTCAGGTTACGATTTCATTGTTGACGGCAGCGACAACTTCGCGACAAAATTTCTAGTCAACGACATTGCTGTGGCTCTGGGCATTGCCTTTTCGCATGCTGGAATCGTTCGGCTGCAAGGGCAGACCATGACAGTCGTACCTGGAAAAAGCGCCTGCTATCGATGTTTCTTCGGGCAACCACCTCCGCTCGAAGAAATCTTGAGTTGCCAGCAAGCCGGTATACTCGGCGCCGTCGCAGGGACCGTGGGTTCGATCCAGGCAATCGAAGCAATTAAGTATCTCGCCGGCTTCGAAGAAGGGTTGCTGACGGATCGATTGCTCACGTTCGACGCGAGATGGATGAAGTTTTACGTCGTGAATGTCAGCAGAGACGCCCATTGCCTGGCCTGCGGTGTCGAATCCGCGACAAAATCGCCTGCCACCAGCACCTAGGATCGAAATCAGTGAAAGGAGTACCCCAATGAGTTTTGTCCTAGGACTTCAATGCAGAGAGTGCGGGCAGGACGCTCCGAAGCAGCCACTCACGTATGTGAAACCTGCTTGGACCCTCGGAAATAATCTGTGACTACGATAGCAACAAGTCATACATCAGTCGGGAAAAAATCACCTCCCGCGGCAAAAACCTATGGTGCTATGGAGAACTGCTTGCCATCGATGGGGAACCACAGGTTGGTCTGTATTCCGGCTTTACACCCCTCGAAAAGCCCTTTTAGCATCCGTGCGACTCTCGAAAACTTCGATAAACTTTGCCAGCAGCTTAGTCCAACAGCGACAGCACGCGCGGCGGCTAGTTAGACGGATCGCGTCTTGGAGGGTGGAGGTTTGCAAGGAACAAGACGAGAGTTTATCTTATTAGAACGACATGGATGCGCAATTCATCAAGTGATTTCTCGATAGATTCGAAGGAGGCTCCCTATGCCAGTACGAGTTCGCGTACCCACTCCGCTTAGAAAGTTCACTCAAGGTGCCGACGAGGTCAGCGCGCAAGGCATCAATGTTAAGACGATGGTCGAAGACCTGGAGAAGAATTTCCCTGGTATTAAAGAACGAATCTGCGATGAAACCGGCAAGATCCGCCGCTTTGTAAACGTTTACGTCAACGGTGACGATATCCGTTTTCTACAAAACCTGGAAACAGCGTTAAAAGAGGGTGATAACATCGCGATTGTCCCGGCGATCGCCGGGGGACTGCAAACGCCCGCACAGAGGCAGAGGCGCTGATGGCACAAACGACTCCACTTCTTCGCCTCGTTCCGGTCCCGTCAAAGGAGCCCAGGAAAGTCGAGTCAGTGCTGGATTTGATCGGCGATACCCCCTTACTCGAAATTCGCAAGCTCACCGAAGGCCTCCCTGCAAGCGTGCGGGTCTATGCAAAATTGGAAGGTTTTAATCCGGGCGGATCGGTTAAGGATCGCGCCGCACTGAGAATGGTGCAGGAAGGAATTCGCTCAGGAAAGCTACGACCGGATAAAACGATCTTGGATTCCAGCTCGGGAAACACCGGAATCGCCCTTGCCATGATCGGTTGCGTCCTCGGTTATTCGGTGGAGTTAGTCGTTCCGGAAAACGTGAGCAGGGAACGCAAACAGATCATAACTGCCTACGGGGCAAAGATCGTTTTTAGCGACCCATTAGAAGGCTCGGATGGCGCCATTCGCCTATGTAGAAAAATTCTCGAAGAAAACCCTGAGCGTTATTTCAAGCCAGATCAATATTTCAATCCGATGAATCCCCAGGCTCATTATGAAACCACAGGTCCGGAAATCTATCGGCAAACGCAGCAACAGATTACGCACTTCATTGCGGGGATTGGCACAGGCGGAACGGTTATGGGCACGGGCCGATATTTCAAGGAGGTAAATCCAAATATCAAGATTCTCGCCGTGGAACCTGACGACTCGCTTCATGGCCTGGAAGGTCTCAAGCACATGGCTAGTTCCATCGTGCCTGGGATATACCACGAAGAAGAGTTGGACGAAAAGATCCCTGTTGCCACTGAAGACGCCTATGCAATGGTTTATCGCTTGAGTCAGGAAGAAGGAGTTCTAGTGGGTCAGTCATCCGGAGCAGCCATGTTTGCCACCTTGAAAGTCGCGCGCAAACTCCGCACCGGCACGTTAGTCACGGTATTTCCTGATTTCGGCGACAAATATCTGAGCACGAATCTTTGGGTTGGTTGGCGTGACCGGATGGCGGTCGGAAATCTCAAATTCTCAATATAGTGGGGATAAGCACAAAAGCCAATGCAGCCTGGCAAAGCGATTCGATGGGGGTTTTAACAATGAGGCTTTCCCTGTTACAGCAGCACTGGGATCAGAAGCGCAGGAACTCAATGCTAGGCAAGCAGAGGTTAAGCCTCAAAAACCTAGTGGTGAAGCCTATCGAGCGAATTTGATCGAGCAGACCGATCTATTGAGCGGCTGCTGAGATCGATAGGACCAAGACCCCACCTTCATGTTGGGGCCCGCCGAGCAAAAAATTCCCGCCATTGTTCAGGCGCACGATTGTGTCCACGACGGGTTTATCTCCGTGCTGTAAGCGCACTTTTAAGGCCAGCTGCTTGTTCCGAAACTCCTGAGGGGTTACAACTAAAGACCGCCCGCCGGGAATATCAAATGCGGCGTTCCCTTGCCAAGACACATTCTTAGTTTCCTCTTTGAGTAACCGATAAGAACGATATTTCATTACCTTCAACTGATTTTTCATAGCATTCAACCTGGGGTCGATTTCGTCGCTTTGATTACTGGCTAGGATCGTCCCAATCCTGACGCGTACTGTTTGCGAGTCGCTTTCCGCGCCGTGAGAGAACGCCGCTACGAAACAGATCAGAGAACTAAAAAGCAGGGCTCGTTTCAACATTCTCCCCGGAAGATTCATCTTCACCTTCTTGATTCTGATACAGCCAAATGACAGTGGTTTTTGTTTCATCTTCACGCAGTAGCGCAACGTTCCGCCCGTGAGCATCAATAGATTCGACCGCTGAAAAGTTATTTCGTTGGCCCCTGAGCTTCCAAAACGAATCGAACGAAAGCACGCCGATGATAATAAGGATCACCGCGGGCACGGCCCAAGCCAGTCCCGGCCCGGCAAACGCAGAATGAAACCATTCCAGGAGTTCCGTATGCCATGCCCGCTGTTTTGCAATCCGTTCTTGTACTCCGCGCCAAAAAGGTTCGAAGTCCACCTGCCGGACATTCGACTCCGTAAGACTCTTGAGCGAAACATCCAATTTTACCCATTGGCGTCGCTGTTCGTCGCACGCTGCGCAGTTCTCCAAGTGCAGGCGAATCACTTCGGCATCCGCTAAGCTCAACTCACCATCGAGCCATACCCCCAGCGACTCTCTTATGTCTTCGCAGTTTCTCACAGAAACCCGCTTAACTTTTGCTGAAGTTTTTTTCTTGCGTAATGAAGCCGGCTCATTACCGTGCCTTCCGAGCAGCCCAAAATCTCACCGATATCTCTATAGGAGAGACCTTCTATGGTTCTGAGTATGATGACGGCCTTATGTTCTGGAGTCAAATCGTTAATTGCGGAAACTAGCTTCTCCCTCAGCTCTCGATCTTGAACATCTGAGAACGGATCCTTGGCAACTTCATTTTGCTCCTCAAAGAGTCCATCCATGGTATCTCGGAAGTCCAGTGGGGTCCTTTTCTGCTTTCGCTGGGAATCGATCGCTAGGTTTACGGCTATGCGGTAAAGCCAGGTATAGAACGAAGAACCCCCTTGAAAGCTCTTGATCTTTCTATAGGCTCGAAAAAAAGCCTCTTGGGCAACTTCCATGGCGTCCTCACGATTACGAAGTAATCCGACGATGACGATGAAAATTTTTTGCTGGTATCGCAAGACCAGCTCCTGGAACGCATCTATTTCTCCAGCCTGACATTTCAGGACCAGCTCCGAGTCGCTTAACTCCACAATAACCCTACTTATTGGACGTACCCGGTCGCGATTTATTCAGCGTTTATCACGCGCACGCAATGAGTTAGTGTCAGAACCTTGAATTTCTCGCAAATTCCCCTACAATCACCTTGATTTTCTTGCATTTTCGCACCCAACCTCTCCTGAAGGACTCATTTATGATTGTTCGCTGTCCCAGTTGCAAGACCGCATACAGAGTAGCCGACGAAGTCCTTAAAGATACTACACCGGTATTCCGTTGCTCCAGATGCAAACATACATTCGAGGCTGAACCAGCCGCAGCGGTGGAGCAACCGGCGGACAGATCCCACCGCTCAGAGAAGGCTCTTTCCAAAACGGAGGCCGATGAGGAATTGAGCTTTACTTTTCCATCAAACGAGTACAAAAAAACTCAAAGCCAGAGAAACTTTGGGGAACCGTTGCCGGCCACCAGCACTCAATCCGAGATCGGGTCAATGAATTCCAGCGAATCAAAGCCGGGGAAACCGTTAACTGCCCCGAGACGCCGGGATGGCGAGGAAAAAAAGGAAGTGATGGAACCTGCGGGTAGCATTCCATCTGAAGAATCGCCATCGCAACCACTGCCAATGGCCCGGGAAGCGACAGATAACATTCTGTCCCTGGATCCCTACCGTGACCAGCCTGCTTCTACGCTACCTTATCTGATGCTTTTCGGCCTCCTCCTCATCTCATTTGCATTCGTGACCGCCCTGCATCGGGTCCATGGGGAGGCCTCGGAACGCATTATAAAAGGGATCCCCTTAATCGGAATGTCCGTGCTCAAGGACAATCATCTAAAAGACGGCATGGCGCTCCAATCACTACAGGCTGGCCATCAAACAATCCAAGGCAACCGAGAAGTCTTCGTCGTCACGGGTGTAGCCTATAACCAGAACCCGGTTGCCATCCGGGAGGTTCGGATCGCCGGACAACTCTACAATCTGGAGGGAAAGGAGATCGAGCAGCAAACGATCTGGATCGGCAATGCCATTTCGCCGAGAATCATCCGGGGCATGACGGCGCAGGATATTTCCGACCTCCAACGGCTCAAACCGTTGAAGACTTTCGAAATGCCGCCGGGAGATTCGATTCCGTTCACGATTGTCTTTCTCAAATCAACGAAAGGAATCAAGGACTTTAGCTGCGCTGTCGTGGCGGTGGAAGGTCAAGCTTAGGCCAGTCAATCTTTCTTGCCCGTGGCGCCGGGCTCATCTGTTGGCGGCGTGATATCGATCTCGTCGGATGCCTTGACTGCCTTCCGAAAGTTTCGGATCGCGCTACCAAAACTCTGGCCGAGGTCAGGCAATCGACGATTGAACAGCACGATGATAACCAGCAAAATTGCCAGCAACTCCCCCAATCCCAGACCAAACATGCATCCCCCTTTTGGTATAATCCTAATTGAGCCTGTGTTCGATTTGCAACCTCTTATTTGCTCCGCCCACGGGGCGTGAAGTACACTATTCCCGTGGCTTATCTGAATACTCCGTTGCTGCGCTTCTTTGTCGCTTCGCTGACCATTCACGTTATTTTGCTGCTGCTGTGGCAGCAGCCCGTGAACCGAACCATCAGTCCGGAAACGATCGCCGTTTCACTGCTCCCGCCACAGCCCGAGGAGAGCCAAACAAAACCATCGCCCGCTCCAAGAGCAACACCGCGCCGACCTTCGAAAGCACCTGTCCAGGTTGCAAAGAAAAACACGCCCCTCCTACGGGAAAAACCCGTCCGCGAAAAGACCGCGCGAGACAAGACCGCGAGCCCGCTAGAGAGTCCTGAAGAAAAAGAGCCAGCTCGTCAAGAAGCGCGTCCTCCTGTACGAGAACCAATCCCCGACCGGGCAATTTTCGCCGAGCGGCCGCTACCGACGCTCAAAGAATTACTCCCGCCAGTAGGCTGGTCGGCCGACGCGAGAACTCGCGGGAGCGACGGACCCGTTCGGTTGGATACAAAAGATCCTCAATATGTAACCTACTTTAACAGCATCAAACGGGCCATCGAAGTCGTGTGGCAATATCCAGAACTGGCACTCAGGTATGGCCTTCAGGGAAGACTCTTATTGGAGTTCTCCATCCTCGGCAACGGGGACCTTGAGAGCGCAAAAATTGTCCGCTCTTCCGGGTCCAACTTGCTCGATGAGGAAGCCCTGCGGGCGGTCAAGGCGGCTGCTCCATTTGGCGCTATACCACCCTGGATTGGCAGAAATCGCATCGATATAGTCGCGAGCTTCGAGTACTTGGACAACCGCCTAAACTACCGTTACATGCGTTAGACCGACGGCAATTCGGTCATCCGCACCGGAACGACAGAATCCACAAATCATTCGGCTTTCCCATGCGTCGGCTCCCATCTCAAAATCTGCCTTCGCGCCGCTCTGGCTTCATCAAGGCGCCTTACCGGCGTTGAGTGAGGGGCGGCTTTGACGACTTCGGGAGTCTCTTCGGCTTCCCGCGCGATGGCAAGCATGGCCTCAACAAACGCGTCCAAAGTTTCGGGGGTCTCGGTTTCCGTAGGTTCAATCATCAGCGCGCCTGAAACGACCAAGGGGAAATAGATCGTTGGTGGATGGAAATCGTAATCCAAAAGCCGCTTTGCAATATCAAGTGTACTAATACCGTGCTTATGCTGCAGCCGGTCCGTAAAAATGCACTCGTGCATGCAGGGCTCATTGTAAGCAAGCTGATAACTCTTTTCCAACCGCTTGCGAATATAGTTGGCGTTGAGGAGCGCCATGCGGCTTGACTCCTCGAGACCATTCCCTCCTATCGAGATAATGTAGGTGTAGGCTCGGACCAAGATTCCAAAATTGCCAAAAAACGAGCGCACGCGGCCGATCGTTTTAGGACAACGCTCCTGCAAGTAAAAGGTGCCGGCGTTCTTAGCGATCCGTGGCACAGGCAGATAGTCGGACAGCATCTTCTTAACCGCAACCGGCCCGGCACCTGGACCGCCGCCGCCATGGGGTGTGGAGAATGTCTTGTGGAGGTTCATATGAAGCACGTCGACACCCATGTGACCGGGCTTCGCAACGCCCATAAGCGCGTTGAGATTCGCGCCATCGAGATACACCAAGCCACCCTTTCCATGGACGACCTCAGCAATCGCCTCAATGTCCTTTTCGAACAGCCCCAGTGTGTTGGGATTCGTAATCATCAACGCGGCGACCTGCTCATCCATCACTTTTGCGATCGTCGCCGGGTCGATCACGCCTTGGGCGGTGGAGGAAATTTGCACGACATCATAGCCGCACAACGTTGAGCTCGCAGGGTTGGTTCCGTGCGCCGTGTCCGGGACGATGATTTTCTTGCGAGGATTTCCTCTTTCAGCTAGACAGGCGCGAATCAGCATCAACCCGGTTAGCTCGCCCTGGGCGCCCGCCGATGGCTGCAAGCTCACGGAGTCCATCCCGCAGATTTCCAAGAGCATTCGCTCCAGATCGTAGAGCAACTCCATGGCCCCTTGCAGCACCTCGACGGGAGCCAACGGATGAATTTGCGCAAATCCAGGAAGTCGCGCCGCTACTTCATTGACCTTGGGATTATATTTCATCGTACAAGAACCCAAGGGATAGAACTGGCTTTCGATAGCGAAATTTCGCTGCGAGAGGCGCGTGAAGTGGCGCAACACTTCCAACTCCCCCAATTCGGGAAACCCAGGGATATCGTGCCGCAATAGCGTCTCCGGGATGTTTCCTTGGCCTTGGTCATCCCCATCTGGCCAATAGAAAGCACTCCGTCCCGACGATCCGCTCTCAAACAGCAGCCGGGGAGCAGCCGGTTGCAAGCGCCTACCCACCGATACTTCCGACAAGGCGATCGATCTCCTCTCTCTGGTTCATTTCCGTGACGCAAACTAACAAACAATCATGGAGCTCAGGATACCACTGACCCAAGGGCACCCCCGGCACGATCCGCTCCGCGGCACAGCGCTTCATAAGATCGGGCAAATTCTTGGCACGTAAAACGAACTCGTTAAAAAACGGGCGTGAAAAGCAAAACTCGAGTTTGGCCTCGTCGACGAGCCGATCGCAGGCCTCGTGAGCGCGCGAAACGTTCACTTCTGCGAGTCGGCGCATTCCGGTCTTGCCTAGGAGAGACATAAAAACCGTCGATGCCAGCGTACACAGCGTTTGACTGGTGCAAATATTGGAGGTCGCCTTCTCGCGGCGAATATGCTGTTCGCGTGTCGCGAGGGTCAACACGAAACCGCGTTGACCTTCGGCGTCGACGGTTTCTCCGACCAAACGACCCGGCAAGCTGCGTACGAACCTCCTCTGAGAGGCGAAGAAACCATATCCCGGGCCGCCCAGCGTCATGGGAACTCCCAAACTCTGTCCTTCGCCCACAGCAATGTCCGCACCCCATTCCCCGGGGGGCTTGAGGACGCCCAACGCCAACGGTTCTGCTGTCACGGTAATCAGTTGTGCACCGGAGCTGGCGCAAGCAGCCTGTATCGGGGTGAGATCTTCGATGATACCGAAAAAATTCGGATAGCCTACGACGACACACATGGATTGATGGTCAAGCTTTGCCGTCAGCTGTTCCAAATCGGTTCCACCACTGTTATCGAAGCCAACTTCTTCCAGTCGCATATCGTTGAGATTCTTCAAATAGGTCGAAATAACCTCACGATAGTGCGGATGCAGGGCTCTGGACAGCAAAACTCGCCGTCGATTCAGCGGCTGGATGCGCCGAGACATAAGAACCGCTTCTGCGGCCGCAGAAGCCCCGTCATAGACCCCTGCGTTGGATACTTCCATGCCAGTGAGCTGACAGACCAACGTCTGGTACTCGAACAAGGCTTGCAACGTGCCCTGGCTGACTTCCGGTTGGTAAGGCGTGTAGGAAGTGGCAAACTCCGAACGGGAGATAACCGCATCTACTGCGCTCGGTATGAAATGGTGATAGATCCCGCCACCCAGAAAAAAACTCCACTCGGAAGGGGTTGCGTTTTTGGCGGCCAGCGCGGCCAGACGCCGGCGAACCGCCAACTCGGTCAAACCTTCGGGAAGACCGATCTTGGCGCGGTTGCGGAGGGTTTCCGGAACGTGACGGTATAGTTCGTCAAGGGAATCGATTCCAATGACTCGGAGCATCTGCTCCTTGTCGAGGGGAGTGTGGGGAGTGTAGCGCATTCCTGGAAGCTATTCCTCCTCTTCTTCTTCCGCTTCGTCGTCCTCCTCTTCTTCGTCCTCGTCTTCCTTTTGTTGATCTACATATTCAGCGTACTCCTCCGCGGTCATCAAATCCTTAAGATCGTCCTCATCCGTCATTTCAACCCGGATCATCCACCCATCACCGTAAGGATCATCGTTGATAGTCTCCGGATTATCCGGCAACACATCATTAACTTCGAGAACCGTTCCACCCACCGGCGCGTAGACGTCAGAGACCGCCTTCACAGACTCCACCGCGCCGAAAGGATCGTCTTTCACGACCTTTTCTCCAACTTCGGGCAGTTCCACGTACACAACGTCGCCCAGCTCTTCCTGGGCGAACTCAGTAATCCCAATCGTAGCGGTATTGCCTTCGACGAGCACCCATTCATGTTCTTTGGAATATTTCAGGCCTTCGGGAAACTCCATCGCTAACCTCCTTACTTTATGGCTTATTACTTCTCTCGTTACCGCGGGTAAAACGGCAAAGGAACTATCTGCGCTGCGATCTTTCGGCCACGAATTTCTACTTGGATCGAGTTATTCAGTCCAGTCTCTTCGCTGGCCACGTAGGCGAGCGCAATCGATTTCCCGAGGGTGGGAGACTTCGTGCCGCTCGTCACCCGACCGACGGATTTTCCGTTCTTGAATAGGGCATAACCGCTTCGCGCGATTCCCGGATCCAAAAGCTCCAACCCGACGAGCCTTCGCAGGACCCCCTGCTCTTTCTGTTTCAACAGGGCTTCCCGCCCGATGAATGGCCCTTTAGCCAGTTTCGCGACCCACTCCAACCCGGCTTCCAGCGGCGTCGTCGTATCATCCAGCTCGTGGCCGTACAATGGATAGCCCTTTTCCAATCGGAGCGTGTCACGGGCACCGAGACCCGCCGGCTCAAGTCCCGCGGGCTCTCCGCTTTCAAGCAACACCGTCCACAAACGCTCCGCTTCCGACGGGTCACAGTAGAGCTCGAAACCGTCTTCCCCCGTATAGCCCGTGCGCGCAATCAAGCAACGAATCGAACTCACCTCGCCGGATGCGAAGAAAAATGCATGAATCTCGCCCAGGTCCACGGGCGTCAGCGGTTGCAAGATCTTTTCCGCCAACGGACCTTGAAGGGCCAATTGGGCATAGCGAGAGCTCACGTTGTTCAACTCGACATCGCCTTGGGCTTGTTTCTGAATCCACGTGAAAGCTTTGTCGGAATTGGAGGCATTCACGCAGACCAAGAAATAATTTGACTCAAGACGGTAGAAAATAACGTCATCGACGATGCCGCCGTTCTCGTTCATCAACAGATTGTACTGGGCCTGTTGCAGTTTGAGCCGCGAGACATCGTTGGCCGTAACTCTTTGACAGAGGTCCAGCGCCGCCGGACCGCGGATCTCGATTTCCCCCATATGGCTGACGTCGAAGAGCCCTGCGCGCTGACGAACCGCCACGTGTTCGTCGATGACACCACGGTATTGAACCGGCATCTCCCAGCCAGCAAACTCCACCATCCTCGCGCCCGCGCGCCGATGCATGGCATAAAGTGGAGTTCTCTTCATTCCGTGCGCCACGGCGTTCTCAAACCAGGCACCGGTCGATTATTTCTCGCGTTGCAGGGAATCTTTGGCCGCCTTGAGCGTGTTGTGAAGAAGCATACAGATTGTCATGGGGCCGACCCCACCCGGAACCGGCGTAATCCATGCCGCCCGCTCCTTGGCAGTTTCAAACTCCACATCGCCGGTCAACTTCCCACTCGGCAGCCGATTCACACCGACATCCACCACCACCGCGCCAGGCTTAATCCAGTCGCCCCTAACGAACCCTGCCTTGCCGATGGCGACGACAAGAATATCGGCACGAGCCACTTCGTCGCGCAGGCTGGCGGTCCGGGAGTGACAGAGAGTCACCGTCGCGTGTCGTTCGAGCAGCATTAATCCCACTGGCTTGCCCACTATATTACTGCGACCCACGACCACAGCGTTCTTTCCTTTGGGATCGCAACCGACGGATTCCAAGAGCTTCATGATCCCCATCGGAGTGCAGGGTCTGAAACCATCACCGCCAAGGAGCAGCATGCCCTGGCTCATAGGATGAAACCCATCCACATCTTTGTAAGGAGAGACCGTTTCGAGAATCTTCTCGGGCCGGATGTGCGCAGGTAAGGGAAGTTGGACTAAAATTCCATGGACATTTTTGTCTTTATTGAGCTGGTGAACCAACGCCAACAACTCTCTCTCGGATACCGTCGCAGGGAGCAAGTACTCGTAGGATTTTATCCCCACCTCTTTGCATGCCTTTTCCTTGTTCTTGACGTAGATGTGGGACGCCGGATCATCTCCAACCACCACGACGCCCAGTCCCGGCACCATTCCCCAACGTCGCTCAAGCCCTTCGACCCCTTCTTTGATTTGCTTTTGTACTTCTTTGCCGACGGCTTTGCCGTCTATGATCGATGCCATGATTGGCTCCGTGACGAGATTGAAAAATCTATACCGAAAAAGAAAACTTTGTAAAGAAGGGATATATGATTGGCATGACATGGAGCCACCTAAAGGTCAACCCCCGAACGGTCTTGGGCGCAATCTCTTATCGAGAGAACCAACGATAAGCGCCCAACCACACAAACGAGACTTGAAAATCGGACGGGCGCAAACGCGGGTTCAAGCCTGTCGCTGACCTGGTCGAACAATTGCAGCAATTTTCTTAGATATATCTTTCTATGGTCAGTTTTGATAGGACAAATTCAAGTTTTGATCATATTAGGAAGCATCATGGATAGACCACGAACCCTTGACGATATCAAGAACGACATCCGCAGCCGGGTGGGCCACCGAGCACCTTTCAATCACGCCGACAAACAGGAAGCGGAAGAAGCAATCGCAAAATTGAACAGCGTGGAGGGCGAAGCTTGGGCCGCCGCCTGGAATGAGCTGGGAGCACGTTGGGAGGAAAGAGCGCGAACAGCAGAGGTTTCAAGTGAAACCCACGAAGCCAAAGAGGCTTATCTGAAGTCCTATGGTTATTACGGAATCGCTCGTCACCCCTTTCCGAGTACGCCCGGCAAGATACATGCGTATCGCAAAGCTCGGGAGATGCATCTTGCCGCATCCAAGTATTTTGAGATTCCGCTGGAGCGTGTGGTCATACCATTCGGGGGTAAACAAATCGTCGGCCATCTCCGTTTGCCGAAGCAGGTCCCTGCTCCGCTCATCATGCACTGGGGCGGCATCGACAATTGGAAGGAAGAGCGCCACACTTTCGCCGAAAGGTTTGTCAGAGAGGGCTGGGGTTGTCTGGTGCTCGACAGTCCCGGCACTGGTGAGTGCCCCATGCTCGCGTCACCGGATGCCCATCAGGTTCACGTCGCCGCGCTCGACTATCTGGTCAAACGACCCGAAGTTGATCCGAATCGGGTCGCCGTAGTAGGTGCGAGTTTCGGCGGCTATTGGGCAACCAAGCTCGCCCACCTCGAAGCCCAACGCCTGCGCGCCGTAGTCAACTGGGGCGGTGGCATTCACTTTTTTTTCCAGCCCCAGTGGCAAGAGAAATCGCGCAACGCCGATTCCTACCTGTTCGATCTCATCGAGGCGCGGGCCAATCTATTCGGCAAGAAAACCCTAGAAGAACTGAATCAGGTGATGCCGGCACTTTCGTTGAAAACTCAAAACTTGCTGGACAGATCCTGCGCACCGCTGCTTATCGTCAACGGGAAGGAAGACAGGCAGGTCCCGCTGGAGGATCTTTATCTGCTCCTGGAGCATGGCGATCCCAAGACGATTCGACTTTTTCCCGGCGGCCACATGGGGAATATTCCGTTCGTTTTTGAAACCGTCATCCCTTGGCTACATCTACGGCTGGAGAGCTAGACATGAGCCTGTATGAACTGCAAAAACTGATTTATCACGTCAACCGCGATGAAACCCAGCGCGAGCGCTATCGCCATGATCCTGCGGCGTTCATAAGCGGTTATGAGCTCACCGAGCGGGAAGCAAGCGCGGCGCTTGATCTAGATATACGCACCCTTTATATGCTCGGCGTGCACTCTTTGCTGCTGCGCCCGTTCACTTTGATTCACAGAGTGTCGATCGAAGATTACGCCAAGGCCTTGGCGGGATTGGATTAAGCATGTCTATCGTTTTTGCTTGCGCGGCGAGTCACGCGCCGGGAATAACGGCATGGACCGAGGCGGCACCCAAGGAACAAGCGGACAAAATTATCGGTAGCTATCACCGTCTCCAGGGCATGCTTGACGCGACACGGCCCGATGTCCTCCTCGCCATCAGTGTCGAACACTGGGCCAATTTTTTTTTAAACCATATGCCGACTTTTTGTATTGGGCGAGCGGATCATTACTACGGACCCGTCGAAGAATGGCTGCGGATAGCCAAGCGCCGGATTCCCGGGGACGCTCAATTATCCGCACAACTGCTGGATCACTGTCTCGAAAGCGGCTTCGATTTATCCTACTCGGATGAGCTGCTCTTCGATCACGCGACCATGTTACCCATTCACTTTTTAACGCCGCGAATGGAAATTCCTGTGGTTCCGCTCATTCTCAATACCCTCACCCCGCCTATGCCATCACCGAAGCGTTGTTACGCGCTGGGTCGCGTCCTCAGAGCGGCATTGGAGAAAGAATCCAAACGCGTCGCCATCGTGGCCACCGGCGGTCTCTCGCATTGGCCTGGAGAAGCCAAGCATGGAAAAATCAACATTCCCTTCGACAAACGATTCTTGGACATTCTAACGACTGGAGATCGCAGCCAGCTCGCCCAATACACCCATGAAGAAATAAGCCGCGAAGCCGGCTCCGGGGGACACGAAATCAGAACCTGGATTACGTTGGCAGGCGCTTTGCCTGACTGGAAAGCCACCGTGCTCGCCTACGAACCGGTCGTGCCTTGGGCCACAGGCTGCGGCGTGGTTGCCTTCAGTCGACCCTAAAGAGAGATAATCCTGATCGCCTAGGGAAGCGAACGATGCGCTTTAGTCTTCACAGCGTTCACGGCGGTGTCAAAAACATCGACGACATACATCAACGCGCCCAGCGCGTCGAAGAGCTGGGCTACGACGGCATCTTTATCGGCGAAAGTCACCTGAGCTCCATCGATTCATTTCAGACCCTCGCCACCTGCGCCATGCTGACAAAACGCGTGTGGCTGGGCATTGCCGTAACCAATATGGTCTTCCGTCACCCCACCGTACTGGCGGGGGCCGCCGCATCGCTCAACGAGATTTCCAAGGGCCGCGCGATCTTGGGATTGGGTACCGGGGATGGCCCCGTGTACTCGCAGGGGTGCAAGGCGACGCCGCTTGCAGAATTCGAAACCGGAGTCAAGCTGATCCGCGATTTGGTTCAGGGCAAGCGCATCACTTTTCCCACAGGCAAGGTCGGGATTGGCTTCAACCTTCGGCCGGTACCAATCTACGTTTCCGCGGAAGGTCCCAAAGGTCTTCGCCTCGCCGGCCGATCCGCTGACGGTGTTATTCTCGGCACTGGTTTCGATCTTCGCGTGTTAGACTGGGCACGCCAGAAAATCCGTGAAGGAACTGCTGAGGCCGGTCGAAGCGAAAGTGACGTCGCTATCCTCGCCGCCGGAATGCTCTGCGTCCGCGACAACGGCGACGAGGCGCGCCGTATCGTTCGCAATCGTATTGCCAATCGGGCCCATCACAATTTTCGCTTCACCCTGGAGACCGTCCCCCTCGAGGAACTCGATGGCATCGAAAAATTCATGGCCGGCTTCGACGTCATGCAACCCATGGAAGAAAGAGTCGCTCCCGAACTGGTTAGTGCCTACCTCGTTCATCGCTTCTCCATCGCAGGCACACCGAAAGAATGCATTGAGCGGATCGAAGAACTGAAAGACCACGGCGTCGAGCATCTCATGCTCACACCCGCCCGAAAGGTCTATCACGAGACCGTCGCAGCCTTCGCCACCAAGGTCATGCCACAGTTTCGGTAATAATTCCGGCGATTGCAGTGCCGCGAATTGAAGCGGAGAAAATGGCAACGCCGCTGAGAGAATCGGGTCAGCGGCGTCAAACGTGTGGACCAAAGGAGGGTGAATCGTGGGGTTAGGAGGTGACTTCCCACCAGTTCCGGCTAATGTCGCTGAAGATAAAGAACGCCCGGCCGTCTTTCTCCTCCAGGTCCCAAAGCTCGTTGATACCGATCTGTTTCCCTTTGGTCGAGAACTCTTTGTGAGCATCTTCGACTTCTTCCACAGATGCCACTTTTAGCGTAAAGCGACTAGCCGGCGATAAGTAGTCGCGATGGGTCGTCGGCAGCACCACGATATACCAGGGTGTGTCGGGGTGGCGAATATAGGTCGACATCCTTCCGCCCCCGACGATCTTGAACCCAAGGACCTCTTCCAGGAACCGATCGTTCGTCGCTTTGTCGTCGCAGTTCAAAGTTCCGTGAGTCATGGCTTGAGGAATATAGCCCCTCCCCGGAAAACGGTCTTCACTGATCGGCTCTTTCCAGTGCGGCGCAGCGATCGTGCGGCCATGCTTCACGGCCTGTGGATTGTAATACTCGATCTCGAGATCGTTCCCGCCGGGTTCCTTGAAATAAACCGAATAGGCAAAATGCGCCTCGTGAGGTTTCGTCACGCTCTTGATCCCATATTGAGCTTTGTGGTCGGAGAGATATTCGTACGCTCGCGGGATTTCTTTGGAAGACGCAACGCGAAATCCGTAGTGATTGCTGTGCGGTTTGTTGGCGGCATTGGGTCCGCCCTCGTGGACAACCAAGCGCCATTCCGTGTTGGGATGCTTCACCACGGCTTCCTTTTCCTTCCGCTCCACGACTTCCAGTGCTAAGAGCTCGGAAAAGATGGGCAGCGTTTCGTCTAACGAGCGGCATTCATAATGGCCTTCAGTCAACCCGACCAGTTTCAGCATGTCTGTCTCCTTGAGAAAGCAACGCTTACCAAAATTAGATTATTATTAGAAAAAACCATGCCTTATGTCAATTGGCGCGCAAAGTGTGATCGGCGGCATCTTAACTTCCGCCCCGGACTTGGCGCATTCTGCTTCGAAAAGGCGGCCGATTTCCGGATCTTCATCCTCGTACTCGATCTGCCAACCGCCCCGTAGGCAAACGGCCCATCGGATTGAATCTAAGCTGGTTGTAATCTGAATTTTCGGCTGACCACCTTTAGCGCTAAGGTAACCCGCCAGTCACTACCTCGATTTTTCCGATCGCTTTTTCCATAAGACGGTGGAGTTCCGTCCGCCATCTCTATCCCTGCTCTTCGCTAAATGCGCAGTTCAGAACCGCTGCCCTGACGAAAACAACCAGTCACCGACCCCGCCCTTATTCAAGGCTTGATCCGTCCACGGCGCGGATCCGTACAACCGCATCGCGGCAGACGGCCTTGCACGACGCACCAGAGCAGCTTACCATAAGGGTACTTCATGCGTTGTTACGTGATCGGAGATATACACGGATGCCTTGACGAGTTGGCATACCTGATCGAGGGTCTCCCACTGGAATCCGGTGACCGCCTGGTTTTCCTGGGAGATTATGTGGATCGGGGGCCTAATTCGAAGGGTGTCTTGACCTACATTCTGGAGTTGCAGAAACGGAAGGATCTGGAGCTAATCTGCTTAAAAGGTAATCATGAAGACATGTTTATGGCTTACCTTGGCCTGCCTGGTCAGCACGGTGACATGTTCTTATATAATGGCGGGCTGGCAACACTTTACAGTTACGGTATAAAACCAAAACAAATTTCGTTAGACGATACCCTTGCACGAATTGCCCCAGATCATATCGAGTTTCTCAAGAACCTAAAACGTTACTTTGTCATGGCGCCATTCATCTTGGTCCATGCCGGCATTCACCCGTTGAAGACCTTAGAGAAGCAAACCGATACCGATCTTCTCTGGATCCGCAATGAGTTTATCAGCCATCCCCACAGGCTTCCTTACACCGTAGTGTTCGGACACACGCCCCGAAATTCCGTGCTCTTTGATCTACCCTTCAAAATCGGCCTCGATACCGGCCTTGTGTACGGCAACAAACTCAGTTGCCTGGAGATCGTCGATAAGGTGCTTTATCAAATCAGCCGAGGGCATAAGCAGGTGACACGGATCGTCGCTGCGGACCAGTGGAGTTAGACATCATGCATTGCCGAAGCTTGATCTTTTTTCTAACCCGTCATAGTTTATAAAGGTCACTACGGTCACACGGCGGTGTAGCTCAGTTGGTCAGAGCACGCGGCTCATATCCGCGGCGTCGGCGGTTCGAATCCGCCCACCGCCACCAAAGTCCAGCAAGTCTTGTTGTAACGCCAGACGCGACGGATTTCGGCCCGGCGAGACCGTTTCTCGCCGTAGGAACGGGCACCGATCGGATCAGCGCGCAAGGCTAATACTTGAGATTCCACTCATTGCGGGCATAGCGCTCGCGCACCAGCACTTTGATCCTCTCAAAAGGGATCTCTCGGAGTTTTTCTTCCGCCCCCCATTCCCGCCTGAGCGCACGACGAATATCGTCGGCCGCGATCTTCAAGTTGCATAAGAAAGCTCCATGAGAGCGGCCATGCCGATAGGCTGGCTGCTTAGACGGCATGCTCAAACAGGATTCGATAAGCGATAAGTCGAAACGGTAGAGAATGGTCCCATGAAACAGGCTGCAAAGCCGTTTCCGGTGCTGGGCGTTACCCGAAAACTTCCGCCCCTCGAGCGCAAGATCGCTAATCCCTTGAACTTGAACGGCTTCAGAACCGTGAGCTGCAAAACAATTAAGATGACGTCCCAGCACAAAACGGTACGAATCCGTAAGATCAGCGGGAATCCCCAGGGCGTGACTTTTCACGGCTAAAGCATAGTTCAAGCAGCCCGGCCCCTGCAGTACGGTCCCACCGCCACTGAAGCGTCTCAGTATAGGTATACCTTTGGCATCGCATGCAGTAACATTGACCTCGGTTGAGACTTTATTGGAATAGCCGACAACGACGAAGTGATGATCGGGCTCCCAGAGCCGCAAGAAGCCATCTCCCTCGCTGTTTTCACAGCGCTCCAGCAGCGCTTCATCACAAGCGAGATTGCTCGCGGGATCAGAGAAAGTTAAGTCGAGATATTTCACGACATCGTGTTGCTTTTGGTTTTATTTTGTTGTCTGTTACAATTTAGGAGAGTCAGATGGAAGCCGAAAAAAAGGACGCAACGGATGGTGCAGAAGTTAACAGCCCTCGCGAAAACAATAATAATAAAGGGCTCAAGAACGAAAAGCATAAATGGGTCGCCTCGCTGGAATACATTCTCGAGTATATTCTCAAGAACGAAGAATCAGAGCAAGCCACGCTCCTGATTGAAGAGCTAATCGAGAGACTCAGGGAGTCTGGACTGAAGATTCCCTACGCCGTCAATACCCCTTACATCAACACGATCGCGGCGGAAAGGGAGCCCGTCTATCCCGGCATCCGCGAAATCGAGCGGCGCATCAAGAGTTACGTACGCTGGAACGCCCTGGCCATGGTGGTGAAAGCCAATCGGCTCCACCCTGATATCGGCGGCCACATATCCACCTATGCTTCTTCCGCAACTCTCTACGAAGTCGGCCTCAACCACTTCTTTCGTGGCGGCGATGGCGCCGGCTTGGCCGATATGGTTTATTTTCAAGGACACGCCTCACCTGGCGCCTACTCCAGAGCTTATATCGAATGGCGCATCAATGCCCCCAAGCTCCATCATTTCCGCCAGGAGTTGGCTCCGGTGGGGGGCTTGTCGTCCTATCCCCATCCCTATCTGATAGCAAATTTTTGGCAGTTCCCTTCCGTCTCCATGGGACTCGCCCCAATCATGTCCATCTATCAGGCTCGCTTCAATCGCTACCTCGAGAGCCGTGGTCTACTCACGGCCGAGCAGCCCAAAGTGTGGTGTTTTGTCGGCGACGGCGAGATGGACGAACCTGAAGCACAGGGCGCGTTATCGCTGGCAGGGCGAGAAAATCTGGACAACCTAATCTGGGTGGTAAACTGCAACTTGCAGCGTTTGGACGGTCCGGTGAGAGGCAATGGGAAAATTATCCAGGAGCTAGAGTCGATCTTTCGCGGTGCCGGATGGAACGTCATCAAGGTGGTCTGGGGCTCGGATTGGGATCCGCTGCTCGCCGCCGACGATAGCGGCCTGCTGGTGAAACGCATGGAGGAAGCGGTGGATGGAGACTACCAGAAATACTCTGTTGAACCGGGTAGCTACACGCGCAAGCATTTCTTCGGAAAGTACCCTGCGCTCCTGGAAATGGTCAACCACTTGACTGACGATGAGATTCACAAGCTGCTGCGCGGAGGTCACGACCCCAAAAAAGTGTACGCAGCTTACCGGGCCGCCGTCGCTCATAGAGCCCACCCCACCGTCATCCTGGCCAAGACGGTCAAGGGATACGGGCTGGGCGAAGCCGGTGAGGGACGTAACATCACGCACCAGCAAAAGAAGCTTAACGAACGCGAGCTGCGCGAGTTTCGTACGCGCTTCGACATACCCCTAGCGGACGAAGAGGTCGTTGAGACACCCTTCTACCGGCCGCCCCTCGATAGTGCGGAAACACAGTATGTGCTGGAGCGGCGGAAGCAACTCGGTGGATTTGTTCCGGAGCGCAAAGTGATGGCATCTCGGTTGACTCTTCCAGACCTGAGTCACTACACGGAATTCTTCAAAGGCTCCGGTCAACATACCCTGTCGACGACATCAGCCATGGTGCGTCTATTGACCAAGCTCCTGCGCCACGAAGAAATCGGCAAACGCATCGTCCCGATCATCCCCGATGAGGCGAGAACTTTCGGAATGGACGCGCTTTTCCGCCAGATCGGCATCTACTCTCCCAAAGGACAGCTTTATGAGCCGGTGGATCGCGAAACACTCTTGTATTACAACGAGGCCAAGGACGGCCAGATCCTTGAAGAAGGAATCACCGAGGCCGGCGCCATGTCTTCCTTCATCGCCGCCGGCACGGCCTACGCTAACTTGGGTATCCAGATGATTCCTTTCTATTTTTATTACTCTATGTTCGGGTTCCAGCGCATCGGCGATTTGATGTGGGCGGCGGGTGACATCAAAGCCAAGGGATTTCTGTTGGGCGCCACGGCGGGGCGAACGACTTTAAATGGCGAAGGATTGCAGCACCAGGACGGTCATAGCCACATTCTTGCGAGCACGATTCCGACGTTGTTAACCTATGACCCCGGATTTGCCTATGAAATAGCCGTCATCGTACGCGATGGCCTGCGGCGGCTTTACGGGGAAGGCGAGGAATTCTTCTACTATCTGACCCTTTACAATGAAAGCTACGAGATGCCGGAAATGCCCAACGGCGTCGAAGAAGGTATTTTGAAAGGGCTCTATAAATTCAAGGCAGCCGAGAAAGGAAAAACCCATAAAGCTCATATCTTAGGCAGCGGACCATTGCTGAGAGAAGCTCTCCGGGCTCAGCAAATATTGGCCGAACAGTTCGACGTTTCAGCCGACGTGTGGAGCGCTACGAGTTATAAGCTCCTACGCGGCGATGCCCTCAATGTTAAACGCTGGAATATGTTGCATCCCTTGGCGCCCCAGAAAAAATCCTATTTGGAATCACTGCTGCAAAACGAAGCGGGCGCATTCGTCGCCGTGTCGGACTATATGAAAATAGTACCGGACCAAATCGCTCCGTGGATACCTGGGGGTCTCACCACCCTAGGAACGGATGGTTTCGGCCGCAGTGATACTCGCCCGACTCTACGGCGTTTTTTCGAAGTGGATGCGGAATCAACCGCCGTCGCGACGCTGTATGCTCTCTATCAAAAGGGCGCCCTGCCCGCACAAACGGTCGATGCAGCGATCAGAAAGCTGGGGATCAACCCCGAAAAGTCTTTTCCCTTTTACCTCTGATTTGCACTTAACTCGCAAACTCTCCAATGGACGTCAAACTTCCGCGACTGGCTGAAGGCGTAGAGTCAGGAATCGTCGTTAACATTTTGGTCTCCGAGGGGCAGGAGATCAAAAAAGACCAACCTTTCATAGAGTTGGAAACTCAAAAGGCCGTGGGCTCCATCCCTTCTCCGGAATCCGGCGTCGTGAGCAAGATTCACGTGAAAGACGGAATGGAGGTCGCCGTCGGCCAACTGCTCATCTCCATATCCACGGAGAACAAACTTGCGACCGGTAACGCGCCGCTCCCCCACGAACGCACCAATCCCGCCGAGGTAGAAACTCGCCGTGCGACGCCTTTACCTGCGGCCCGCGAGGCTAAAGTGGCGGCACAAGCGGAAGATTACCGATACGAATCCAAAAGCGGCGCGCCGCCACCGGCGCCTCCGTCGATCCGCAAGATCGCTCGCGAGCTTGGTATCGATCTCACACGGGTCAAAGGCAGCGAAGCCGGCGGCAGAATAGCGCTTGCCGATCTACGCGCCTATATTCAGCAACTGCAACAACTGTCCCTGGAAGGAGCCAAAGGGCAGCCGCCAGGCACGGCTTCGCCTGCTCCATCCGAAGCGGCGCCGCCAGCCGCACCCATCGACTTCAGCAAGTGGGGACCTGTTCGCCGTGAACGCATGTCCCCTTTGCGACGAACCGTAAGCCGCCGAATGGTAGAGTCTTGGACAGCGATTCCCAAAATCAACCAGTTCGACGATGCCGATATTACCGATCTCCTGACTGTGCGAAAGAAGTATGCCGCCGACTACGAGAAGCATGGATCGCGATTAACCTTGACTTCGTTTCTCCTCAAAATCGTTGCCGGCGCCCTGCAAAAATATCCCCGCGCCAACTCCAGCATCGACGAATCAACGAGCGAGATGGTCTATAAGGACTATTTCCACATTGGCGTCGCCGTCGATACCGAAGGCGGTCTTATTGTTCCGGTGCTGCACAATGTGGACAAGAAGCCTCTACTCGAGCTTTCCAAAGAGCTCCACGAGCTCACGGAAAAAACCCGGCAACGGAAAGTCTCTTTGGAAGAGCTTCAAGGCGGCACCTTTACGATCTCCAACCAAGGGAGTATTGGCGGAAGTCATTTCACACCGATTATTTATGCCCCTCAAGTGGCGATCTTAGGCGTCGGCCAAGGACAACCGAAACCCATCGCCAGAGACAAGAAAATTACCGTTCGCAACCTGCTCCCCCTTTGCCTCGCCTACGATCATCGCGTGCTCGACGGCGCTGATGCGGTGCGGTTTCTAAAGGAAATCATCAGCGGCCTGGAAAACTTTCCCGAAGGCGAAGTAAAGCTCAAGTAGACAGACATGGAACCTATCAAAACCGAGATTGTCGTTCTTGGCGCCGGGCCGGGAGGATATACCGCTGCCTTTTATGCGGCGGACAAAGGCAAAAAGGTAACGCTGGTAGAGCAGAGCCCCCGCCTGGGCGGCGTCTGTCTCAACAGCGGCTGCGTTCCCTCGAAGGCGCTACTCCATGCGACGGAGATACTTCGTGAGACCAAGGAGTCGGCCGCTCGCGGCATCGAATTCGGCGCACCTAAAATTGACCTCGACAAACTGCGCTCCTGGAAAGAGTCGATCCTTGACCGATTAGGCCAAGGAATCAAAGGTCTCGCCCAGAAGCGCCACGTGCAACTGATTCACGGCAGGGGCCATTTCGAAGACTCCCAGACCCTTCGGGTCGAGACTGCTGAAGGACAAAAATTCATCAATTACGAGAAAGCCATCATCGCTGTGGGGTCGAAGCCGGCAATGCCGTCGGCCTTTGATCTCGGCAATAAGAGAATCATGACATCTACAGAAGCGCTGGAAGTTCAGGATATTCCCCATGACCTGCTCGTGGTCGGTGGCGGCTATATCGGTATGGAATTGGGTACCGTTTATGCCGCCCTCGGCAGCAATGTGGTTGTGCTCGAAGCCATGCCTTCCATATTGACGGGGGTCGATCCCGACTTGGTGCGTCCCGTCAGGCGCTCGGCGCAAAAAGCCTTCAGAGAGATCCGCGTCAATACCAAAGTGCTCAAGATGGCGACTGCAGGAAAGCACATCAAAGTGACAATGGAAATTGACAAACAACAGCGGGAAGAACTCTATGATCGCGTTTTGGTCAGTGTGGGCCGCGCTCCGAACTACAGCGACTTGGGGCTGCAAAACACCGGGGTAACGAAAGATGACAAGGGTTTCATCAAATGCAATCCGCAACAACAGACCGACGATCCGAATATATATGCCATCGGCGACGTCAATGGCGGAATACTCCTCGCTCACCGGGCATTTAGAGAGGCGAGAATCGCCGTAGAAGCGATGCTGGGAGAAACCAGCGGGTTTGAGAATATCGTTATTCCGGCGGTCGTATACACCGATCCTGAAGTCGCCTGGTGCGGGCTAACGGAGACGGAAGCCAACCAGAAAGGGATTCCTACCCAGGTGACCAAGTTTTTGTGGGGTGCCTCCGGCAGAGCCCTGAGTTTGGACCGGACGGACGGATTGACCAAATTGATCATCGATCCCGAGACCGAAAGAATCCTCGGTGTTGGTATCGCTGGAGTGGGCGCTGGAGAGCTGATCAGTGAAGGCGTCCTGGCGGTTGAAATGGGAGCCACCGCAAGGGATCTCGCGGATTCGGTCCATCCGCACCCCACGCTCTCCGAAACGCTGATGGAAGCCGCTGAAACTTTCTATGGCACCGCAACCCATATGCTTACAACGCGCCGAGAATCGTCGTAAAACTCGGTTGCTAAGGACTGTTTGCGGTCTTCAGGACCTCGGATTCTTCCCATTCGCTAAGAATTTTTTCGCACCCTTTCATCACTCACAGCAACCTCAGGGAGAGCCACCCTAAGCGCCACAAAGTACCACGGCGGCAGTGGCATTGCTCCGCGAACTATGGCACAGTGACCCGCGTCAAGAGAACGTCTGTAAAGCTCCACACCGCACGCGTAGCTGTTCCGTACCCCAGGTGGGAGGTTAGCATTTTGATCAATCAAAACAGACTTAAACACCTCCTTATCGAACTGATCAAGATCGACAGTCTCTCGCGCCGGGAACGCAACGTTGCAGTTCGTTTGCAGCGAGAAATGGAAAGTCTCGGCGCGCAAGTTTGGCTCGATGACGCCGGAGAAAAGGTCGGTGGAGATACCGGCAACCTGATCGCTCATTTTCGCGGCACCGTGCCCGGAGCCCCCCCCCTGCTGCTTTCCGCGCATATGGACACGGTGGTTCCCGGGGAAGGCATTTTTCCGATCCTTGAGGGCGATATCTTACGCACCGATGGCAGGACCGTTTTGGGCGGCGACGACAAGAGCGGCGTTGCCATCATTTGCGAAGTTCTGCGCGTCGTCAAAGAGAATCAGCTTGCTTGCAGCGATATCGACGTTGTCTTCACCATCTGTGAGGAAGCCGGCCTCATCGGGGCGAAGTGTCTCGACGTGAGCCGCTTGCGCGCCCGAACCGGGTTAGTGCTTGACAGCGACTCCGTCGGCTTCTTATTCACCAAGGCGCCCGCGGCCAATCGGATGGAGTTTCATATCCGAGGCCTCGAGGCTCATGCCGGTGTGTGCCCTGAGAAAGGAATCAACGCGATCAAAGTCGCAGCCGAAGGAATCGCGCGCATGCAGCTTGGGCGAATCGACCACGAAACCACCGCCAACATCGGCGTCATCGAAGGCGGCATGGCCGTGAATATCGTTCCCAACGCGGTGGTACTCCGGGCTGAAGCCAGGAGTCACAGCGAAGAGAAATTGGAACGTCAGACCTGGCACATGTTGCAGTGCCTGCGTGAGGCGGCCGCCCAGCATTCTTTGGAAGTGGACGGTAAGCGTTTTCAAGCGACGGTTGAAGCCCAGATCGACCGCGACTACGATCGTATGCACGTTCCCGACGAGTCCATGATCGTGCAACTTGTGCAGGCCGCTGCGGAGAACCTCCATGTCGAACTGAAGACCCTCGCCACCGGCGGCGGCTGCGACGCCAACGTGCTGAATCAAAAGGGGCTTGAGGTCGCCAATCTATCTACCGGCATGCGGGAAATCCATACGGTCCATGAATGGCTCGATCTGAAGGATCTCAACCTCTCGGCGCAGATGGTTCTAGAAATTGTCAGGCTTAACGGTGCAGGTCACTAATCGCGGGGATCAGCGTTTTTTTTCGCCTGGTGAATCGTTTAACCGCTAACCGGCCAGCAGCCATGCGCGCGGAAGAAATCGGACTTCTTCTCAAGCAAGAGCGTGGACAGTTCTTGGAATTCGTGAGCGCCTATGAGTATCGGCGCGGCCGAACCCACGAGAAAAGCAGTGCAGATCTCGCCCGGGAAATAGTCCGCATTGTTTCCGGCATGGCCAATGCCGATGGCGGAACGCTGCTGGTGGGGGTGGAACCGGATCGGAGCGTAACCGGAATTCCTCATGAACATGAGGAGTTGCAAAGTCTGATTCAGGCTCCAGAAACGCTGCTCACTCCGCCCCTTCACCCGTCAGTGGAAAGGATTCGGCTCGGCAACCTCCTGCTCATCAAGTTCTTGCTGGCACCTACCCTGGAAGTCCACCGCGTCACAGGGGGCCGATCCTTTTGTCGGATCGCCACTGAAACGCCGTCGCTACCCGGAGAACAAATTGCGACTCTCAGAGAAGCTAAACGCAACGTTCTCTACGAAAGACAACAACCGTTGAACGCCGGCTGGGATGATTTGGATCAGACGGCCGTTGCGCGCTTTAGGGCGCGAATTGGGGACTCCAGGCCGCCGGAGGTCATTCTCGCCCACTCCTATCATTTGCTGGATACTTCCCGAAGCAGACCGATTCCCAACCTAGCGGGTCTCCTCCTCTTCGCTAAAGACCCGATACTTTGGCATCCCCGCTGTGGCATCGACTTCGTGAGATACGAGGGGACCGAAAGACAACACGGTGCCGCGCTCAATGTGGTAAAGCGCATTCGATTCGAGGTGCCACTCGGGCGCCTCATCGACGAGGCCGTAGGTCGAATCAAGGAACATGTCCGGGAACGGACGGTGCTCCACGATCTCTTTTTTCGTGAGCGTATGGAGTATCCCCCGTTTGCCTGGCAAGAGACCCTAGTAAACGCCGTTGCGCACCGTGATTATGCCATCACCGGGGCCTCCATCGAGGTCTGGATGTTCGATGACCGCATTGAGGTGCGCAGTCCCGGCCCGCCCCCTTCACCGGTTACACTTGAACAATTGCGTCAACACAAGAGCATTCACTTCTCCCGCAATCCCCTGATCGTACGCGTGCTGGCCGATCTTGGTTATCTGCGGGAGATGGGCGAGGGCATACCAAGGATTTTTCAGGAGATGGAACACCACGGTCTGCACCCCCCGGAATTTTCCGTTGAAGGATTTTTTTTCATTGTTACTTTGCGCAACACCCCCGTTTATGACGAGAATACCCTGCGCTGGCTCAACCAATTTCCGCGGGCTCAAATCAACCTTCGCCAACGGCGGCTGCTGGCTTATGCCTATTGCCACGGCAAAACCTTTTCGACAGCGGAGTATCAGCAGGTCGCCGAAGTCGACCGCGACACCGCCTATAGGGAAATTCGCAGCTTGATGAAGAATGGCATCGTCGCGCCGCTCAAGCCGAAAAGCCGTAGCTATCGAATCATCGAAAGGCTGTGAGAGAATTGGGTTTCGCGTTGCAGACAAACTAGCGGGGCGGGAGTCGGATTGGAAACGATGGACTTCCCTGAATTAGCGCGCTTGGCAAGCGCACACGTCGAAGCGCGGATCCTCCAGGTCGCAGTTCGGCTCGGTGTTTTCGACGCCATCGGCGGTAGATCGCTGGATGCGCCGGGTATCGCTCTTAGTTTGGGCACCGATCCACGTGCCACAACTCTTCTATTGAACGCCCTTGCGGCCATGGGCCTTTTGGAGAAAAGCGCAGGCCGGTTCTCCCTCACCCCGATCGCGACCAACCATCTTTTACGAAGCTCCGCTCAGTACTTGGGGGGTATGATCCTGTTCGATGCCGGGCTGTGGAGTTGTTGGGGAAACTTGGCTGAAGCGATTCGCTCCGGTGCGCCGGTTCGTCCACCCGATATGTATCAGAGCGACCCCGCGGAAACTGAGATCTTCATCGCCGCGATGCACTCGCTAGTGAAGGCCCGGGGCGACGCTGAATGGCTGGCACAGGCTATCGATTGGCGCGACACTACCGAATTCCTCGATGTTGGCTCTGGGCCGGCGACTTATCCGATCGCGCTCTGCGAACGATTCGCCGAGCTTAATGCGACGATCTTCGATCTACCCGCAACTCTAAGAATAACTCAGCGCTATGTGCGCGAGGGAGGCATGGAAAACAGAATCCGCCTCATCGCCGGCGACTATCGAACCGATGCGATTCCCGGGCGCTATGACGTCATATTGCTTTCGAATATCATTCATGGAGAAAGTGAACAGGTTAACGAATCGCTGGTCCGCAAATTGGTCTCCAGCCTTCAGCCGGGTGGGAAGCTCCTCGTCAAAGACCACATCCTCGACGAAAGCCGCGCGAACCCTCCGGTGGGCGCGGTGTTCAGCCTGCTCATGCTATTAACAACGAGTGCCGGACGCTGCTACAGCTTCGACGAAATCAAACTGTGGATGCAACGAGCGCATCTGTCGCAGGTACAAAGGATCGACCTTCCGCCACCCTTCACTTCCTCTCTGGTTATAGGCACCAAGTAATTAGCGTCGAGCAAAAATGTGGTAAACTGCTTGGAAGGTCACAACTAAGGAAGGACACCTCACCATCGACGAGCTAGAACGCAAAGCCAGGGAGCAGGCGGTCATCGAGAACCTCAAGCCCGCCTGCCTATGCAACAAGATCCGCAAAGGCACCGTGCTCAAAGCCATCCAAGCCGGAGCAAAAACCTTTGAGCAAATTAGCAAACGCACCGGCGTTGGCACGGGTCCCTGTGGCGGTAGGCGCTGCGGCTCCATGGTGCGGGGGATGCTTGGCGAGGCCGTGGTGAGCTGCAACGAGTGCGGTTGGCCCGTGCTGCTAACCCCGTCCCCACAAGTCTGCCCGCGCTGTGACTATGCCAGGCAGGAAAACTGACGGGTCGGTTGGGCGAGTCGCCCGCAAAGACTGCCGCGACCTACCACCGATCCTTACCCGTGGCCCAACGGTCCAGGCTCGCCAAATACTCACGAAACAAAACCAGGCGCATCGCCACGGCGCGCCGGACCCGGTCTTGGCGCTCCTCCGTCGTCGCGTAGCGTTTAAGAGCCTCCTGCGGCACACTGCCATGCCCCTCTTCGTCTTGGGTAATGCGCCGGTAGGGCTGTTTTATCCACTCAGGGACCGCGGGGGACTTAAGACACATCTGGATGAGGTAATTGGCAACGGTTTCGCCCGCTAAGGACAAGCCCGCGATACGCTCGCAGGTTTCGTTGAGCCCTTCCATCGCGTTGAACATGGCGATCTGCGCTGGCAAAGGTCTGTAATCATAGGGTTCAGCGCCCAAATCACGGAGGCGTTGGGCCAAAAGCTCCGCGTGCACCATTTCTTCGTGGGCGGATTCCGCCATAGTCGCTTTGATTTCCAGCTCCGGCGTTGTCCTCAACCACGTACCGAATAGGTCCGCGGCACGCAGTTCGTTAAACAAACGGCTTTTCATTACTCGAATTCGTTCTTCGTCCGTGCGCAAAGGGACGTAACAATAGGCTGGAGGATTAGCGTCGAGTGACCGGCAGAATTCAT
Source organism: Thermodesulfobacteriota bacterium (assembly GCA_036794995.1). Classification (GTDB taxonomy): domain Bacteria; phylum Desulfobacterota; class Binatia; order UBA9968; family UBA9968; genus DAIRFP01. The sequence goes on along the minus strand of DAIRFP010000001.1, from coordinate 41,330 downwards.
TGACCGGCGCTAGAAGCTCGTTTAGAAACTCTTCACCGTTCATGGCCCCAATAACCAAATAACCCAATGAAACGGAAGTCGCAACGATTTGAATGTTCTGCCGCGATTTGAATCCTTCTCCGTAGCTTACACCTTCCAGCCCTTTTGCGAGATATCGATACCGTTGCCTTCGGGGTCATGGACGCGATACTCGGCAAAAGGGATGCGCTCCGGCCGCGCTGCGCCCCGCCGCACGCCAGCCCGCTCCGCTCTAATTTGCATTTCTTCGTTGTTATCGACATGAAACCCAAAGTGATTAAGCCCCATGGGCTCTTCCTTTCGCTGATACAAAAGCGCCAGGTTTAAGTATCCGTCAGAAACGAAAATTGACGACCGATCCGTCCGCTCCACTTCTTTCATGTCTAGGACCTGACAATAGAAATTCGCCAGCCGCTGCGGAGCCGGTGTATAAAGGGCGATGTGTCGAATTGGCACGGGTCCTTTGCGAAACGATACGTCAAAGGCTCTTTTGCAAAGGCCGATGACGTTGCCGTCAGGGTCTCTTATTTCATGTTCGCTACCAGTATGCGCATCGCATTCAACCAGGCTTTGGTCACCGTCCGCCGTGCGTGCGAGTTTTCTCCGGATCGAGTCGACCCGGGCGGCCTCGAACCCCAAGCCCATTAGACCCATGGACATGCCGTCTCGCGCCGGCAGCAGTGCCAGGTTGAAACTCCCGTCAGAAAGGAAAACAGCTCCGTGGTCGTCGGCAACCTGGTCAAGCTCAAAAACTGCCTGGTAGAAGTCAGCCAACTTGAATGGATCCTCGGCCCGGATCGCTAAGCGACGCAATTGTGGCATGCTGCAATTCCTTTCTATCGACTTTCACCGTATCACAGGCCGCGCTGCGGTGAAATCAGTCCAATCCCTGAGCCGGGTGAGCAAAGCCAGCTTTACCCGGCTGAGACCGCCGAACTTTTCACCGGCAGCAACAGGCTAAACACACTTCCCACCCCGGTTTCGCTCGCAACTTGAATCGTCCCTCCCAGAGCAACCGCAAGCTTTTTGGAGAGACTGAGACCCAACCCGGTGCCACCGTATTGCCGGCTCGAAGAGCCGTCGAGCTGACGGAAATCTTCGAAGATGACTTCTTGATCCTCCCTTTTGATACCGATACCGGTATCGGCGACCGCTATCTTAACGAAATCCTTTCCCCCTTCCTTGACAACCTGGGTGGTGAGATCGATCCTCCCTCTCTCGGTAAATTTAAGCGCGTTGGTTAGAAGTTGCACCAGGATCTGTTGCAGCTTCTGCGCATCACTCTCGATAGTATCGATGGTCGATGCCATGACGACGCCAAACTGGATCGGTCGTTCTCGAATCAACCTCTGAGTCATGATTTCCAACCCAATCAGGATCTCCTTGAGTTTGACCACCTTAAACTGGACGCTTAGCGTGTCCGCGTCCGTACGTGAGAAATTCATCAGATTGTCCATTAGGTTTACCAATTCTTGGCCGTTGTTGATAAGCCGGTCCAAGACCTTGCGCGCGTCGTCTTTGAGATAGATATCTAACAACAACACTTCCGCGTATCCAATAATCGTGCTTACGGGTGTTCTCAGTTCGTGGCAGATATTGGCTACGAACTGTTTCTTCACTCGATCCATTTCAATCAACCGCCTATTGGTCGCCTCCGCTCTTTCGTAAGCCTTTACCGACTCTTCGTAAAGTCGTCCATTCTCAAGCGATAAAGCCAGCTGATCCGTCAGAGTTACGAGCAAGCGCAGGTCTTCGGTGCTATACTCTCTTCCCGATTGTTTTTTCCCAAAGGAAACATAACCGCGGACCTGCCGTTCAAAAATCAGCGGCATCAGTAACTCTGAGTGCAAGCGATTGAAAATACTCAACAGCCTATCCCGTCTTTCTTGAAACAAAGGATCGGTCGCTACCTCGCCGCGGGAAAGGCCACGATAGTAAATCGCCTTTTGATTGTCCCGCAGGAATCTCAGTTCCTCGATAATGGCTCCGCTGCACGGGTCCGTCTCCTCCGGAGGAGCCATTACATATTGATCCGCGCCTTTGGGTTGATAAGCCACGGTCGCTGTCTCCAGACCCAGGCGTGCTGTCATCTGCTGGATAAAACCGCTGGCGAGGTCAGGCGCGGGGGCCAGAGATCGCAGAAACAGGCTTACCTCCTCTTGCACCCGCACGGGGTCATAATCCTGGCGATAAACATGTCGATCCACTGCCCCTTCAATCCAACGCAAGAGAGGATTAAAGAGGATCACGACGAGAACCGAGAAAAACAGCGGAACGAGAGGATCGTTGTCGTAAATACCGGCCCAAGGGCCCAGAAGCAAAACCACAACGGCGTAGATCGCCAACAAAAAGGCGGTCAACGCGATGCGGCTCAACGCGACTTTCAAGACATTGCCGAGATCAAACAGGCTGTATTTCAAAAGCGCATAAGCCACAGAAAGAGGAAAGAAGACCGTCGGGACCAAAGCAAGGTTATACGGGATGGGCAGTTGAAACGAGCTGGTCAAAACCGTGCTGAGCGTGGGAATCAGAAATCCCAACAAAGCGCCGACGAACATGACACGAAGGCGTGACCGCTCCAAGTCGGGCACTGAACCACGCAACGCCGACCCGATCACAACTAAAAAAGCCAAAGCACCGAGGCAGGTGAAAACATACCCGGCGCGAAAAACATATATCCAAGTCTCCGCCGACCCAAGAAACGTCACGCTGTTTAAGACCCCCAACAGGCCGCCGGCCCCATACAGGCAGAGCAAACAAACAGGATGAGACCGTCGCAGGGGTTTCCCACTCTGCAGCAACAAAGATAAGTGGACCGCGGCGCTTGGCGTGAGGGTCAAACCAAAGATACGCAACTCCTTGGGCAGCACACCGGCCGTCATGAAATCGAATGTCGTCTCGAACCAGACAAAAACCGCGATGACCATAAGGCAAAGCGGTACGGCGGCCGGAGACGACGCGCGGAAGTAATACGGCGCCATGCCGATGACGAGAAACGCTATCCCCATGATCACGTAAACACCAAAACTCAGAAACCAATCATGGACCGATAAGGTCATCGACGGAACCGAGAACTCCAACGCATGGGAATCTCTAATAACGCGGTAATGAAAAATGGAGCCGGAGGGTGCACGCTTAACCCAATCATATAGTTCGCCGCGCTCTTTTATGGCTCGGCCGTCGACGGCGACGACACGATCCAAGGCTCGTATCCCGACCCACCCACCACTCCATCCCGGAAGAAAATAAGGCCCCACGGTCAAGTTCTCGTGCAGAAAGAACCCGGGAAAGGGTTTAGAAATCCACTGCAATGAAGCGACCAAGGTTCCACCGACCAGGAACAGCGCAATGAGGCCTATAGTCGCCAGCAGCAGTTGTCGTTGCCACGGTTGTTTACCCATGTAGCCTCCTCAGGGCGGAATGCCTGCTGGATCGAGATCGCCGCACGGGGGCCTTTATCAAGGCTCAGCGAACTCTGTCAAGACGGGGTACGCTGGCAGGGAAGGCGTACCCCGAAAGGATTCAAGCTTCAATGGCAGAAGAAATTTGTGCGGGCAGGCTGTGATCGCGGACGGCTAGATTCTTTCGATGGTTTCGCTGGGCAGAACCAAGCGGGTTTGACGACCTAAGATATCGAGCAGAACGGCAACGCGCTCGCTGCCCTTCATGTTTTTCTCGAAGATCGCTTCAATCCCAGAAAATGGTCCTTCTTTGATTTTAACCGCATCGCCGGGCTTTGCCGATAAAAATTCTATCTGGGCAATGCCTTCCGGACAACGCTCGCGTAATGACGCCAGAATCTCGATTCCCACCTCGGCAATCTGATTGCCGAACTTTAGAAAATCTCTAACACCCGGAGAATAGCGAGCCGCTTTTCCGGATTGTACAAGGTCCAAACGACAAAACAGATAACCGGGAAAAAGCGGAACCAACCCCCAGTGAAACCGGCTTCCGATTCGCCGTCGCATTCGCATCCAGGGTAGAAACACTTCGACGTGGAGATCAGAAAGGCGTTTCTCAACTTCTTTCTCCTTGTTAGCCTTCGTCTGGATCGCATACCAGCGAAGGCCCGGCTCAATCTGTAAAGCCTCCTTGCTCATGAGTCTCAGCACACTTGTCCTTATTTCAATAATAGTATCAGACAAAAGCGATCATGATAATATGGGCGCGCTCGGCTTCGACCTGCAAACGTACTCAGCCCCTATGAATTTCCTTGACTTTCCCGACAAATGGCGCTTCAATAATAGCGTAAGAAGCGCAGTAAGGTGCAGACTGAATATTAAGTTCTTTGATGCGTCTAAAATAGGAATAAGCCGGGCGGCCGACCGAAAAGCAAAGGAGGTCGAACGCAAGCCTTGAATTACTTCCAACTATCATCTGCGGCGCCTCGTAGTCTGGCTTCAGTTTATTTTCATTTCCTTACCTCAAGGTGATGCGCGCAATCAAAATAGTGATTTCACCGGCTCACCTTCATTCTCTCAACCGTCACAGCTTATTATTGTTGTCCGCGCGATCGGCGTTTCTCTTTTTGGGAGCTCTCGTGTCTGCAAAGAGTGTAATCAATTTTGCAAAGGGAGGCTGCTGGAATGGACCATAACAAGGAATTCGAGAACCTTATCAAGAAGGATAGAGACCTTCATCATGCCCGATCTTGGCGGGGAAACCTGCTGGGCTATCTCGAAAAGGTCAACGAAGATCCCACCGTCGCCAAACTAGCGCATGCGCGACTTTACGACACCCTCATCAAAGCGGGTATTAGAGACATCCACGAAAACGGCGACCCCCACGTTAAACGACTGTATAAAGACGAATCGATCAAAGTCTATGACTTTTTCGCCGACGAGTTCTTCGGCATCGAAAAGACAGTTTCCCAGATTGTTCGCTATTTTCACGCGGCATCGCTGAAGGGCGAAGAAAGCCGGCAGGTCCTTTATCTCATGGGACCGGTGGGTTCGGGGAAAAGCTCTTTGGTCGAAAAACTGCATCGAGGTTTGGAAGAGAGCGAGCCGGTCTATGCCATTGATGGCTGTCCCATGTTCGAAGAACCGCTCCATCTGATACCGCGCCACTTGAGAAAAGAATTCGAGAAGATGCTGGGCGTCCATGTGGAAGGAGATCTGTGCCCGGTCTGCCGCTTCCGCCTCAAGGAAGAATTTGCCGGGAAATATGAAGAATTTCCGATCTGCACGGTGGAGTTTTCAAAGCGAGCGCGGATCGGTATCGGCGTGGTTCCTCCGGTGGATCCCAACAACCAGGACACCTCCGTTTTGATTGGCAGCGAGGATATATCGAAGCTGGATCTCTACTCGGAAGGCGATCCCCGCGTCTTAGAGCTTAACGGCGCATTGAATATCGGCAATCGGGGCGTGGTTGAATTCATCGAAGTATTCAAAAACGAGATCGAATATCTCCATTGCATGATTACGGCAACCCAAGAGAAGGTGGTTCCCGCCCCAGGTAGACACGGTTTGGTATACGTCGACACCGTGATCGTCGCCCATTCCAATGAAGCAGAGTGGCAGAAGTTCAAAGCCGATCATACGAACGAAGCTATCCTCGATCGTATCGTCGTGGTCCGCGTGCCTTATAACCTCAGGCTATCCGAAGAGGTAAAGATTTATCAAAAAATCATCCGCAATTCCGATTTTCGAGCCCACGTGGCGCCCCACACCCTGGAGATCGCCTCCATGTTCGCCATCCTGTCGCGTCTGGAACCGACTAACAAGTGCGATCTCATGACTAAATTGAAACTCTATAACGGCGAGGAAGTCGTCGAGAAGGGACGCACCAAGAAAGTTGACGTCCAGGAGCTCCGCGAGGCTTCCAAGCGAGAGGGCATGACCGGGATCTCGACGCGTTTCATCATGAAGGCCCTGGACAACGCGCTTTCCGATAACACCGCCGGGAATTGCATCAATCCGATCAACGTCCGTGAGGCATTGGTCAATATGGTGAAAGAAGGCGAGCTCTCCGATGATACACGGAAGCAATATTTGGAATTCCTCCAGGATACGCTGCACAAAGAGTACCTGGAAGTCCTCGAGAAGGAGATTACGCGCGCCTTCGTCTATTCTTATCAGGAACAGGCCGAAGTTCTGTTCCAGAATTATCTCGACCATGCCGAAGCCTACGTGAACAAGAGCAAAGTCAAAGATCGAAACACCAGGGAAGAGCTCAACCCCGACGAAGGTTTCATGAAGTCCATTGAGGAGCAGATCGCCATTATCGGCTCCGCCGCGGACGGCTTCCGGCAAGAAGTCATCGCCTACCTCTGGGCGGCCAATCGAAGGGGGGAGAAAATTGACTACCGCAGTTATGAACCCTTGAAAGAGGCCATCGAGAAAAAGCTGATTACCTCGGTTCGAGACCTGAGCCGGGTCATCACCAAAGCGAGGATGCGGGACGAGGAGCAATCAGAGAAATACAACACCATGGTGAAGAACTTGCTTGACCATGGTTACTGCCACAGCTGCGTTGATGTGATCCTCAAGTACGCAGCCAATAATCTATGGAAGGATTAACTTGACAACGCAACGGGTCAACGCTGGAATAGTGAGCTGACGTGGAAGCCATTTTCCGTCCGTATCACCCCTCCTCTGGCCAACGCGGTGACCGCAGCGCGGGGGATCGCTTGCGCCACCGCCAAAAAGTCCGTGAAGCCATTCGCAACAACATCGCCGACATTATCGCCGAGGAATCCATCATAGGGAAGGACAACAATCGCATTGTCAAGGTACCTATACGAGGGGTCAAGGAATATCGATTCGTCTATGGCGACAATGCCCCGGGAGTCGGCCAAGGCGGCGATGGGGAAGTACAACCCGGCCAAACCGTGGGCAAGGGCAAAGAAAACGCGCAGGGTCGGCAGGCAGGCGATCAGGCGGGTGTCGATTACTATGAAACCGAGGTGAGTCTGGACGAACTCGTCGAGGTGATGTTTGAGGATTTGGAACTCCCAGACCTCGACCGCAAACATCTTCGTCAAATGGAAGTCGAACGGCAGTTTCGCCAGAAAGGATTCAGGAAGAAGGGCATCCGCGTTCGTTTGGACAAAAAAAGAACCGCCCGCTCCAGGGTGAAACGCAAGAAAGCCTCCCAGCGCGCCGGCCTCGCCGGCTTACACGCGCAGCGGTTTCCCTTTCACAAGGAAGATCTCCGGTATCACCACACCGTAACGGAAACCCGCCGGGAGTCGAATGCTGTGGTCCTCTGTATCATGGACACCTCAGGTTCGATGGACACCATGAAGAAATACCTGGCCCGGAGCTTTTTTTTTCTGCTCTATCGATTCCTTTGCACCCGCTATGAAAACGTCGAAATCGTCTTCGTCGCGCATCATACCGAGGCCCAAGAAGTGACCGAAGACGAATTCTTTCACAAAGGCGAGTCCGGCGGGACCTTCATTTCATCGGGATACAATAAGGCGTTGGAGATCATTTATGAGCGCTATCATCCTGGTCTTTGGAACGTCTACGCTTTTCACTGCTCCGACGGGGACAATTTCGAGTCCGACAATCCCGCTGCGCTTAAGGCGGCTACGGAGCTGGCAAAGATCTCAAATCTTTTCGGCTACGGCGAGATTAAGCCACTCGGGGCGGGCTATTATGGCAGCAGCATGATCCAGTTTTTTTCCCAGATCCAGGAAGCCAACTTTCAAACCGTGCAGATCCAACGCAAAGAAGACATTTGGCCTTCGTTCAAGACCTTTTTGACCAAAGACCGTGCCCGCGACGACGCCGCGTAATCAATTGAGCCATGGCAGCAAGTTATACCGTCGAAGACCTCCAGGAATGGAATCAACGAATCATTGACTTGGTCGAGGGTTTCGGTCTTAACCCCTATCCTCAAGAGTTCGAGATCTGCGACCACGAGCAGATGCTCTCCTATATGGTCTATTCCGGTATGCCCTCACACTACCCGCATTGGTCCTACGGTAAGGCCTTCGAGAAGCTCAAAACTCTTTATGACTATGGTCTGAGCGGGCTGCCCTATGAGATGGTGATCAACTCCAATCCCTGCATCGCCTATCTCATGCGCGATAATACCCTCGCTTTGCAGGTCCTCACCATCGCTCATGTCTACGGCCATAACGATTTCTTTAAAAACAACTTTACCTTCAGGACGATCCGGGCCGAATTTACTATCGAAACCTTTAAAGCCCATGCGAACCGAGTGCGCCACTACGTCGAAGATCCCAGCATCGGTCTCGAAAAGGTGGAGCGTATTCTAGATGCCGCCCATGCGTTGTCGCTCCAGTGCAGGCGTAATCTTTCGATTCGAAAACAGACAGAAACCGAACAAAAAGACGCCAAACTTCGGGATTCGAAACCACCCTTCGATCCATTCCAGTCAGTACACCGGCGCAAGGAGTGGGTATCGCCGGATCTCGCCAAGGTCCCAGTGCATCCCGAAGAGGATATTCTGCTTTTTATCCGTGATCACAATCCTCAGCTTGCCGAATGGGAAAAAGATTTACTGACCATGGTTCACGAGCAGGCGCAGTACTTTATTCCCCAGATTGAAACCAAGATCATGAACGAAGGTTGGGCGAGCTTCTGGCACAAGCGCATTCTTGAGGCATTGGATCTTCCGCAAAGCCTTAAAATCGAATTTCTGGTTCGGCATACGCAGGTTTTGAGTCCCGCGCCCGGCTCCCTCAACCCCTACCACGTCGGCATGAAGGTGTGGGAAGATATTGAAAAACGTTGGAGCCAACCGGATCCCGAGGAAGAAAAGGAGTACGGCCATAAGAAGAAAAACGCCCAGGAAAAGCTCTATGAAGTGCGCGAAGTCGAACGAGACAGTTCCTTCCTGAGGCGCTATCTCACCGAGAACCTGGTTCGCGAACTCAACCTTTTTGAGTACCAATCGCGGGGTCATGAGAAAGTTGTCAGTCGTGTGGCTGACGAAGACAGCTGGCAAGCGATCAAGGACACGTTGATCCAAAGCGTCGGCACGGGAACGATTCCGGTCATTAAGGTCGAGGATGCCGATTACAGCAATAACCGTGGTTTATTCATAAAACACAGTCACGACGGGCGCGACCTCCAGCTTGAGTACGCCGAAAAGACCCTGCAATATTTGCGACAGTTATGGGGACGCGAGGTAGTCCTCGAAACGGTCATCAACGACAAAAAGTCCCTGCTCTGCTTCGCTGACGATAAGTTGACGATCAAGCCGGTTCATTAGCTCGATCTTTCCTGCGCGCCATTCCTTCTGTGGGGAATTTTCCCGCCAGCATGTAAACTCTCAGGCGACGCGGAGAAGCGCCATGACAATTGAGGACAACCTAAGGGCTATCCAAAATTGCGTTACCAATCGGTTGGCGCAAACTGACCTTGGCAACAATCGCATCGCCGGTATCATCGGCGACGGGCCGTCCCATTATTCTAAGAGCCCGGCCCTCTGGAACGCTGGTTTCGGTCATTTTGGCATAAACGCCGTCTACCTGCCCTTTGACATCGACGGATCTCGTCTTCCGGACCTCGTCTCCGCGCTTCGGAGCTGCGATCGTTTCATCGGCATGAATGTCACGGTTCCTCATAAAATGCGGGTTATGGACTTCTTAGACGAACTCGATCCCGCCAGCCAGCGCATTCGGGCCGTCAACACGGTTGTTAGAACCTCGGCGGGTCGGCTCCTCGGATTCAATACCGACGGCGAAGGCTTCATCCAAAGTATCTCGAAGCCTCAGCCGGGACAGCCCCAGCGCTTCGTGGAGTCGCTCGAAGGGCGGGACGTTTTACTTCTGGGCGCCGGCGGCTCTGCCAGGGCGGTGGCATTTCACCTTTCTGACCACCTGGAAGACGGCAGGCTCGTCATCAGTAATCGAACCTTAGAGCACGCCGCTTCTCTCGCGGCGGAGATCCAAAAGCTGGGCCGGAACGCCTTAGCGATCAGCGAGGCGGAAGTTGCTGCCTGGGCTCCGAAAGCCGGCTTGGTTGTCAACAGCACGACGAAGGGACAAGGGGGCCTACGTAGGCTATCCTACAATGAAGTTACCGACCTGGAGCCGTTCTCGTCCCTCGCACCGTCATCCGCCCCCGTCTTACGAGGCTTTTCCGGCAGTGAAGTGGCGGCGCGACAGCGCTGGCGCGAACTTGCCAGCCACGCGATTGACGCCAACCTTAAAATCTCCATGGCCATTGCGGCTGCAGTTCCGAAGGGTGTGGGGTTCTACGATCTGATTTATCATCCCGAAGAGAGCGTCTTCTTGTCACACGGTAGATTCACCGGCCATCCGACGATGAACGGTAAAGCCATGATCGTCAATCAGGCGGCTATCGCCTTTTGCAAACGAATTTGCAGCGCGGAACTGAAAGCCAGAAGGCTCGACACACCTGAAACCGAACAACGACTCTTGGAAATTATGTACAACGCCTGGTAAAACGTCTGCGCAAAAAGAGGAATGCGCCCATGGTCGATATGCATCCGCTAGCAAGACGACAATACCCTGGACGTCATGACATGCGCCGCTCGGGGTGTTCCGAAGCATTTGGGGGCCGTGGTCGGCATGCAGCGGGGTACCTACGAAGTCACCCGGCTACTCACGGAGAGATGGGCGGCGAGATATACAGACTCAGCCGTGTCGAGGCACAGTAATGGCGAAAGTGACATTTATTCTGGGCTTGTCGGGTTCCGGAAAAACTCACCTATCGGAGCAATTAGAAAAGCAAACCGGGGCGAGGCGATTCACCAGCTTATTGGCCGATGATAGAGACCTCATCGTCCTCATGGACTGCTTGAAAGACGGCAAAAACTGTATCGTTGACGAGGTCAGATTTTGTCTGTCGGCCTATCGGGAATCTATCGTGCAATCTCTTTCGCACGTAGCAGATCTGGAAATACATTGGATTTGTTTCGAGAATGATCTGGAGACCGCAAACTGGAACGTCATCCATAGGACCAACAAAGGCGATGCAGAGGGGCATTTGAATATCAACCTCCGATTACACCCTCACTATACCTACCCCGCCAACGCCGAAGTGATTCCGATCCACCGAATCTAGAACCGCTTGGATCACAATCACCCATTACCACTCGGGCCTTGGCTGCAGCGCTTCGCAGCCCTGCATCAATACTTCCTCATGAGCGTCCGAGCCGATAAGTTTCGATGCTTTCCCCAATTCGAATTTGCATTAAATCCTCCCCGACAACCAACGGCCCCGAGTATTCCTTTCTCGTCGCCGGGATCAAATCCTCGGCCGTAGCGCCGCCGAACAGCAAGAGATGATTGTAGACCGCCAATTTCGGTCTGATGCGCGAAAAGATCGTACCGGCTTGGTCCGGGGTTGTGTGATTGCTGCCGATTCTTTTGAGCTGCTCCGGGCTCTCAGCGGCGCTTCCGGCGGCAGCGGTCACTTCGTGAACCAGCAGGTCGGCGCCCTGCGAATGACGGATCAGGTTTTCATTATACGTCGTGTCACCGGATAGCACCGCAGCGCGGCCTTGATAATCGATTCGGTAACCGAAGGCCGCTAGTTCCTCGCCGCCGTGATCTACTTCGAAAGCGCTGACTTTGATTCCGTCCCGGTCAAGAATGACTCCTTCTTTGATTTCCTGTGCAACCAACTTGACGCCGTCGGGCGGGTAGTTTCTGCTGCGGACTCGAATATCGACGCCGAAAGCCTGCGGTAAATGCTCCATCATTTGTCTGGTTCCTTCCGGACCCCAGACCTTTAGAGGCTGATTGCGCTTTCCCCAGGGCCGCCCGATCCAACCTGTCAGCCACAGATCCGGAAAGCCCACGACGTGGTCGGAATGGTGGTGCGTGAGAAACATTCCGGTAATATCACCAAACGGAATCCCTAGTTGATGCAGCCGCTGCATAGCGCCGCGGCCTGCATCGACGATGAACTTTTCGTCCCCAACTTCTATAAGCGTGCTCGGTCCGAAGCGATCCAATCTAGGCGGTGGCGCGCCGGTACCTAAGAGCGTAACCCGAAAGATATCTTCTGAGGATGCCGTCATCAAAGACTCCTTTGCATGATTGAGGTGACCGATTGGCATTATGACCCTTGCCGTAGGATCGGATAGGGCCTGGTCTCACAACAAATAGCCACCAAAACACTCGCGGGCGTTTGGCAAGTTAACGAAGAGTTTAGCTGAATGTCAAACGGGAAATACCACAGATTGGGTGCGAAAAAACTTGCGGAACACGACTTTCGGAGCATCGCCACGTAGAGGGCCGCTCCACGCTTTTGGACTTATCCCATCAGAATCCCATTTTGGATTTCTGGTTTTCGTACAGGACCTTCATCAACTCGGCGCACTCAGATGTGGACATGAGCTTTTGCCATGCGGGGAGACTATTGCCCACTTTGTCGGTGAGGACGGCGTAGTCGTTAAGCACGCTCATTAGAATTTCTCTTACCGGGCCGTTCCTTAATTCCGGTTCTCTAATCAGCTTTTTGTATATCGCTTCATCAAGAACTTGCGCGTCAAAGTCTTTGCCGACACCGCTGCGGATTTGAAAATTATACGATGAGAGTAATTGCTCTAATCCGTTTACGTATCCCAAGACAAAGATTTCTCGAATGGCCTTTTCTGATGCCATCCATTGCTTGCCTGTGATATCCGTCATTGTCTGAGCCGAAGCTGAAGTTACCCACACCAAGAATACAGCAGAAAAGATGAAGCTTCTAATTTTCATGCGGTCCTCCGTCCCGCCCGGGAGAGAGCACCCGCTATGCCATGAGGTACTACGGAGCCTGCAGGATGATCCAGGGACTAGGAACGAAATGGAAGTCGGAGCGGCAGAGGTAGAACTGCCTTATGAACTTACGATGGTGCGTTTTAGCCCGAACTCTCCGCGCATGCGGAATGAATCTTCGATCGCCACGAATCACTGGGGTTAAAGGACGACAGGGATTCCCGGAGTCTCAAGGGACAAGTGTCTCAGCGTTGGGTCAGCAGATCTAGCGTACCCAACACTTCACGACTCACCGGCTTGGATCCACGACCACCCTTCCCCGAATTCCACCCTTCTGAATCAGATCGATCTTCCGGCTCAATTCTTCCAGCGCGCATTCGGTGATGATGGCGGATAGATCCAGTTTCCAGTCCTGCGCAAGCTTTTGCCAGGTTCGCAATCGAGTATTCATCGGGATTTCCACCGAATCCACCCCGAGCAGGCTCACGCCCCTAAGAATGAAGGGATAGACGCTGACAGCTAGATCCGCTGACATGGAATTGCCGCACGCCGCAACAAGCCCGCCATACTTGGTGGATTTGATCGCTGTTGCGAGGATGTTACCTCCCACCGCATCGACGACTCCCGCCCACCGGCCTTTTTGCAACGGCCTTCCCGAAATATCGTTCGCCTCTTCTCGCGAAATGATCGTTTTGGCACCAAGTCCCATGAGAAAATCCCTTTGGTCTATCTTTCCCGTGGCGGCCGCAACATTGAATCCCAGCTTGGAAAGAATGCCGATAGCCACACTCCCTACTCCTCCTGTCGCACCCGTTACAAGAACCTCACCCGAGTCCTTTGTGAGTCCGAACGCCATCAGGCGCATGACACACAAAGCCGCCGTCAATCCCGCCGTGCCATAGGCCATGCTCTCCTTCAACGTCAGACCTTGCGGCAAGTTCACCGCCCATGACGCCGGCACACTGATATATTGGCCAAAACCACCGGGAGTATTCATTCCCAGATCAAAGCCGGTCACAATCACCTGGTCCCCGACGCCGAATTGGGACGTCGAGCTGGTGGCGACCACTCCGGCAGCATCGATCCCCGGCGTATGCGGATATCTTCTGGTAACGCCCTTGTTGCCGGTCGCGGAAAGCGCATCCTTATAGTTCAAAGAAGAATACTTGACTTCGATCAACAACTCGCCCGCCGGCAAATCTGTTAATGCTTTTTCTTTTACCTCTCTGGTGAATTTCTGGTCGGCCGTCTCCGAAACGACCATCGCTTTAAAAGTCTGTGGCAACGGCATACTTTTCCTCCCGCTCTTTCGTGCAGTATAACGAAACTGTCAAAGTAGTAGCAGATTTCAACCGCAACGTCGAAGGATGGCCAACTTCGAGTCTATCAGAACATGTCTGCTTCACTCGCTGCCTTCTTTCGGAATCCGCCACGCGCAAGGACAAATCCAGTTCTCCGGAGATTCTTATTCTTTGTCGCATGATCCCATACCCGTAGTGCGTTATTTCCCGGTTGACTTCGTAGGACGCTGCTGTCTCCACTTTGCCGATCCAAACGAACGGATTTTTCCCTTCGGGCCGTTCGATAAAGCCACCGCTCGCCGAGAGAATCGAATAAGATAGCACTCTTTGGTGCTCCCAATCGCCCCGTGCTTTTTCAATCAAGATCGGCTTGGAGAATTTGGTTGACGGATCTAATCATCGGAGCTAAATAAGCGGCTGATCAGAAGGTTAGGTAGCGTCGGCAATCCCCAGAACCGATCAGGAGGTCTTATGAACAAGCTCCTTCTTATTCTTGGCCTTGGTCTAGTTATGGGCAATCTGCCTGCTCTCCCGTCGCTCGCTCAGGAGGAACCCTTTTACAAAGGCAAAACGATTAAGGTTCTCGTCGGCACCACGGCAGGCTCTCTCTACGATTTGTGGGCGCGCACGATTGCCGCCCACATAGGCAGGCACATCCCGGGGAATCCGGAAACTCTCGCTCAAAACATGCCCGGCGCGGGCCATAAGATCGCCACCAACTATTTGTACAACGTAGCCAAGCCCGATGGTTTGACTGTCATAGGATCCATCTTGCCGGGGGTGTACATGGACCAACTTGTGGGACGGCCCGAGGTTAAGTACGACTGGGCTAGATTTGTTTGGATTGGCTCACCGGTCAAGAGTGAGTCCCAGATGACCATGCGCGCCGATGCACCCTATAAGTCCTTTGACGATATCCGCAATGCGAAAGAACCTCCAAGGTGCGGGACGACTGGCACTTCGGGTACGGACTATATGGTGTCGCGGCTCCTTGAAGAAATCATGCCGCCGCTGAAGATTCACTCCGTGCTGGGATATCCGGGGGGACCTGAACTTGACCTGGCGATAGAGCGTGGCGAGATTCAATGCCGGACGTTTACCATCGAGACGTTTTTTGCGCGAGAGCCCTATCTTACGTGGAAGAAGAAAGGGTTTGTTTTCAACCCGTATCAAACCGCGCGCAAGCGTGATCCACGCTTGGCCGATACCCCGACCCTGTTTGAGCTCATGGACCGCTACAAGACGCCCGAGACTGGCAGACGTCTCGCCACCGTAATTCTTGCCAATGGCACCATGGGTAGGCCGATATTCACCTCCCCCGGCACGCCGCCGGATCGAGTCAAGATTCTGCGCCAAGCCTTTGAAAAGATGCTTAAAGACCCAGTATTTCTAGACGATATCAAGAAGAAAAACTTCGAGCTGGAGCCCATCAGCGGTGAACAACTGGAAACCATGGTCAAAGAAGTAATGACCCAACCTCCGGAAATCATCGAGCGTCTAAAAAAACTGCTAACCCAATAGTCATCGAAGTAAGGACATCAGACTCCCCCATCGGATTCCGTCTGCCGCGGCACCAACCCGATTGTCTAAACCTTCCAATCCTCGAGCCCTATTCCCAACTTAGCGATTTTTAAACTCTTGGTGATCCTCTTTTCGGAGCTGAAAGCTGATCTTTTCATTCTTAAATCATAGTCGATGACCGCCAACAAAAAACTGCTCCCTTGGTTTCTCTCATCAAAAGCCATGATAAAATAATATGAAAATTATGCAGAGTGTCGAAGTCTTGGTGCTACCACAGGTTCCGGACGGGGTGCTGCGCCGGATCCAGAACGCCGACAGCCGGGTCACGGTCGTCGATGCCAGGGGATGGTTCGACGTGGAGCTTCGCGCTACCTGGCCGGAGTGGACCGTGGATCGGTATCTCGGAGTCCGCAAAAACACGTCGCCCGGCATGGCGGAACGCAACCGTGTCCTCGCGTCGGCGCACATCGTGCTTACGGGATGGCCACCGCTCAAGGATCTAAAGGCGCGCGCGCCGCACTTGCAATGGGTGCATGAGCTTCCCGCTGGGGCGAGCAATTTCCTCGAGACCGATCTTTGGAACTCCAACGTAGTGGTGACCACGTCCCGCGGGTTGACCAACCGACGCCCGATGGCCGAGTATGTGTTGGCAACTTTTCTCCATTTCGCGCGTGGCCTTCACTTGAGCTACCGGGACCAAAAGCGCCGCCGTTTCGATCATCGAACTTACGATCCCGTAATAGTCCGGGACAAGACGGTCTGCATTGTTGGCGCCGGGGGCATTGGCCAGGAGGTGGCAAAGCTCTGCGCTGCGGCAGGCATGCGCGTTGTGGGGACCCGCCGGCACAGAGCGTCGGGAACCTCACTTCCACCGGGCTTCCTACGAGTGGAGTCCGCTGAGCTTCTGCATGATCTTGTCGCCCAAAGTGATTTCATCGCCATTTGTTGTCCATGGACCAAAGAAACAACCCATTTAATCGGCCCGGGAGCTTTTGCAAGGATGAAATTGGGAACGGTTTTGGTGAATATCTCCCGTGGCGAGATTATCGACGAGGAAGCTTTGCTGCAGGCTCTAGCCGGTGGGAAGCTTCGTGGAGTTGCTCTAGACGTCTACGTTGGTGAATTCGAACGGCCGCCTGATTCCCGTCTATGGGACGATGAGCGGGTGATCATTACGCCCCATATTTCGGCGGCCACCGACGTCTCCGAGCACCGCGGGGTCGATTTGTTCTGTGAAAACCTGAGTCGTTATCTACAAGGACTGCCATTGGAAAACGTCATAGACTGGGAGCGCGGGTACTAAACCGTCGGATTCTTCGAGACTCTTGTTTCCAAGCCAAAGGTCCGTGGTTTTTTCGTCTCTTGCTCAATGGTTTTCGGCTGATCAAGCCAGCGCGCGTGTCTGGCGTGTTGCTCTCTGCCAGCATCGATTGAGGCTTGCGAACAAAACTCCCGCCAAGCTAAACACAACGACCAGGGACCACAGGAGGGGCTCGTAGGTTTGCCATCGGTCAAAGATCGCTCCGGCGATCACCGGCCCGAGGACTCCTCCCCATGTGTAGAACAAGGTCATGTAGCCGCGAATCATGGCGTAGTGCTTCCTGCCGAATAAATCTCCGACCACAGCCCAGCCAAGCGGGAAAGTAGTTTCCACCGCAGCAAAGAAGATCGTAAACAGGCATAGCGACCAGAGCGAATCTCCGACGATGGGCAGGAACATCGCCCCTCCGGCGGCAAACAAGATCAACGCGGTCATGCGGGGCTTGTTACCCCTGTCAGCGAACCAGCCCAAGATAAGTGTAAAAGCCATGCCGAGAAACGCGTAGACACTCAGCAACAAAGCCGCCTGCGGTTGGCTCAATCCTTTCCACACCATGAGCGGCACAAAATGAACGGCGATCGCATGGTAAGAACCGTTACGAAAACCCGCCGCCAGCACCGATCCCCAGAACGCGAAGGAACGCAGCGCTTCGGCAACCGTCACGTCGACTTCCCGCTGGCCTTTACGTTCCCCGCTATCTTTGCTCAGCTCCGTATTGACGGGTAGGTCACCGTCGGGCAAGAGCCCCATGCCTTCCGGCGACCGTCGAATAGTGAGACACAGGGGTAGTCCAATCACTAGAAACAAAATGCCTCCGATAGCGGCTCCCCAACGCCAGCCCCAAGCTTGAACAATGACGCTCAGAATTGGAGCAACCAGAACCCCGCCGAGCCCAAAAGCGGAGCTACTCACGGTAATAGCGCGCGCGCGATAGCGGATAAACCAAGTGTTAATCAACACCATGGGCGCATGCATAAATCCACCGGCGTGGGCAAGCGAGATCAGGCCGAGATAGATAAGTAAAAAAGTTGCGTAATTCTGGACCTGGGAAAGAAGCAGGTAACCCACTCCCATGAGCAAGACCGCGGCCACCATGATCGGCTTTGGGCCGTAGCGGTCGAGCAAATGTCCGACGATGGGACCTTCGACCGCACCTTCCGCTCGCGCCAACGAAAAGGCCAGCGAAGTCGAGGTTCGGCTCAGGTTTAGATCTTGGCTGAGCGGAAGAAAAAAAACCGTAAAGCCGAAGCTATGAAGGCCGGCGCCAAGCACGCGCAAAGCGGAAGCGGCGGCAACCATGCGCCAGCCGTAAAAGAGGCCGGTTAGTTTGTTGGGCAATAGAGCGGTCCTGTAGCGATGGTTCCGAATCTAGTAAGTGAGATTATCTCTTATCACGAGGTTATTCTGAGTGAAAGCTAGCTGATCCTAACTCGCTTCCTTGTTGCGCTGTCCTTCACCGCTCTCGACGATCAAACTGCCATAGTCACAACGGACGGAAGTGAGATTAGTTCGAATTGGCCAGCCCTTATCCTGAAGCAAAGCATCCACATCGAACCAAAGCCTGTCGTCCCGCAGTTGAAGCGCCGTGGTTGCGGCGGCGATGGTATCCAAGAGGTATCCTTTTAAGAAACTGAGACTCAGAGCTCCGGCCTTGAATTGCTCAACCCGCGCCACCACTTTCCCATCAGACACTGAAACTTGCCAAAGTGCTAGAAAGCGAATGCCGAATAGCTTTTGGTAGGTGCCGCTGACGCGAATGCCTTCCGGAATAACCGCCATACGCAGATCTCGGACTGACTCGAGCCGAGAGAGAATCCGCGCCGCCCATTCGTTCAAGTCGGCCTCAGTCACAATCAATGTGAGCGACCGGATTTCCATTTTTTGTGCGCTCACTGGCCCAACAGCGTGTTCAAACGTTCCAGCATCTCAGGAGATTGTGTGACATCCCGCAGTGCTGCGTCATGAGCCGCGTGTACAAATCATAGACGCTTCCGGCACTGACCCCAGCCCCACAACCGTAATGGTCTTTCCTTGGTAGAACGGGCTTTGTGCCCTCAGGTCAGAAGGCCATATCACGAGTAGCGATAGCTATCATATTCTCTCCATAGGAGACGGCTTTAGCATGGGTTCGTTGCGGCAAGCAACGGCAAAGGGATTGCGGCAGGCTGTGCATCGCATTGCCCTGACCGCTTTTTCTCCTTGCCACACAATCAAACAGCCTTGCACATCCACGAGGTCTTGGGCTAAAGAAACTAAGCCAAGGTCTTTCGCACCACCGTCCCAGCCGCGATCGGCGGAATCGGTGGCAGCAGTAAACGGAATATACATACGGACGAGTTTTTTCCGACTCGGCGTCAACGTGACTCGATCCAAGGAGGCGATTATGAAAAGGCGTACAGCCAGCTTTACCACTGCAGTTTTTCTTTTGGGTTCACTGCTAGGATTCCTCCCTACGCTTGAGGCTCAGACGGACCCTTTTTTCAAGGGCAAGACGATCAAGATTATCGGCGGTTCTGGGGGATTCTATGAAAGCTGGGCCCGCCTCATTGCCCGGCATATGGAAAAACATATTCCGGGAAATCCCAACATCATTGTGCAGCCCATGCTGGGCGCCGGCTCCTTGATAGCCGCAAACTACGTTTACGGTGTCGCCAAGCCCGATGGCTTAACTCTGGGAATGTTCCTCAATACCATTTACTTGGACCAGCTGGTTGGACGCAAAGAAGTCCAGTTTTCCGCAGAAAAATTTGGCTGGATCGGCTCCCCGGTGGGCGAAGCCATGATCCTGTATATGCGGGCGGATACCCCTTATAAGTCGATTGCCGATATCATCAAGGCTAAAGAGCCGCCCAAGTGTGGCGCCACTGGGACCGCCAGTTCGAGTTATATCCTCGCCATGCTGCTCGAGGAAACGGTCGGCGCGAAGTTCACTTCGGTGCTGGGCTATCAAGGTTCCGGCGACACCGACATGGCAGTTGAAAAGGGGGAAGTAGTTTGCCGTGCCCATAACGTCTCCGCCCATTTTGGACGGGAGCCCTTCGACAACTGGCACAAGAAGGGCTTCGATCGGCACATCGTTCAGACCGGACGTAAGCGTGATTCTAACCTAAAAGATACGCCTACCCTTTATGAGCTCATGGATCAGCACAAAACTCCTGAACTGAGCCGGCGTGCTGCCCAGGTCATTTTGGCGGGCGGGGAATTCGGTCGCCCCTTGGTGGCTACGCCTGGCACTCCCCCGGAGAGGTTAAATATTTTGCGCGAGGCCTTAGCCAAGGCTTTAAAAGACCCGGAGCTTCTGGCCGAGGCCAAAAAGAGCAAGATGGATGTAGACCCCGCGACCGCTGAAGAACTTCAGACCCTGATAAAGGAGGTCATGAATCAACCGAAAGAGGTAAACGAACGGGTAAGAAAACTTTTGGGAAACTAGTCAGAGCGATCTGGCATGAAACATACCGATTCTAAAATCTCCCCAGCTGGAACAGACTTCCGACCGTTGAGAGTTCCGCTGAATTTCACCCTGGAAAGAGAGTCCAGCGGATCGGCAGCCCGCGCCGCGACATTTCAGACTCTCCATGGTGAGGTCAAAACTCCGATCTTCATGCCGGTTGGAACCCAGGCGACGGTCAAGGCACAAACCATCGATAGTTTAAAGGCCACCGGGGCTCGCGTGCTTCTGGCCAACACCTACCATCTGCTGCTTCGTCCGGGAGCTGAGGTGTTAAGGAAATTCGGCGGCATTCACCGCTTTATGAACTGGGACGGTCCCGTGCTCAGCGACTCCGGCGGTTTTCAGATTTTTTCGCTGCCGTACTGCAGAGAGATGAACGAAGAGGGCGCCCGTTTTCAAAGCTATGTCGATGGGAAATCCTATCTCCTCTCGCCTGAATCCAGCATCGATATGCAGAAAGCCATCGGCGGCGACATCATGATGGCCCTCGATCAGTGCATCCGGTCCACCGCCCCCTACGCTCAAGCCAAGGCGGCCATGGAGCTCACGCATCGGTGGGCCGAGCGCTCCCTTCGGGCCAGAGGCGACTCGCCCCAAGCGCTGTTTGGCATTGTTCAGGGGGCCTGCCATCGTGATCTCAGAATAAGGAGTGCCGCGTTTTTGAGCGCACTTGCCTTCGATGGCCTGGCCATTGGCGGCCTGGCCGTAGGCGAAACCCATCGTCAGCGCTACGAGTTTACCGCACTGGTAACCGAACGTCTGCCAAAAAGCCTGCCGCGTTATCTCATGGGCGTGGGCAAACCGATTGATATTCTCGAGGGTGTGCATCGCGGGGTCGATATGTTCGACTGTATTATTCCGTCGCAACTGGCGCAACGAGGAGTCGCCTTTGCATCCCATGGAAAACTTCAGCTGCGCCGCTCCGTATACAAGTTCGCCGAAGAGCCCCTTGATTGCCGATGCGATTGCCAGACCTGCAAACAATACTCCCGCGCCTACCTACACCATCTCGTCAAATCGGATGAGATCTTGGGTTGGCACCTTTTGGGCATTCACAATATGGCATTCTATCATCGTCTGATGCGGGAGATGAGAGAAAGCATTTTACGTGATGACTTTCTATCTTTCTATGAAAAGAAACGACTCGAGCTCGTGCGCAGCGACGAAGATAACCCGGTTCGTCAGCCGAAGGCGCGCAAAACCTCTCAGCCCGCCCGCTTGGGCGATTATGAAATCCACCGGTCTCCTCAGGGCTTTTTCAGCATTCGCCAGCTAAGCTCCGGCGAGGTGATGCACTCGGTGAATCCCCCAACGGATGAAGCCAATCAACTCTATGTAGCGCAGTCGTTTCTCGCCTCTCGCCTAATCAAGCGAGACGACCAGGCGGAGGAGTTAGTGATCTGGGACGTAGGGCTCGGGGCAGCCTCAAACGCCATGGCCGCCGTTCGCTGTTTTGAGAGATGTCATGTGGCAAGCAGTGCCACTGCTCTTCGCCCTCTCCGCCTGGTGAGTTTCGAACGGGATCTCGATCCACTCACCCTCGCGACCAACAATCCCCGCTGCTTCCCTCACCTACGGCACGGAGCCCCCTACCAGATTCTTGAAAACGGCAAGTGGAAACACGCTTCAAGTTTGCTTCATTGGGAGCTTCTCAAGGGGGATTTCGCGGCCTTTATCGAATCAGCCGCCATTCCTGATCTCATTTTCTACGACCCGTTCTCAGCCAAAACAGACCCCGCGCTTTGGACCTCCCAGATTTTGGAGAGAATTTTTAAGCGCTGCCGGTCAAAATCAGCAGAGCTCTACACCTATTCCGCTTCGACGGCCGTGAGAGTTGCGCTTCTGAGAGCGGGTTTTTTTGTCGCAGCAGGCGCCGGCACAGGGCCCAAATCGGACACCACCATCGCTTTCACGAGAGCGACAGGAGCCGGAGAACATCCACTATGTCCACGGCTCTTGGGCCAGGATTGGCTCATGCGATGGCGACGAAGCGGTTCAAAGTTTCCCACGACTCTTTTGAGTGAAGAAAGGCTTCATTTCGAAAAACTCATCGAAGCTCATCAGCAGTTTTTAAGCGACTCCTGAAGTTCGATGTTTCGTGAATTCCCGAAACGTGGAAAGCACAGTGCTGTTCTTGTCTGGCGCCGCTCGTTTAGAACCCCGTAGTCAAAGCTCCAGCTTGTTCAGCCGCAAGGCGTTGGCGATTACCGAGACCGAGCTGAGGGTCATGGCAGCGCTGGCGATAACCGGGCTTAACAGAATGCCGAAGAACGGGTAAAGGACGCCGGCGGCGATCGGTACACCCAGGGTGTTATAGACGAACGCGAAGAAGAGATTTTGCCGGATGTTGCGCATCGTACCGCGGCTCAAACGGCGCGCCCGGACGATACCGCGCAAGTCGCCTTTGACAAGGGTCACCGTCGCACTTTCCATGGCGACGTCCGTGCCGGTCCCCATGGCGATACCGACATGGGCCTGCGCGAGCGCCGGCGCATCATTGA
Source organism: Thermodesulfobacteriota bacterium (assembly GCA_036794995.1). Lineage (GTDB taxonomy): Bacteria > Desulfobacterota > Binatia > UBA9968 > UBA9968 > DAIRFP01. The sequence continues at coordinate 18,565 of DAIRFP010000001.1, read as the reverse complement.
TACCGTCTCCCGCCATCGCCACCATCCGGCCTTTTGCCTGGAGATCCCGAACCACCCCTACCTTTCGCTCAGGAAGGACCTCCGCATGGACTTCACTAATCCCCAGCTTCCGGGCCACTGCTTCGGCGGTGGTCCGGTTGTCCCCGGTGAGCATGGCGACTTGCACCCTCTCCTCCCCGAGCATGCGAATCGCTTCGGGCGTCGAGGGTTTGATCGGATCAGCAACTGCCAACAGTCCCGCCACAACGCCGTCGACAACCACAAACATGACGGTCTGACCGTCGCGCCTCAACTCCTCCGCGCGATCCGCTAGTCGTCCCACTTGAGTACGCAATTCTTGAAGCAAGCTCTGATTGCCGAGGGCCACCTTTTTTCCTTCGATGGTCCCGACCACGCCTTTCCCGACCAGGGCGCGAAAGTCGGTCGCCTCGACGAGCTTCATTCCTCGTTCCAGCGCCCCCGCGACAATCGCTCCTGCCAGCGGATGCTCGCTGCCGCGTTCCAGACTCGCGGCCAGCCATAGCAGCTCGGCTTCATCGCGGCTATCCGAAAAGATCGAAATGAGCCGCGGCTTCCCTTCAGTGAGCGTTCCGGTCTTGTCCACCACCAGGGTATCGATCTTTTCCATGACTTCGAGGGCTTCGGCGTTTTTGATCAATACGCCCGCCAGCGCACCCCGCCCCGTCCCGACCATGATCGACATGGGCGTGGCCAGGCCAAGCGCACAGGGGCAGGCAATGATTAGAACGGCCACCGCATTAACCAGTGCGTAAGCCATGCGCGGCTCCGGACCGAACAACGCCCAGGCGATAAAAGTTGCAATGGCAACGAGGACAACCGCCGGAACGAAATACGACGCGACGACGTCGGCCATTCTTTGGATCGGCGCGCGCGTACGCTGAGCCTCGCTCACCATGCGAACGATCTGTGCCAAAAGGGTCTCGCTGCCTACCCGCTCCGCGCTCATGACAAAACTACCGGTGCCGTTGACGGTGCCGCCGGTAACCTTGCTGTCCTTGGCTTTCTCCACCGGGATCGGTTCTCCCGTCACCATCGACTCGTCCACCGATGTTGTGCCGTCGACGATGATGCCATCCACCGGAATCTTTCCCCCCGGGCGGACGCGGAGACGCTCCCCCGGCTTGACTTGATCGAGGGGCACATCCACTTCACTGCCGTCTTCACGGATCACGCGCGCCGTCTTGGGCGCCAGCCCAAGCAGCGCTCTGATGGCGTTGCTGGTTCTGCTCCGGGCGCGGAGCTCCAGCACCTGCCCTAGCAAAACTAACGTGGTGATAATCGCAGCCGCTTCGAAGTATACGGCCACCGTGCCGCCGTGGCCGTAAAACGAATGAGGAAAGATGTCCGGAGCCAGAGTCGCCACCAGGCTGTATCCATAGGCCGCGCCGACGCCGATGGCGATCAAGGTGAACATATTTAAGCTACGGTTGATAATTGAAGCCCAACCTCTTTGAAAAAAAGGCCAGCCTCCCCAGAGCACTACCGGAGTCGCAAGCACCAGTTGAATCCAGTTGAGGAGGTGAGGAGAGAATCGGCGTTGCACCGGCTGTCCGGGAATCATGTCGGACATCGCGATCAAAAAGAGCGGCACAGAGAGCGCAAGGCTGACCCAAAACCGCCGCGTCATGTCGACCAGCTCTGGATTGGCTTCTTCCGCCAAAGTTACGGTGCGAGGCTCCAGCGCCATACCGCAGATGGGGCAAGAACCCGGCTCCGGCCGCACGATCTCAGGATGCATGGGACAAACGTATTCGGTTTTGATCGAAGGAGCCGGTGGCGCTTCCGGCTCTAAAGCCATGCCGCACTTCGGACAAGCGCCAGGTTTGGACTCCCGCACCTCTAGATCCATCGGGCAGACATAAGCAGCCGCCGCAGATTCATGAGCCGACGGTGCCGCGCGCGTATGGGCACCCTTTACATCGGCACCAAGCCCCCCCGGCGGTGCCTTCAGGAACTTCTCGGGATCTTCCTTGAATTTCTCCAGGCAATGATGACTGCAGAAATGATAACTTCGCCCGTTGTAGACGTGGCTCAATGCCGCGTTGCTGGGACTCACCTCCATCCCGCAGATGGGATCGGTTGATCGCTTCATCGTGGTGATGTCGGGTACCATAGAAGAAAGAACTGACTTATCGGAAAACGCTTTGACTCAGCTGACGATGGACCGCGATTCAAGTGGCCGCGAGCGTCTTAACCCGTCCTGTTCGGAGCAGCTGCCAGAGGCCAACGATGATCATTGCTAGACCAAACCATTGCGCTTCGCTTAAACCCAGCGCGACCGTGGGGTTTAAGCGCCAGAATTCGACCACCAAGCGTGCCAATCCCGACAGCGTGAGGTAAAGCCAAAACAGCGTGCCCGGCACGTGGGCTTTCTTTCTAAGCGCCCAGAGAATACCGAAAATCAGGGCGGACTGAAGAAATTCGTAAATCGGCGTCGGATGAACCCGTACCCCCGGAGGATAGGGAATCCCGGTGGAGGGATCGACCCAGCCGATGATCGCCTTCGTGTAAGCCACCCCCCATGGCACACTGGTCACCGTTCCCCAGTCACCGTCCCCGGCCAGATGGCAACCTAGGCGGCCAATGCCGTAGGCGATGGCCAGAGCCGGTGCCGCAATGTCGACGGCTTTCAACCACGGGATATGGTTCTTGCGCACCACCCAACTGGCGGCTACAAGACCGCCCAAAAACCCGCCGTACCACGTGAACCCGGCGCCGGTGAAAATATAGTCCCACGGGGAGCGCAGAAAGTTGCTCCAGTCTTCGGCAATGAATAGTATTCTCGCGCCAACTAATCCGCCGATAGCCGCGGCAAAAACCATCGTCGACGCCAGCTCCGGATTATAACCGTTGCGTTTGAGCTCCGCGTGCACGACCCATGCAGCAGTAAGCGCCGCCAGCGCCATAAATGCCCCGAAGCTATAAATTGTCACGGGCCCGAATTGAAAAAGAATCGGCAGCATCACGCTCCCCTCATAACAAACGGATCGAACCTCACCCAAGGACGGTAACAAAAACGACTTGGAAAATCACATCACGGCATCCTTTGACTTACGCTATAGACGACATCGACAGTAGTCTGTCCGGCGGCGGCAATGACCAGACGCCGCCTCCTGGTGCCCAATTTCTCGTGCCAGGCTTCCATTTCATATTCCCCTGTGGGCAACTGATCGATGGCAAATCGCCCGTGCTGATCGGTCACCGCATAAAAGGGACTTGCGGTGACCACAATCGCCGCGCTCATCCAGGTATGCAGAACGTCGCAGTCAATCCGGACAATGCCGCTTCGGGTTAGGGACTTGGTCACTTGTCTCCACCTGGGAAGCCCCACGTTGAATAAGGTCTCCTGACCCAGGCGGGCATGTACCGTATGAAGAATCGGGTCACTGTTCTTGAGCCGCAATTCGCTGTCCACCGGCGCCACTTGGACATGAGGAGAAAAAGCGCATTTTCGATTATCTAACACAATACTCGAGGGCTGCACTCTCGCCGGGCGATCCAGAGGATGAAGGACGATCACGGCATTCCGGACTCCCCCCTCACTGTCCACCAGCAGGGTTTCATTAGGAACCCATGGGCCGCAGAAATTCCGACTCTTAAAAACCTTCAGGCGAGGCGGTTTCTCGTAGGCTCCTGCCAGCGATACCATTCCCAAAACCTTGCTCGTAACTGCGCTCTGCGAACCTTCGGAGCGATGCTCCCCAGCCACGACCAAGGACGGATGGGCGGCCCAGGCCCACATCCAAGTCAGTAGGGCAAGCGCGATAGAAAGTCGTTGTGAGACGCTCATGTGGACTTACTCGGTCGGTCCCCGAGCTTGATCAAGCATACCATAATAGTACACCTATCGACCGACTTGCGGCTGTGTCTCTAAAATCCTTTAGCCGGGTCATTGTCAAGGTCAAGTTTCTTTGTTACCTGATATAGCAACCCGGAATCCTCATGAAGGGGCAGGTCGTCTATCCAAATAGCGGCTCTCTATCATTGCAAGATCCAGTTGATACACGAACCTGAAAAAGACCAAAATCTCGAGCCCACGTTGCCGTG
>DAIRFP010000001.1:0-14397 GCA_036794995.1 Thermodesulfobacteriota bacterium | reverse complement strand
TCCAGTTGATACACGAACCTGAAAAAGACCAAAATCTCGAGCCCACGTTGCCGTGAGAGCCGTCATCCAAAGGGTATCGCGCGCCGAGGTGTCCGTTGCCGGCCAACTGGTCGGAGCCATCGGCGCCGGATTATGTGTCTTTTTGGGAGTGGCTAAAGACGATGGCGAAAGTAACGCCGATCGACTTGCGGGGAAGATCAAGAATCTAAGGATTTTTGCGGACAAGAATGACCAGATGAATCGTTCGCTTGAGGAAGCAGGGAAAGAAGTTTTGGTGGTGCCGGAATTCACCCTCTACGGCGATTGCAACAAGGGCAATCGTCCGTCGTTTAGCGCTGCGGCTCCGCCGGCCGCGGCTGAAAAACTATACGAGTATTTCGTGCAAAGCTTGCGCGGCTTCGGACTGGCAGTGGCAACGGGCCAATTCAGAGCCCGGATGGAGGTCGCCTTGACCAACGACGGGCCGGTCACTTTCATCGTGGACAGTTAGAACGATGCATGTTGTCCTGTTCGAGCCGGAGATTCCGCCGAATACGGGAAGCATAGCGCGGCTCTGCGCGGCAACGCTAACGCCACTCCATTTGATCGAACCCCTGGGTTTCAAGATCGATGACAAACATCTAAAACGTGCCGGGCTCGACTACTGGGAGTTCGTCGATCTTCGGCTGTACGGGTCGTGGAATGATTTTCTAGGGCGGAACAGCGCCGGCGGCATGCTTTACTTCTCCAAGCGGGCAACCCAGTCTTTCATTCGGGCTCGCTATCAGGAGACCGATTACCTTGTTTTTGGTCCCGAGACCCGGGGATTGCCGCAGGAACTTTTGGATGCCAATCCGGAGCGCTGTTATCGCATTCCTATGATGAGCGCCGGCGTGCGCAGCCTGAATTTATCCAATGCCGTTTCAATCGTTCTCTACGAGGGGCTTAGGCAGTTGGCAAAACTAGACCAATAGAACTAATAGAAAGGGCTTGACCCGAGGGTTTATTATGGTTATTTATCTGCTACAAAAAATTCAGCCTGGAGGGCTTCCTATGAGGATTGGGGCCGATCGGATTGGTGTGCGGAAGTTGATCGATGTTTTCGTATGTTTTTTTCTTTTCTCGGTTGCTACTGGTTCCCTGGCATTTGCCGCTGAAAAAGCCGAACAGAGCGCCGCTTCTCAATCCAAAGAAACCTTTAATTTGATTCTGCCGTTCAAGGATCTAACCGTAGGACAGGGCCAAGAAGTCACCATGGACGCAGAGATCGTGAACCGGACAAGAGATCCGGTTGAAGTCAATCTGTCCCTCGATGGAGTGCCGAAAGGCTGGGACGTGAACTTCAATTCCCGCTATCCAAGCTACCCGATTCGTTCGGTTACCGTCGCGGGGGCGGGAGCTGAGGCCTCCGCAATCAAATCCACGACCATCGAGTTCAAAGCTAAGGTTCCCGAAGCTACGAGGCCGGGAACCTATCAGGTCAAAGTTACCGCTAAAGATACTAGGGGCGCCACGCAGTACGCCGAGACCATCAATTTTCGCGTAACATCGAAGAAAGTCGAAACCGGCGGATTGAAGCTCACGAGCCAATATCCGGTGCTCAGCACGGCGTCGGGTCAAACCCTGAAGTTCACGGTGGATCTGAAAAACGAGACACCGAAGCCTTTGACCGTATCTTTGGTAGCGCAGCCCCCCCAGGGCTGGACCGTGCGTTTCAAGCCGCAGTTCGGTGACACCCAAATCTCCTCTATCCAACTCAAGGAAAACGCCTCCGAGACTCTGAGCGTCGAAATCGACACTCCGGCCCGGGCCGAAGCGGCGGAGAGTCCGGTAACGATTCGCGCCCGCGCCGGTGCCTTTGAAGCGTCCGCCACTGTAAAAGTCAGTCTCAAAGGCACCCAAGACCTCAAGATGGGCTCGTCTGCCGGGACTCTCAATACGTCCCTGACCGCCGGCAAGAAGACTCCGGTGGATTTCCTCGTCGGCAACGCCGGCACCGCGCCGATCCGCAACCTATCTTTTCTTAGCAAAAAGCCCAATGATAAATGGACGGTGGAGTTCAGGCCGGACAAGATCGACGCACTGAACTCTGGCGAGGTGAAGGAGATCAAGATGGAAATTCTCGCGCCGGATCGAACCATCGCCGGCGACTATCTTTTAACCCTCACCGCCAACGCTCCCGAAGTCAACAAGTCGGTGGAGTTCAGGGTGACGGTTTCGACACCCACGGTCTGGGGCTGGATCGGATTCGGCATCGTTGCTTTGGTGGTTTTGGGATTGGCTGTGGTATTCTTCCGGTTAGGACGCAGATGAGCGCTGTTGTCGAAACCCAAAACCTGACGAAGCGGTACCACGACAAGCTCGCGGTCAATGCGCTCAACCTTACAGTCCAGGAGGGCGAGATATTCGGTTTTCTCGGCCCCAACGGCGCCGGCAAAACAACCACGATCCTGATGCTCCTCGGCCTCACGGAAGCGACATCGGGGCGCGCTTCGGTTTGCGGCTTCGACCCGACGCGCCAATCTCTCGAAGTAAAGCGCCGTGTCGGCTACCTGCCGGAAAACCCCGGATTTTACGAGGACATGAGCGCCGGAGAAAACCTGCTCTACATGGCGCGGCTGAACCGGATTCCAGACGACGAAGCTCGGCGACGGACTTCAGAAGTCTTAGACCAAGTCGGCCTGAGCGAAGACGGTCGACGGTTGGTGCGGGAATTCTCCCGCGGCATGAAGCAACGCCTCGGCATCGCCGAAGTTCTAGTGAAAAAGCCGCGGGCCGTCATCCTTGATGAGCCGACCCTCGGCATAGATCCGGACGGGGCGATTCGCATCCTGGAGTTGATCAAGGGTCTTAATCGGGAGCGCAACCTGACGGTGATGCTCTCCTCGCACCAACTTCAGCAAGTCCAGGAGATTTGCAGCCGCGTCGGTATCATTGTCAAAGGACGACTCATCGTCCAAGGACAGATGGACGAGTTGGGGCGAGCCATCCTCAAAGAACGGCAGTGGAACTTTTTACTGGAGGTAGGCGCAGGCGCCAACGGCCTAGAAAATGACCTGCGGGCGATTAACGGAGTCGATGAAATTGAAAAGCGCGGTCACGGCTTATTTCTCCGTTGCACCAGAGACGTGCGTTCCGAGGTCGTATCATTGCTGGCGCGGAGGAACCTGCCGCTCTTGCAGCTCCGTTCTGAAGACCCGACTTTAGAGGAAATCTATCTGAAATACTTCCGCGAGGCATAACCATGAGTGTCGTCTTCTGGAAAGAACTGGCCGATCACTTCAGCAGCCGCCGTTTCATGATCCTTCTCGCGCTCATCGTTTTGATCGGCTTGTGGGCCACTTATGCCTCCGGCCAAGCCATCCGTCAAGACACCGAGAACGCCCCGGCTCAATATGTTTTTTTGTTCTTGTTGACGTCGGGCACCGGCACGGTCTTTTCTTTGGCGACGTTTTTAGGGTTCTTTGGCCCGCTGGTGGGAATCACGCTAGGTTTCGACTCCATCAGCGGTGAATATGCGCGGGGAACTCTGAGTCGCGTGCTTTCGCAGCCCATCTATCGCGACAGCTTGATCAATGGGAAATTTTTTGCCGGGCTGACCACAGTAGCCATACTCTGGGGCTCCATTCTTTTGCTGGTCATCGGCTTGGGGATCACGTTGCTGGGCTTTCCTCCCAACACGGAGGAGCTCTGGCGCATGCTCATTTTTACCTTTGTCGGCGTTTTCTACGTTGGTTTTTGGCTGGCTCTCGCCATGCTCTTCTCTCTGCTCTTTCAGAAGACCGTAACCGCGGCCCTTGCGTCGATGGCAGTTTGGCTGTTCATGACGCTCTTCGTCGTCATCGTAAGTCAGGGCATCGCCAGTGTCATCGTCCCCGATCCATCCACACCCGAACAACTGGCCTACCGGGCCGATATTGAAAACGTCGTCAGCAGAATTTCTCCCAGCACCCTCTTCTCAGAAAGCGTTAACATCCTGCTCAATCCGGCGGCCCGGGTCTTCGGGCTAGCTTTACAAAGTCAGGCCGAAGGCATCTTGCCGACTCCACTGGAGCTGGGCCAGAGCCTCAATTTAATCTGGCCGCATATCACAACCCTTTTCGGTCTCGTGGCAGTCTGCTTCGGTATCTCCTATATTATTTTTATGCGCGCTGAGATCCGAGCTTAGCGATCCCCCCAAAAAAGCCCCATCGTAAGCTATCGGCCCCGAACATCTGAAGATAGACGATTTGAGGATCGATTTTTTAACCTCGTTCTCGAAATTTGATTTGCCAAGCCCATGAGCCTCCCCTGGCCGTGGCGAAACCCACTCAACCTTCGCGCGCCGGGGAACGCCCTATCGAGATAATTTCTATCCCGATTGTTGATATATAAAGGATTTGTGACTAGTATACGAAAAACTTCTCGATCCGTTTCCATAACTCAGGAGGATTCATGGCTTATCGCGACCTACGAGAATATGTGGCTACCCTCGAAAAACATGGCAAACTCAAGCGCGTAACCAAGGAAGTCGATAAGGACTGGGAAATTGCCGCAGTCTGTCGTCAACTGTTCAAGAAAATTCCACCGTCAAAACGACCCGCAGTGGTGTTTGAAAACGTCAAGGGATTCAGTATCCCCGTGGTAGCGGGCGTGCTCGGCGCCTCGAGGGAAATTTACGCCCTTGGACTGCAAACGGAAACCGTCGAAGGCATCAATCGCAAGTGGGACCACGCGTTGGGCAATCCGATTCCGCCCCGGATGGTTAACCACGCTCCTTGCAAGGAGAATATTCTGCGCGGTAAAGACGTCGACATCACCAAACTGCCGGTCCCGATGTGGACGGTGGGTGAAGATCCTGCACCGTTTTTTACCTCACCCTACCTAATTACCAAAGACCCCGAAACCGGCGTGCGCAACATCGGCACTTATCGCATGCAGGTCAAAGGCCCCAATAAGACCGGGCTATTGATCGGCAGGCGCCAAGACGCAGCGCTGCATATTCTCAAGAATAACGCGCAGAACAAACCCACGCCGGTGGCGGTGGTGATCGGTGCTGATCCGTCAATCGGCTATGTGTCCGTATCAAAGATGTCGGAGTCCCTCGATGAATTCGCCGTTGCCGGCGCACTGCGTGGCGAACCGGTCGACCTGGTGCCTTGCGAAACCGTGCCTTTGGAAGTGCCGGCAACCGCCGAAATCGTTCTCGAAGGGGAGATTCCACCCAACGCCGTCGAACCCGAGGGTCCCTTCGGGGAGTATACCGGCTATATGGGTCCAGCCGGCAACGAGCCGTTCTTCAACATCAATTGCATGACGTTTCGGAACAAACCCCTCTACCAAGCGTTTATCAGCCAGATGCCGCCGTCGGAATCGAGTTGTATTCGCGGCATCGGTCGTGAGTGGCCGTTGTTCAAACATTTGAAAGACACGCTGCATATTCCAATCAAAGACCTCCGTCTCAAGGAAGCCGGCGGCAGTGGCGCCTATCTGGTTATCTCTCTAAAAAAACAGTTCGTCGGGCAGGTGCGGCAGCTCATGTACGGCGCGTGGTCGCTACGCACCGGTTTTGGCAAGATCACCGTCGTGGTCGATGACGATATCGACGTTTGGGATGACTTCGCGGTCGATTGGGCGCTCAGCTGGCACGCTCGCCCAGACAAAGATATCTACATTGAACGTGACGTCCAGGCTGTCGGTCTTGATCCGTCCCAGGCGCCGGCCGGTGTTCTACAGCATGATCCGAGCCGGAACGTCGGCTGCCGCATCGGCATCGACGCTACCAGAAAGCACGAGTATCCGGCGATCTCTTTGCCGCCCAAGGAGCATTTGGATCTCGTTGCGAGCAGATGGAAGGAATACGGGATCGAAGACTAAGGGTTCAAACCGTTCAAGCAGTTCAAAAAGTTCAAGCCGTAGTTGAAGATCGTAGTTCCGACGTTTTGAACGACTGAAACTACTTGAACGCTTATGCGCGGCTTTCGCGCATAAGCTTGGCGGCGGCCATGATCGACTCGATGATTTTCTTATAGCCCGTGCAACGGCAGATGTTGCCATGCATAAAGTGCTTCAACTCGTCTTCCGTCGGGCTCGGATTCTCGTCCAGCAGCGCTTTGGCTGCAAGTATCATCCCCGGCGTGCAAAACCCACACTGGAATCCGCCGTGCGCGATAAAAGCTTCTTGCAAGGGATGGAGCTTGCCATTGTCGTCGGCCAACCCTTCGATCGTCATCACTGAGCGGTCTCTCACCTCGAACGCCAAGGTCGTGCAAGCACTCACGGGACGTCCGTCTACCAACAATGTACACGCGCCGCAAACTTGAACATCACAAGAACGCTTCGCACCGGTCATGCCCAAACGCTCGCGCACAACGTCGAGCAACAATTCGTGGGGCTCTACGGCGATCTCCTGCAGACGTCCATTGAGCGTGAAAGAAATCGGAATCGTTTGAGCATCCGCCCGTCGTAGCATCGCCTTAGACATCAATCCCCCTTAACTCTCTAATCGCTCAACACTGGCTGAGAGCACTGCCAAACGCCCGCTTTAGCAAAACCCCGACGATGTGTTCCTTATATTCCTGGGAGCCGTGAAGATCGCTGATCGCCTGCGAGGCTCCCCCGGCGATTTCTCCCGCCTTAGAAAGGTTCGCTTTAGCCTCGTCGACGCTCCCCCCTTTTAGCAACGCCTCGGCTTCGGGCACCCTTTTTGGTGCAGGCCCCGCGCAGCCCACCGCAATGGTTGCATCCTGGATGGATTTACCGCCTGCATCCACGCGGAGCGCCACGGCCACCCCGACACTGGGTCTTTCCAGATAGCCGAATTTCAGGTAAGCCACACCCGATTTGTCGGCTGGCACCGGCACGCGGATCTCGGTAAGCACTTCATCCGCTTCCAAACAAGTCTCGTAGGCGTCGACAAAAAAATCCACCGCTGGGATTTCCCGCTTCGAAGTGGATCTCTCCGCGATCATCTGGGCGCCAAGCGCCATCAACAACGTCCCCGGATCGGCATGGGGCTCGGCAAAACAAATATTGCCTCCGAACGTGCCGACCTGCCGCACACGGACGTTGGCGACGTTTTGTTCCAATTTTACTAGGGCAGCGAGATTCTGATGCAACAGGGGCGCGTTTTCCAATTGATGATGCGTGCAAAGCGCACCAATGCGGATGGTATCTTTGTCCAACGTGACCTCGTTCAGACCCTTGATGTTTTTGACGTTAATCAGGCGCTCATATTGAACTAAGCCTTCCTTCATTGCCAAAAGCAGCTCCGTTCCTCCGGCATAAACCCTTGCAGCTTCGCCAAACCGCCCAAGCAGCTCTGATACCTCCTTCACGCTTTCCGGTTCCTCTAAGCGAAATCGTCGCAGCATCCTAAGAATCTCCCTCCAACCGCTGCTTGACGGCGCGGGCAAATTCATCGAGGACCTGGTCGGCTTTTCGCTTGATGATGCTATGCCCGAGAGCAGCCAGTTTCCCTAGAATGTCGACACCGGCAACAAAAGCGAGCACGGTCTTGTCACCTTGCTCCCGCAAGTTCACATCGAGGGACAACTTCATACGGCTACCAATTTTGTTATCCGCACCGGAGGCCTGGGCTTTGACATGAGTGAATTCTTCGCGTTCAAGCACTTCGATCGTTGTTGGAAACTCCACGCGAAAAGGTCCCACCTTTTCAGTCATGGTTGCAGCATAAAGTTTCCCTGCTTCTATGGTTTTGGCTTCCTTACAACCTGGCACGCAGGCGATGAATCGATCCACGTCCCAGATAAAATTCCAGACTTTTTCCCGAGGGGCTAGAATCTCCACTTCCTTCTCAAACTGCAAAGGCTTTCCTCCCTAAACTTAATGATTTTTGCTATCAGAAGTCGGCGGAAGTCGCAACCGCAAATGACAGTTTGCGCGACAGTTCAGGCCTCAGATAACTTGAGACTCATCGACTTAATCGCCGAAAACCCACTGAAACAGCGCCGCAACGGAATTCTGAAGTTCAGCCGGTTCCGGCTGTTGTGCCGGTTAGGTCTTTGAACTCTTTGCTCAGAAAAGTCTTGAGTTTCCGCTTGACGCGCTCTTCGATCTGCCGCACTCTTTCTCGGCTGATGTCATATTTCTCGCCGATTTCTCTTAGCGTCAACGGATCCTCGTTAAGGAGGCGCTCCCTGAAAATCACCAGTTCTTTATCCTTAAGCGCGCTCGCGAACTGCTCCATCTTCTCACGCAGCAGATGTTGGTATTGGGTTTCAGCAATCTGTTCTTCCGGCGACTCCTTTTGGTCCGGTAGAAAATGGAGTAAGGTAGCTTCTTCGTCATCGCCCATAGGCATGTCCACCGACAAGTCACGGCTGGCAAGCCGCTGCTCCATTTCAACAACTTCGTCTTCTTTCACATTCAGCCGCTGCGCCAGAAGTTTGGGACCAGGAGTCAAGCCCTCGGCCTCCAGCTTTTCTTTTTCCTTCTGCAAATTGAAAAAGAGCTTTCGCTGCGCCTGGGTGGTGCCGATCTTTACCATGCGCCAATCATTCATGATGTACCGGATCATATAGGCCCGGATCCACCAGACAGCGTAAGAAGGAAAGCGCACGCCCCGGTAAGGGTCGAAGTTCTTTACGGCCTCCATCAATCCCATATTACCCTCTTGAATCAAATCAAGCAGGTTTTTGAATGCCTTCTGGTACTCTCGCGCGATCATCACCACCAAACGCAGGTTCGCGGTGACCAGCTTATAAGCCGCCTCGACATTGCCGTACTCTTTATAATCAACGGCAAGCCGATGTTCTTCTTCACGGCTCAATAAAGAGAATCGGCGTATCTCAGCAAGATAGCGTTGGAGCGGATCAAATGGAACAAGGGCGGTACGTGAAGAGCCGGCCTCTTCATTATCGATGACTTCTTTTGAAAAATCGATCTCGGGGAGAGGAAAATCGTTGGACGTTGCTTTTTGGTCTTCGGCCATAGGCGAGAACAAACCCCTACCACCAAACAATAGAACTACAAGTTTGTGGGGAAGTTTTCAACAACCGCTTGAAGAACAAACCAGGAAAAACAGCAAGTTGGGCAGGTTTATCGGAAAAACGGAAAGTCCGACGGATAATCCTTAGGATTCTTGCGGCTTTCTTCTTACCTTCGCGGCAGCGATTTCACGCAAAGCCACCACGACCTCGCGATTATCAGACTCGACCAGAGGCCTGGCTCCTTTGAAGAGCTGTCTTGCCCTCTTTGAAGCAAGCATGACAAGTTCAAAACGGCTGGATACGTGTTGTAAACAATCTTCGACCGTTATACGAGACATTCAACACCCCTCTATAAACTTTTCATGATTGAACCAGATTTCGGGGATCCAGTCAACGTGCAATCCAAGCCCAATCGCCTTGACAAGACACAACCGTATCCTTATCTTCCCGCTCAATGAGCCTGCTTCGCGGTCTGCTGACAAAGCTGCAAGAGTTCTTACTGCCGGAGCGTAGCAGGAACGGCGCTGCGGGATACACGGAGCCGATTGATGTCTTGTTAGCGGTCTATCAGCGAATGTCACGACTCGCAGCGCAAATTGAATCACACGCTGAACTCGCGCCCTATCCTCACGTAGCCGAGCGGCTCCATCGAATCGCACGGGAGGAACACGAAATCGCCAATCGCTTAAAGCGAATCGTTGGAACCCTTCACGGGTCGATCCGAGAAAGGTCGCTGCCGCCAGCCACAGGCAAAAACCATTGGCAGCGACTCATTCGCGACCTTGAAGACCAAAGGGACGTGGACAACATTCTCGCCCAATATGAGTTTACTCTCATTCCTCAAATCCCTGACACAGCTGACCTTCTGCACCAGATTAAGAGTACCCACAGCCTGCATCGGCTGTCACTCCAAGAGCTAATCGCCGTGGCTGACCCACAGGCATCGCAAACCTGAACGTTCTTAGGGTTCGCATTCGGCACAAGCCATATAAATCAGGAACTTGTGCGTTCTGGCAGAGTGTTTAGGAGCTTGGAAAGGAGAAGGTTTTAGAAAGACGGATGCTATCTACGGGGTCAGTGTTCCAGTTGCTTGACGGTTTTCGTTTTGGCAAACGCCATGTCCAAGGCAATCCCTGTCACGATTGCCTGCCAGGCTTCATCTTCTGAAAGGCCTTTGCCCTTTATCGAACGCCACAGAAAAATTATTTCTTCCTCCGTGACGTTTTCGAAGATATCTTGATCGCGCTCCATGTCTAATGCCGGATTAGATCGCATATGATTTACCGCCGTCCGCTGGACATATTGCGCAATTAGTGGAAGCAAGTGGAATGCCAGCCTGGCAAGTATTTGAAAAATAGCGTTTTGCCAGTCTAAGTCGTCTTCATACGCCTGGTTTTTAGGCGAATATTGTCAGGATTGTCGAAGATTTATGACAAGATATGCCGGGAAATACAGTGCCGGCGCTGCCGTGTAGGATTGCTCAGTCAATCACAACGATGCCGGAGATCTCTAGCATACAGTCCGGATTATAAAGGCTGCTCACCTGCACCAGTGTAATCGCAGGGAAGTGCTTGCCGAATACTTCACGATAAGCGCCACCCAACAACTGCTTATGGTTCAGATAGGCTTGCAGGTCGGTGACATAAATCGTCAGAGCCGCGTACTGGTCTGGGCGCCCCCCCACTGATTCTGCCGCCGTCTTGAGATTCCGAATTACCTGGATGAACTGCGCGACAAAATCTCCCTTGCCAACAACCTGGCCGTTCTCATCAAGAGGCGCTTGGCCAGCGACGTAAGCGATACTTCCGCCAGTCACTTTGGCGACATGGGCGTAGCCCACCGGGCGTTCCAGTCCTTTAGGGTTTAGCAGTTCGAACGGCATTGGTTTAATCTCTCCTCTTCACATCCTGGGTCAGTCCAATGGCCGCGGAGCTCCAATATCCGATAAAATGCTTTATTTCGCTCACCACGTCATCGGATGCGGCAACGTAGGGAAGAATAATCCTGGTGGCTCCGGCCTCACGGTAGGGTTTGATCTGTTCGACGACTTCCTCGGCTGATGTTGCCGCGACCAGCGGCAAGCCCGCGAAAAGTCGGTCCGTGACCAACTTTCGGGCGGCGTGAAAGCCACCTGACTTCCAGGCTGCCCGCATATGTTCAATTTCCTCGCCAAAACCCATTCTCGTCAACAGATTTCTGTAGTAATCGGCAAGCGCATAATACGTCAGCGCGTGACTTAACGCTTCACGAGCCGCTTCATAGTTGTGCGCGATAGAGCAACGGATTTTGCAGATGATCTCCATGGCCGAAGGATCTTTACCTGCCTCTTCGGCACCTCGCCTAACCTCTTCGGCAATTCGGCGTATTTCAATCGGATTGGCCATGTTGATCAAGACACCATCGGTAATTCTGCCGGCTAAGCGGGTCATCTTCGGGCCAAAGGCCGCCAGGTAGATAGGGATTCTCCGCTCTGACGGACGAAAAGCCATTTTGAAGTTTTGGGCTGTAAAAAACTTGCCTGAAAAATCAAGCTTTTCACCGCGCATCGCACCCCTAACAATTTCTACATACTCCTCGACGCGACCCAATGGATGATCGAAGGTCTGCCCATGCCATCTGGCGATGGTCGGATTGGACGACCCGATTCCCAGGAGAAAACGTCCCGACGACAGCTCGTCGAGGCCTACGGCCTGCAGTGCCAAAGTAACGGGAGTCCGTCCCAAGATATGATAGATTGCCGAACCTATCTTCAGGCGGGTCGTCACCGCAGCAATAGCGGCAAGCATGACCGTTGGGTCCTTGTTATTCGCCTCGCCACCCCAAGCGCAATCGAAGCCATGTCGTTCCGCCAATTGAGCAAGTTCCGGGATTGCGTCCATGGGGAGCTGGGCACCGGAATTGAATTCGATATCGATCTTCACGAATCTCAGCGGCGATCAAAGCGAGATCAAACGTAACTGGCGGGCAGATTGGTTCTGATAATCTCGATTCGTTCAGTTTTTTCCACATGCCGGATAAAACGATACTTGTTCTCGACTTCGTCAACTGGATAAGGCGGTACTTCTGTGCGCTCCGTCGTGACCTTGGCGCCGATGAAACAAAGCTCATTACCGCTCAAAGCGTCGCCGACGACCTTGGAAAACTCATCGACGGAGTCTGCCCACATAGCCCGTCTAATGCCCGCGGCGCGCGCCATTTCAACGAGATCAGTACCGGCGGCCGTCGCCGTTCTCTTGTTGCCCGAAGCCTCGTACACCTCATTGTCGAAAACAATGTGAATAAGATTTTTTGGCCCCATGCGCGCGATCGTGGGTAACGAGCACAAATTCATCAATAGTGATCCATCTCCGTCGAGGGCGATCACTCGCCGCTTAGGCAAGCCTAACGCCATACCGAGTGCGACGGACGAGCAAAGCCCCAAGGTGCGCACCCGAAAATTGCCGTCGCTAGGGCGCACCGCATGCCACTCCAAGGTCATAGCTCCGGCAGAAGTTACGACTAGAGCATCCGTGGCCCCTCCGGCGATGCTTCTTAAACAATCGAATCTCTTCATCTGTTCTGGCGGCACTCTCTCGCCCGGTTTTCTATAGCGACTTGAGCGCGGCACGATGGCCAAGCACTTCTTTCGTCAATAACAACGCCACCGGGCGCCTGGAATCCTCAGCCAAGACTTGCGCCCGTTTAATCAGCTCTGGAGCGTCACTGGGTTCGCGCATGACGTAATAGCGAACGCCCAAGGCGCGCAGCACGGGTTCAGTCACGCTGCCCGAAGTACTGAAAGTGCGATCACCGATGTCACCGGCGTAGTAGATGAGGAGTAGTAGCGGGATCTGGTACTGCAGCAAGGTAGTTACGATGGCATTATTGCTGTTGAAGAATCCGCCGTTTTGCATAATCACGGCGCATTTTTTCCCGACCAGATAAGCGCCACTGCAGATCCCTATCCCCTCCTCCTCGCGGCAAAGCGGCACGTGAATCCCGTCGGGGTCTGCTTCAACTTCACTAAGCAATTGGGCCAGGTTGATATCCGGCAAAGTGGCGATCAGGTTGATGCCGGCCGTTTTCAAGCCGTTAAAAATGGTTCTTGCCGCGTCCTCCGCTGTCACCGCATCTTCTCCGTGCTAACGAGTAAGTCGCTTAACATCAAACCGGTAGCAGATCAAGCTCGCTGCCTTTTCTTTTCGCTAGATCCTGTATAAGGTGTGCTCAGACACTCGGCCGCACTCAAATATCCCTTCAGAAAGGAGACGCAGAATGATCAAGCTCTATGACTTCAAGGCCTCACCCAATTGCCAGCGTGTGAAAGTCGTCCTGGCGGAAAAACATCTCCCCTACGAGGTCGTCCCTATCGACCTGAGAAAGCAAGAGCAAAAAGCCCCTGAGTTCCTCAAGCTTAGTCCCTATGGGAAAGTTCCCGTTCTCACCGATGACAAAACGGTGCTTTACGAATCCTGCATCATCAACGAATACTTGAACGAGAAATATCCCGATCCTCCCCTGATGCCGGCGGATTTGGGCAGACGCGCCAAGGCGCGCATCCTAGCCGACTACGGGCTGGCTCATCTCGACGGCCCCTATCAAAAGCTGCGCATGGAAACGATGAAGGATCCTAAGGAACAAACTCAGCAAGTCATCGAGACGGCAAAAAGCGATCTACGAAAACTCTTGCAGCATCTTGAAGATGAGCTGGGCGATCAGCCGTATCTAGTGGGCGATTTCTCGCTGGTAGACGCGGCCCTGTTACCCCGTTTCACACGATTGGAGGGCTTCGGAGTCCTTCCAGATCCCTCGCTGCCCCGGTTGGGTCGATACCTGCAAAGAATGAAAGAGCGGCCTTCAGTGAAGGCGGTTCTTTAGCGTCGGCGAAGCCGGACCTTTCCGGCGCGCCGGCTTTATCCCTGCGATAGCTAATGGAGATGCCGAAGAGCGGTTTTCTTCCACCGTCTTTTCGGCTCTCCTCCTTCCTCCCTTCATTCATTTTCTCGACAATACCTGCGAGAAGGAAACCACCTGGGAAAACATACTCATGCTCGTGCCGCCCACCACAACCTCACTTTCTTGACTGCGCTGCTAGGAAGCCATATAAGAAATCGTCTTCAGAAACACGTTGCTATTGACTAAAGCGGAGGGATTCCATGCCGCTTAAATTGTTAATCGCTGACGACGAACGATTGTTCAGACAAAGCCTGAGAATATTGCTTGAGACCGCCAAGGACATCAAAGTAGTCGCCGAGGCCGGCGATGGCCAGGAAGCAGTCATCAAATGCCGGGAAACCGAGCCGGACATCGCTCTGTTGGATGTTCGCATGCCCAAAATGGACGGGATCAAGGCCGCGAAGCTCATCTCTGCATTGGCTCCCAAAACTAAGATTCTCATGCTTTCCATCCACGACGATGATGAGAAGATCGCGTCGGCGATCAAAGCCGGGGCCAAGGGTTACATTCTAAAAGACACTGACCGAGAGGAATTCATCGAAATCATCCGCCA
>DAIRFP010000011.1:0-46937 GCA_036794995.1 Thermodesulfobacteriota bacterium | reverse complement strand
CGTTATTCACCGTGGCCACATCCAACTTCCCATCCCCATTAAAATCCCCTACCGTTAGGGCGGCTGGGGCTGAGCCCGCAGAAAACTCCGACACCTCGACAAAATTCCCGGTGCCATTACCCAAAAGAATCGAAAAAGTGTTGTCACCGAAATTTGCTACCGCCAAATCCTGCCTCCCATCCCCGTTAAAGTCCCCTACCGCCACTGAGATCGCGCCGCTCCCCGCGGCAACGGGCGGAACTGCTGTAAAGCCTCCAGTTCCACTACCCAAAAGAATCGAAACGTTGCTGCTACCAATATTCGCCACCGCCAAATCTTTCTTCCCATCTC
The DNA here is from genome assembly GCA_036794995.1 of Thermodesulfobacteriota bacterium. GTDB lineage: Bacteria > Desulfobacterota > Binatia > UBA9968 > UBA9968 > DAIRFP01. Next base: position 46,607 of record DAIRFP010000011.1, on the reverse strand, counting down.
CGTTGAAATCTCCTACCGCTATGCCGAACGGACTAGTGCCCACAGCAACGTTCGTGGCCGCCCCAAAGGTTCCGTTGCCAACTCCCAAAAGTATCGAAACGTTGTTACTATCAAAATTCGTTACCGCCAGATCCTGTCTCCCGTCTCCATTGAAGTCCCCTACCGCGATCAACTCCGGATTCGTCCCCACAGCAAAGTTTGTTGCCGCCCCAAAGCCCCCCAGACCATTGCCCAAAAGTATCGACACGTTGTTGCTTAGAGCATTTGTTACTGCGACATCCAGCTTGCCATCCCCGTTGAAATCGCCTACAGCCACCGCGTCTGGAAGATCTCCCACGGCGAAATCTGTCGCCGCCCCAAAACCACCGCTGCCATTGCCCAACAGAATCGAGACACTATCGTCTTGCGAGTTAGGGACCACCACGTCCAATTTTCCATCCCCGTTGAAGTCCCCGGTCGCTATGTGGAGCGGGCCAACACCGGTAGAAAAGTTTGCCGCTGGATTGAACGAAACCGACTGGGCAAAACCAACTCGAATATCCAAGGCAAAAAGGCTGATCGCCAAAGTCACGATCAAAATCTTTCTGCGGGTTGTCGCAGGCATCATGTTCTATTTTTCTCCTTTATCGCATTATCATTCAGCGTCAGGTTTCTTACAGAAAAATACGGTTCGGATCAAGTGGGGTATAGGTTGGTTCGGATCAGAATTAGCCAAACCAACACCCCAGTCACCCAGTTAACCGCTTGGTTAAAGCAATCACAATACCAATAGCACTTTATTGCAAATGTTGGAATTGGAATGAAAAAACAGGAGAGCAAAGTCTGTTTTTGAGAAATTTGTGTAACAAAAACTTACATTCTGCGCCGGCTGCTGCAAGTGAGGAATGTTGCAAGAAGGCCTGTCTAATCGACAGCAGAATACAGTATTCTACGCGCGTATCTGGCTACGCAGCACCTAGTAGCGCATGGTACCGGTCGATGGCCTCGTCGGTCTTTCCGAGAAAAACCACCGAGCCTAAATCCAAGACGCAGGCTCGATCGCAAATCCTTCTGACATCTTCCGGGTTATGGGAAACAAAGACAATGGTTTTTCCCGCGCTGCGAAATTGCTCCATCCACGCCATGCACTTCCTCTGGAAGGCCTCGTCTCCCACCGCTAGCACTTCATCCACCAGAAGAATATCAGGAGCCAAATTGACGGCGAGCGCAAACCCCAATCGCGCCTGCATCCCGGAGGAATAATTCTTTACGGCAGTGTCCATGAATCCATCGAGTTCAGAGAACGCGACGATTCGCGGGTAGATTTTCTCTATCTCCTTCCGGCTCAGCCCGTAGATCGACGCTCCCAAATAGATATTTTCCTCGCCGGTCAATTCTGGATGAAAGCCGACACCCAGTTCGATCATGGTTCCCACCCGAGCATTCGATAGGTTCACTCTTCCGGAAGTCGGCGGATAAATTCCCGCGATGATTTTAAGAAGCGTGCTTTTCCCTGAACCATTTCTGCCGATGAGACCAACAGCCTCGCCAGGAAGTACATCAAAGCTCACTTCTTTCAATGCCCAAAGAATCTCTTTCTCTTCGCGAAACCGTTTATGAAATACTCCGACGATATTTGACTTCAACGAATTGTTTCGGTTATGCCGAATGATAAAGGACTTTGCGACATTCTTGACTTCAATTGCCGTCGCCAAGGGATTCAGACCTCCTCCGCAAAGCGAGTTTTCAACCGCACAAAAAGAGCGTAGCCCAGCGCCAGCATCAAGGCGGTTAACCCCGCGAGGACAGTCACTTCTGGAAAAGAAGGAAAAATATTGTGGTAGAGCGCATTTTGGTAGCCAAGAATAAAGAACGACATGGGATTTAGGTAAATGACGGATTGCAAAGAAGGTGTGATCGACCGTATATCGTATACTATAGGGGTAAGCCAAAACGTTAGCATCAAAAGGATCTCGGTGAAGTGGCGCACATCCCTATAGAAAACAGTGGCGGTGGAGACAACAAAGCACGCTCCCAATGTGAAGAGCACGTGCAGCACTAAAATCGGTAAAAAAGCCAACCAGGACCATGAGGGTAAGACCCCAAAAAAAATAAACGCCATAGGGAAAAGCACGACCAACGCGAGAAAATACTGAACCAAATTAAAAAGCACGGTGGCCAGGGGAAAAACTTCCATTGGCAACGCAACTTTGCGGATTAGACTGCCGTTATCTAGAATAGATCCTGTGGACATCGTCACAGATTGCGCGAAGAAATTCCACGCTAGGATTCCGATCATAAGGAAATAAGGGAATCGTTCAACACCGATTCGTATCAGGTGGCCAAAAACAAAGCTGTAAACAGAAATTACCAAAAGGGGATTCGCGAGCGACCAGAGAAACCCAAAAGTGGAGTCCCGGTATTTGAGCTTTAAGTCTTTAAAAACCAGGTTATAAATTAACTCGCGGTACCGGAAAAGAGATTTCACCTTGGGCCACCTATAGACTGCTAATTTGTCAAAACGTACCTGACAGCCGGTTTAGACTCCATCACCGACTGCCAGCGCGATTTACCGAGTATAAGGATTGAATTACTCACGCACGCGCTGCATGAAGCTTGAACGAAGGCGAAAAACCTTCGTACGGCAGGCCTGTGTCATCATTGAGTCAGACTATTATCATTCAATAACAAATTTGCTAGACTTTGTCATCTGATTGTCAGCCGGTCCAGAGACACCGTAATGCCGGCTTGTGACTAGAACCGACGCAAATTACTCCGGCTGATGGGGTCAACAGCATGGCGATAAGACTGAGCATCATTATTCCTACCAGGAACCGCGCCCAAATAGTTCAGAAGCTGCTTGTAAGCATGAAGGACTTGGTGGAACTGGATAGAATACAACCGCAAATAATTGTTGGGGATAACAATTCGCAAGATGAGACGTGGGAGCTTTTGCATAGCATAGCGCAGAGCTTTCCCCTTCCCTTGGTGCTCGTACAGGTGCAAAAACGCGGCAAATCGGCAGTAATGAACGAGGCGGTACGCATGGCCCGTGGCGAGGTGCTTGTCTTTCTAGATGACGATGTCGTCGTGCAAGCAAATTGGTTGTGCGCCGTTGAGCGTTTCTTTGAAGAAACCGAATATCAGGCGGGTCAAGGGGTCATTCGAATCCAGGCCCCGCGTGCCGAGAATTTAGAAATTAATACGCTGATAAATCGCTACCGGACTATCCCAAATATTGATTTTGGGTCTGCGATTAAACATTCCCATTCACTCAATGGTGCAAATTTTGCCGTCGCCCGCCGAGCGCTCGAGAAGGTCGGGCCCTTTGACGAGCGACTTGGGCCGGGAGCTTCTGGAACTTCCGAGGACGTTGAGTTCGCGCGCCGGCTTCGCCGGGATGGCTTCCGCATTGGGTACATGAGGGAAGCCGTGGTTTATCACAGTGTTGATCCACTCCGATTGACGGAGGATTATTTTAAGAACCATCATAAAAAGCAAGGACACAGCCGTGTGCTCATGAACGATAAAGGAATTGGCCGCATCTTTTTTGATCTTGGACGGGCCACGGTTCAATTTGCTTTCTATTCGCTGGGCAGCCGGGAAAGAGACAGATACCGAAGCAAGGGCCGGATTTATCACTATCTCGGAATGCTCGAGACCAAGCTAAGAAACCGGAACAGTCTTTAACACGGGTCGTCACGCCTGCGCGGCGATCTCACCTCAAGGTACTTCTTTGTGTGCCTAATCCGAGCAAGTTAAAATCGAAGCTGAAGCTCGTCTTCGCCGGGTTGATGTCATGCTTCAGTGAAAAAGTCATGGTCCAACAATCACACGATGAGAGCAATTTGACCGCGGCCCGAACGCCGATAAATGTGTTGTTCCGCACGTCATAGACGGAATTTAGATTGACCAGAATGTTATCCGTAACATGATAGAGCATGCTGCTAACGATATTGCCGAGGATGCTTTTGGGATTGGGTGCTCCCAGACATCGCGGGTCGGCGGGATTGCGAACACAGTTTTCCGGAGCATCCAAATCGATATTGGCGTCTTCCGCGAGAAACCCATTGGGCCCATTAAGTAAGTAAACATAACCGATGCTGAAAGAGTTTGGTCTCATGAAATCCGGGTCCAATGCCCGGCGCGTGAGTGGACGTGGATCCACCAGCGCTACAAATGCCCGCCCCTGCGTGATTTCCCAGGCGCCGGGGTTGACCCCACCGTCAAATGTTAAATTGAGGTAACCCAGGGGTGTAAGGCGGAGATTCATATCTAAATCCGTCAAGCTGTCGGCGCCTTTTCGCGCTGCAGCAACGTCATAACCTAACGCGAGCCTTAAGGATCCCATCTCCTGGACATTGGAAATAAATGGATTCAGCAATTCGACTTGTTTATCATCAGAAACCTCGGCTGCTGGGCCGCCGTACTTGCCCCATAGCCGGTTGCCCAGCGCCAGGGTTACAACGTTTCTACGGTTCACCCGGTCAATTCCATCCATGATGGGAATGCTGCTCTGGTTAACGCCGGGCACGAACAGATAGCTCAATTCCGGCTCGAAGACGTGCCTGATGGAATTGATTCCCGAACCACTCCAAGCAAAAACACGACTCAGGGTGGTACCGATATTACCGCGGACTTCTACTAATTCTCGGGACACGTTTCGGTTGCCGGTCTTCACCGGTGAGTAGAGATGATAAACCGTCTCCCGAGGCGCCACGCTAAATGATCCAACCAGGTAAGACGCCATCCGAAAGGGCAGCACCACCTCCGGTCTCAGATCGAGACGGAGACCGTCACCGCAATTGTCCGTGCTCCCGTTCCCCGGACAAGCCTGTCTCCGGAGGTAGTTAACCCCCTCCGCCCGCCAGCGAAACTCCAGCGGGAACCCGCTAAGAAAACGGCGTCCCCAAAACGATACCTCCGGTGTCCTCTGTAACGTCGTTTTGTCGAATTGGATGAAGTCCTGGAAAAACCTCCACTCTCCCTTGAAATAGGTATCTTGCCAATTCTTAAACGCACCGAACCGGGACCGGCCGTAGCGGCTCGCCTGAATTTCCCGTTCTCGTGAAGCGGGAAGGTCAAAGCGGTCAACCAATTCCCGCGTAAACAGATCGTCGCCGAAAGTCGCGAAGTCGCTGTAGGTGAGCCAATTGGCAGCAGCCACGTATCGGTGGCTTCCAACGACGCTCCAGCGGTTTTGCGGAATGTGCGGATCGGCAATCGTCTTGTCGACGATGTCGGCATCTGCGTTCTTGCGCCACAACTCGTTAAAATAGGCGTTGAGGAATTGGAAGTCCGAGTCCCGATCGAACTTCGTCCGAACTTCGCCGAGGAAGCCTAATCGGGTCCGAGTCTCGACGTCGAAGCTCACGGTTGCATCCGTGCTCTTCGACACGGCCCAGAAAAATGGCTGCAGGTATCTAAATCCGTCTTTATTTGACTGACCGACCTGCGGGAATAGAAAACCCGTTTGTCGTTCGCTTCGCAACGGGAAAAAACCGTAGGGTAAGTACAAAACCGGGATATCATAGACATAAAAATAGCCGTTCTTGATGATTCCTGTACCCTCAAGCTCAAGGTCGATTGCTTCGCCTGAGATCCGCCATGGACTCGCGCCGGACTCACACAAACAGGTCGTGAAGAATCCCTCATCGATGTGATAAGCTTGACCGGCAAATTTCTGAAACTTTTGTCCCGAGATACTTACGTGGCCTTGTTCGATGTACAAGTCGCCTTTCTGAAGCTCACCGGTTTCTGTTTCTAAATTGAACTGCATGGACTCCGCGGATTTCACCTTCCAATTAGGATCGTCCAGAGAGACTCTCCCTTTGGCTTCCATTTCGTTAGTTTCACGGTTGATCCGAACCTCGTCGGCTTTGAGTGTCGTCGGCTGGCGCTTGATTTGGACGCTTCCCTTCGCTTCGATTTGGGTTCCGCCACTGCCGAAAGAGAGACTATCCGCCGATACGTCGATTTCCTTGGTATCCGATGGGGCATCGGGACGTGTGGATTGCCCCCAGGAAGGAGCCCCGCATAAAATCGCAACGACGGGCAAGGCTGCTTGGATGGAGAACCTTTTTCTTAAGCTCATCTTGAGGCAAAAGAATGAGGATGATTTTTCTTATACGGACTTCCCGCAGCAATTTCTTGGACCAGCGGTCGAATTTCACCTATCAGATAAAGGGACCCGGCAATAAGAATAATATCGTCGGAATCCGCATGGTCCAGAACGTATTCAAGTGCTGCTGGCGCATTGCCAACGGCTCGGCACGGTATTTTCCCGCCCAATTGAGCGGCCAGGTGAAAAGGATCTGCGCAGCGTTCCATATTGACCCGCGTCAAAACGATCTCATCCACCACCTCGGAAAAGTTCTCCAACATCAGACGCCAATCCTTATCTTCCATAGAAGCGAACAACAGCCTGACCTTTCGCTGTGCGCGAAAACTTTCAAGCTCTTCAATCAGCGCTCTAACACCCTCCCCGTTGTGCGCGCCGTCCAAAACAATAGCGGGATGATCCCGCAAGATTTCAAACCGGCCAGGCCAGCGGACTGTTTTTAATCCCTCTCGTAGGGCCAGCTCTGTCACCGGAAAAGCGTGATTCGCAATCTCGAGTCCTGCCAATGCGAGCGCTGCATTCCTCTTCTGATGCTTCCCTCGAAGTGCCAAATCGAGGTTGATTAAACGCCAATCTAGACCTCTATAGTCGAAACGATCCTCATTTTTCAAGGAAAAAGTGAAATCGCCGCCCAGAAAGTAAGAGGCAGCGTCGTGCTCATCGGCGATATTCTTTAGCAAGGCTGCGACATCTGTCGGTAGTGCGCCACAAACCACAGGAACGCCGTGCTTTATGATTCCGCCCTTTTCACGCGCGATAGAAAGCAGTTCGGACCCGAGATAAGCCTCGTGGTCCTTGGAAATCGTCGAGATCAACGACACCAAGGGCCGCACCAGATTAGTTGCATCCAATCGACCACCCAAACCGACTTCAACCACCGCAACATCGATCTTTCGCCGGGCAAAGTGAATAAAGGCCATGACCGTGACGAATTCGAAGAAGGTCAGCGGAACATCAGCGGCCACGGTCCGGTCCCAGATCTCTTGTGCCAAGGCTACGACTTCGTTTGGAACAATCTCTTCGTCTCCTACGCGTATGCGCTCCGTAAAGGATACAAGATGGGGAGATGTGTAGAGAGCGACGCGATAGCCGGACTGAGACAGAATGCGATGCAACATGGCCGCGGTAGATCCCTTGCCGTTGGTTCCGGCGATATGAAACGAGGGAAATTGCTTTTCTGGGTGGTCAAACAGCGCTAAAGCCTGGTTCATGCGATCCAGACGCAGATCGATCACTCCGCCGCGCAGGTTATAAATCGTGTTAAGAATTTCTGAATATGAATCCATAGGGACAGGTTGAAGGGGGCGCTTCTTAGCTTATGGGGACGACCTCTGAAGAACTCGTCCAAGCTCTATGGTCTCTTGGCGACTCGCTTCATAGCCCGCTTGAGCTCGGACACGAAGGCGCCGGCGCACCGTGCTTTCTCCGCACCTCCCTTTGCTTTTTCGATTCTTTCGACTAATGCGCTACCGACCACGGCGGCGTCGGCAAAGCCGGCGATCCAGGCAGCCTGCTTTGGAGTCGAGATTCCAAAGCCGACTCCAACGGGCAACGACGTAGCCCGGCGTACTCGCGCGACTTGCGAGCGCAGTTGGTCATCGAGTGCTTGGCGCGCCCCGGTGACACCGGTCACGGATACGTAATAGATGAATCCCTGAGCTTGCCTCGCGACAAGCCGCAGGCGATCGACCCCGCTGGTGGGAGACAAGAGAAAAATCAGATCCAGTCCTTCGGCATCGGTCCAGCGCTTGAGCTCTGCACTCTCCTCAGGGGGTAGATCGACGCAGAGTATCCCATCGGCGCCGGCACGGGCCGCCGCACGACAAAAGTTTTCCAAGCCGTAGTGAAAAATCGGATTGAAGTAACCGAAAAGAACGATGGGTACTTCTGACGTACGACGAAACTGGCGGACCAGCTGAAAAATTCGCGGCAATGACAGCCCGTTTTTTAAGCCTCGCTCCGACGATCGCTGAATGGTCGGCCCGTCCGCCGTGGGATCAGAGAAAGGGATTCCCAGTTCAATGCAGTCGGCTCCGTTCGCTTCGATGGCCTGAAGGATCTTCAACGTGGTCGCAAGGTTGGGATCTCCGGCAGTCACAAACGGGATCAAAGCGGACTCCCCGCTTTTCTTCAACTCACCGAATCTTGTCTCAATGCGACTCATGATTCACCGTAGTTTCAAGGGGTCAACGTAAAGAAAGAGTCTTGACTTTGCCAATCTTTGAAACTCAAATCAGAGTTTTGACTCCGAGATAATCTCCCACGGTAATCATGTCCTTATCACCCCTTCCGGAGAGGTTGATAATGACGATTCGATGTTTGGCCATGCGAGGCGCAACTCGCCTGACGGCTGCGATGGCGTGGGCGCTCTCCAGGGCAGGGATGATGCCTTCGACCTCCGCCAGGAACTTGATCGCCTCAATGGCTTCATCGTCGGTGGCTGAGACGAACTGTACCCTGCCGCGATCACGTAGATAGCTGAGCTCCGGGCCTACGCCCGGATAGTCCAGCCCGGCAGCGATCGAGTGCGTCTCGCGAATCTGTCCATTTCGATCCTGGAGGACATAGCTTTTGCTCCCGTGGAGCACACCGATCTCCCCCCCCAGAACAGACGCCGCATGTTTGCCTGTTCCTAGACCTCGTCCGCCCGCTTCGACGCCCAGCATTCGCACCTTTGAGTCTCGAATGAAGGGATAAAAGAGTCCCATTGAGTTGCTGCCACCGCCGACACAAGCGACAAGATAATCGGGCAGGCCGCCTTCAGCCTTCAGAATTTGCCTGCGCGCTTCCTGACCGATGACCGACTGGAAGTTGCGTACCATCATGGGATAGGGATGCGGACCGGCCACAGATCCGATCAAATAGTAAGTATGCCGTACGTTGGTTACCCAATCCCTAAGCGCCTCATTCATCGCATCCTTTAAGGTCTGGCTCCCTGCATCGACAACTCGGACTTTGGCGCCGAGAAGTTTCATACGAAATACGTTCAGCGATTGTCGTTTGACGTCTTCCTTGCCCATAAAGATCTCGCACTCGAGACCGAACCGCGCAGCCACCGTTGCCGTAGCGACTCCATGCTGTCCCGCGCCGGTTTCAGCGATGATTCTTTTCTTCCCCATCCTGCGTGCCAAGAGGATTTGCCCCAAGGTGTTGTTGATTTTGTGCGCGCCCGTGTGGCAGAGGTCTTCCCGCTTAAGGTAGATCCTGGCGCCGCCCAATTTGTGGGTTAGCCGTTCGGCAAAATAAAGGGGAGTTTCTCGTCCGGCGTACTGATGGAGATCGTGCTGGAACGCTCTCCGAAAGGCTGCATCACGACGCGCCTGTGCATAGGCATGCTCCAACTCTGCGAGCGCGGGCATCAGAGTCTCGGCAACATACCGGCCACCGTAGGGACCGAAATGACCGTGCCGATCAGGCACCTTTGGCGGCGACAATAAATTCTTTGAGTTTCGCATGATCCTTAATACCCGGACGTGCTTCCACACCGCTGCAGACGTCGACGCCGTAGGGATGCACCCGGCGAATGGCTTCGGCAACGTTTTCGATGCTTAGACCGCCCGACAAGATCAGTCGGTCAGCCGGCAGTCCCTCCAGCCACTCCCAGGGAAAAACCGCTCCCGATCCACCGTATCCGGACGAATACGAATCCAATAAATAGAACTCGGCGGGAAAGCGTTCCATGCCTTCCAAGGATTGTTTTTCCTTCAATCGAAACGCCTTGATAATCTTCGTCGACCAACCTCGGCAATAGTCCTCGCTCTCCTCACCGTGGAATTGCAAATAGCTATACGCTTGCCGTCCGTTGGCAAGTTTCCCGTGAGCCATAGTCTCACAAACCTTCTGCTTGAGCTCGTTCACGAAGACTGCGACGTTGCACGACTCTTGCGGCAACTGCTGAAGAATAACCCGCGCTGCCGGCGGCGTGATGCAGCGAGGACTCGGTGGATAAAAGTTGAATCCTAAAGCATCTGCACCGAATTCGAGCGCTTTTTGGGCATCCGCCAGATTGGTTATACCGCAGACCTTGACTTTAATCATGGCGATGAACTGCCGTGGCCTACGACTATCGTTCCAATAGCTGGCTGAGCTTTTCGCCGGGCTGGGCCGCGCGCATAAGCGATTCCCCGATCAAAAACACGCGTATGCCTAATGCCTCGACGCGGCGAATCTGCTCCACGCTGTCGATGCCGCTCTCGCAAACCGCCAGCGTGCCCGCAGGGACCAGCGGCGCCAGTTTCTCAGTCGTAGCTACGCTCACCTCAAATGTGCTTAGGTCTCGGTTGTTGATTCCCACGACGGGTGACCCAGCCTTCAGCGCCATATCGAGTTCCTCCTCCGTATGCACCTCGACCAGCGAGTCCAAGGATAAAGCCGTGGCTTGCTCCCTTAGTTCCTGCAGGAAATCGGGATCGAGCAGGGCCGCGATAAACAAAACCGCATCTGCACCATAGCTTCGCGCCTCGGTCAGCTGATAAGGATCGACTATGAAATCCTTGCGCAGTAGCGGGACATCAACCGTGCGCCGAATCTGCTCCAGAGTCGAGAGACTACCCTGAAAGAATCGTTCCTCGGTAAGCACCGAGATAGCGCTGGCTCCGTGAGTGGCATAGTCTTTGGCAATCGCTACAGGATCGCAAGTTCCCCGAATCAACCCTTTTGAGGGTGACGCTCGCTTCACTTCTGCGATGATCCGGCGAGAGCTTCCTGTCAGACTTGTAGCAAACTTTCGCGTCGGTGTGTGGAACAGGGATCGCTCACGCAAAGCTGACACCGGCATCTCTCGTCGTCGCTGTTCCACTTGGCTCTTAACGTGCGCGACAATGGTGGCCAGGAATTCACTCATGGATCTATGCCGCGTTGGTCATCTGGACGAGTTGCTCAAGCTTCTGCTGGGCCTTGCCGGAATCGATGGATTCCGCGGCCAGCCCCGTGCCTTCTTCAATGGAAGTTGCGGTGCCGCTGACGTACAAAGCCGCGCCGCTGTTGAGCACTACCACATCCCGCGTTGCCCCCTTGCTACCCTGCAAGACAGCACGTACCACCCTAGCACTCTCTGCCGCGTTGTTGCTGCGGAGATCCTCTAGGCGGCACCGTTGGAGTCCCACCGCTGACGGTTCGATGACGTACTCTTTCACCCGTCCATCACGTAGTTCGGCCACTTGAGTCGGGCCACAGAGGGAGATTTCGTCTAACCCTTCGACGCCGTGAACAACCATCGCGCGGTGGCTGCCGAGATTTTTCAAAACCTGGGCGATCATTCCGATCAATTCACCGCTGTATAAACCGATGAGCTGATGCGTCGCCATAGCAGGATTCGTCAGGGGTCCAAGCAAATTGAAAATCGTGCGGATACCGATGTCACGACGAGGCTGCACGGCATATTTCATGGCTTCATGGAGCAAAGGCGCGAACAAAAAGCCAATGCCAATCTTATCGATGCAGGCCTCGACGCGCTCCCTTGGCGCGTCCACCTTAACCCCCAGAACCCCCAGAACGTCGGCGCTGCCCGATTGACTGGAGACCGAGCGATTCCCGTGCTTGGCCACAGGGACTCCGGCTCCGGCCACCACGAAGGCGCAGGTCGTCGATATATTGAAGGTACCTTTTTGGTCTCCACCTGTGCCGCAGGTATCCAAGACGGTTTTGGATTCGACGTGGACGCGATGCGCCTTTTCGCGCATCACGCGGGCCGCCCCGGTAATTTCCTCCACCGTCTCTCCCTTCATTCTGAGCGCGGTGAGAAAAGCGGCTACCTGCAAAGGCGTCGCCTCTCCTGTCATGATCTCAGTCATGACAGAGATCGTTTCTGTTTCCGAGAGATTGGTCCGGTTAACCAGTTTCTCGATTGCTTCCCGAATATGCATCTCTGCCCGCCTCTATGGACGTGTGGCAAATGCCTTGGAAAAGTTCTCTTTACTCTTCAGAATATCCGCCATCTTCTCGGCTTCCTCGCGCGAACTGAACTGGCCTACGCGAACACGGTACCAGACTTTTCCTTTGTTGCGCGCCTCCGTCAAATAAGCCTTGTAGCCCTTGTTCTTGAGCCTATCAACCCAAACTTTACCCGATTTTTCGTCTGGAAAGGCGTTGACCTGGACATGCCAAACTCTCGCCGACTCTCTCTCTTCAGCGGAATCTGACGGTTGCGCTGTTGCCGCCAACTCTACTGGCGGCTTGCTTTCGATATTCGGCACCGCCGGTCGCGATTCGTCCCTACTCCTGGCTTTGCCCTCCCTTGCTTCGGCCGTGAGCGGCTTTTCCGGCTGGCTTAGCTCGCTTGTTCTCTCTCCGGCCGTGGATTCGGCCCCGGGTGGCTTCGCCAAAGTATCGTAGAAGGTCCATTCTTCTTTTGCCTGTCCCCCTGGCGTCGCACGGCCGCCCTGGGACGATGGCTTTACAGGAATTTTGATGAGTGGTTCCTCGGGCCGCGCGATTTTCCGCTCCTCAATTCCTCTGCCGACGATGATTCCCAGCAAAAAGATAACCAGTGAAGACAGAGTAAAAGCGGCTCCGATCAACACCAACTGCCCGCGACTAAAGTAAAACCGCTTGTCCCTATTTCGTCGATTTTCCGCCATCTAAAAATCTCCGCCCGTTATTGCTGGTCTTGGAAAGACGTGGAAACCTCTTCCAAACGGGAGGCCATCTTCATCGGGGCTTCAACGCCCAAGACTTCTAGCCCTCGGCGAATCGTCCCTTGAATATTCTGCACGAGTAGTAAACGCGCTTGACTCAACTCCGGATCATCGGAAATTATCCGACAGCGATTGTAATAACGATGAAACGCTCCAGCCAATTCAAGCAAATAGAAGACCATGCGATGGGGTTCAAGCTCCCGCACGCTCTCTTCCAACACATCGTTGAACTGAATCATCCTTCGGATAAGTTCTATTTCTTCCGGCAGCTCGAGCCTTTCCATCGGGACCTTATCGAGGTCGGAACTATTCCAGTTCAGTCCGTTCCTGCGCGCCTGCTCGAAAATGCTGGCGACACGGGCATGGGCATACTGCACGTAGAATACTGGATTATCGCTGGACTGACGCTTGGCCAGATCTAAATCGAAGTCAAGATGACTATCCGATTTGCGCATTAGGAAGAAGAAACGCGCCGCGTCGCGCCCCACCTCCTGTAGGACTTCTTCCAAAGATACGAACTCGCCGGTCCGCTTGCCCATACGCACCGGCTCACCCCCCCGTGTCAGCTGGACCATCTGGACCAGGACGACTTGCAACCTGTTCGGATCATAGCCCAACCCCTGCATAGCCGCTTTCAAGCGCGGCACGTAACCATGATGATCCGCACCCCAGACATTGATGAGCTTATTGAATTTCCGCTCGAATTTGTTGCGGTGATACGCAATGTCACTAGCGAAATAAGTAAAGTCGCCGTCGCTTTTGATTACCGTCCGGTCTTTGTCATCGCCGAACTTCGTCGATCTGAACCATTCCGCACCGTTTTCGGTATACGTGAGTCTTTGAGCGCGCAAGAGGTCCAATGTCTGAACGACCTCATTCCGTTGGCGAAGCGCTTTCTCGCTGAAAAAAGAATTGAAGCGGATACCAAACTCGCCGAGCTGATGCTTTATCGTTTGCAGCAACGCATCGCCTCCGTATTGTGTGAAAAATTCAATGGCTGCGTCCTTGGACGCGGTCATTACCTTGGAGCCATTTTCACTCTGTACCTGCTTGGCGATTTCTTTCACGTAATCACCTGGATAACCGTCCGTGGGGAATTCGGGCTTCGCGCCCAGCAACTCCTGATAGCGCGCATACAAGGATCGCCCCAAATTCTCCATCTGCTTACCCGCATCATTCACGTAGTATTCGCGCTCGACCTCGAAGCCAACTGCCTCGTGCAACCGCGCCAAGACATCGCCAATGACTGCCACACGCCCGTGACCGACGTGGAGTGGACCTGTCGGATTGACGCTGGCGAACTCGACCTGCACTCTTCGGCCTCGGCCAATATCAAGATGGGCTTGAATTCCTTTCGCAAGTTCTCTCAGACGCTGGTAATAAAACTTTGACGAAAAAGCAAAGTTCAAAAAGCCCGGGCCGGCGATCTCCTTGCGCTCAAGAATACCTTGAGGATCCTCGAGATGCTTGAGGATCAGCTCCGCGATGACCCGTGGCGGCTTTCTGGCTTTTTGCGCCCATAACATCGCCACGTTCGTTGCCAGATCGCCAAACTCCCGCTGTTTGGGTGGCTCAAGAAGCAAAGGCGGAAGCTCTGTTGAATTCAGCTCCTCCACATTCGCTGCCTTTTCAATGGCTTGGGTCAAAAGCTCTCTAAGGTGACTTCGCATTTCTACTCTTGCTTGCTTTCAGTGGCACCGGACAGGGGGGCCACAACACAAACAGCTCTTCCAGGCAATTTTGAGGGAAAACTCACCGATAGTAGAGGTAATCAAAGCATTTATAATGGCTTTCTATGTGCGAAGTCAATATGCCCGACCGCGTGACATGCGGATTCGCCGGGCCGAGCTCGATATTGAGGAGCTGGGAATAATACACTCAAGCAGGGGCCTTTGAAGGCCGTCCGCCGGAAGTTTGCTCAAGCCTGTCCTCAATCTCCCCGATATAAGCGGCGAGCGTATTGCCGGACTGCTCGACCACAGACCGCAGCTCACCTCCAAGCTCTTCAATCTTCGCCAACAAGCTTGACTTCGATTCTTCGGTTTTATCCCCAAGTCGACGCAGTTCGCTGTCTAGGAATGAGTGGAGCGCGCTGATGCGGGAGGCTTCTGACTGATCGGCGAGTTCCCGCTGCGCCTGGAGCTGCCGAGTATGGCGCCGACTTTCAATGAGGATGAAAGATTGCAAATAAACGACATAGACAAGAAACAATAGCGTGAGTACGACAACGAACCCTAATAGAATTAATCCCAGCGGTGCCTCCACAGTGGCGAAAACCACCGACAACTTCGTCGGTGTCATAACTATATTCCAGTTGATCGACGCGAAAACAGCCAGGGTCACAAGCACAAACAATATCAGTAGTGTGCGCAGGTACATACATCCTCCCTCAATAAGCAAGCGTCATGGGCAAAAGTACGCCTCATAGCCAACTCCTTGATCTAGTTCCAACATAGTGTGCTGCGGAACCAAAAGGCAAGGCAGAGAAGCCGTTGTTAAGCAGGCGCCGGCGTTGTCTTAGAGCCGGGGATCGCCGAAGATCATGCGCGGCGCGCCGCAGTTGAGGTCCGGCAGCGTTTGAGAGGTTCGAGGACTGAGAGAATCGAAAAAAAAGACCGTGGATGTCTTCTCGTTTGTGACTATGGCGGACTTTCGTCTGAGTAATTTCCTACCAGTCTCTTCTACCGAAAGCTGGCGTCGCTTAAGCCTAAATCGGCCCTACTTTTAGTGGCCTTTCTTTTGCCCCGTGATAAGATCGAAAACGTTGCACGCGATACCGGTCGCCTCATAGCCATCGAGGCCGGTGGCCTGGGCGATCGAAAACATCTGATAAGCCAGGGCGCTAAAGGGAACCGGCACCTCCATCTCCCGAGCCATGTCCAGTCCGAAACCGACATCTTTGGGCATCCAAGACTTGCGGGGTTTGTATTTCCGACTTACCACGACGTCTGAGATTCGGTCAATGGCCTCCGAGTTCTGCGGGGAATTTTTTAAAACCGTGTAGAAAGTTTCTTCAGTCACACCCCCCTTCTTGAGCCAGGAGAAAATCTCCGCAAGTCCCAGATGTTGAATCGCTGCAAACATCGCCATAGCATTCTTAATCAATTTGGCGTTACCGAGTTCACCGACATGGACGACCTTTTTGCCCATGGCCCTAAACACGGTTTGATGTTGATCAAACAATTGTTTCGGTCCTGAGATCCATAGCGACAGGGTTCCCGCCGCCGCGGCTTCCTCGACACCGCCCGCAGAGCCGTCAAGAACCGTCCACCCTTCTTTTTGCAGCCCGGCATTTACCTCGACAATTGTTTTTTTATCGATGCTGCTAAAATCGACCCAGAGCTTTGCGCCGCTGCGGGCTTCGTGCAATCCGCCGGCACCCAGTCCCACAGCACGAACCGCGTCATTATAAGGCAGCATTGACAGTACCATCTCACAGGACTCAGCAACCGCCTTGGGCGATTCCTTGAACGCCGCGCCCTGACCCTCTAATCCACGCGCCTGCTCCCGCCGCGAATCGTTAACGACGAGACTGTAGCCTGCTTTGATCAAGTTTGCCGCCATTCCGCTCCCCATACCGCCCGTACCAATAAACCCCAGCGTTTTCATAGCTCCTCCTGCAAAGATTCGATTGGATGCCGCTCAGTCCACGATTCGCACGCCTGCGGGCCATAGGACCAAAACGAGCGTATCGCCAACTGCCCGCGGGGTATGGACCGATTGCGGCTCCAAGAAAACGACATCCCCTTGGACGTATTCTCCAGTTTCGTCCGAGATCTTGCCCTTCAGGACGAGATAAAACTCGCCACCGATGTGCTGGTGTTTTAGAAACGCGTTCGCAGGCGCGTTTGCCGCGATTCGGTAGAGAACTAACTCTCGCTTCCCCTCCCGAGCCAACCGGGACATGGAAAGACCGTTGCCAAAGTCGCGCCACTGCAGTTGCTCCAAAGCGTTGGCATTCAAGTCAATACTCATTATATCGTTGAGCGATCGACGCAGCACCCTCATGTGGTCCTTCCCTGCGCCTAAATATCATGACCGCCCAGTAAACGAAAGCGGGTGTTGGCTCATTCGGTCAGTTGTGTGGACACTAGATTTGTTCCTGGTTACTGGTTAATAGACCAGAAAAACAAAGCCGGAGCTATGGGAATAAACCCACCTCCGGCTTTGGTCTCGTCGGCTAAAAGCAATACTACGCGGTCGCCGCCTCCGCCGCTTGCCCGGTGGCGCCAGTTACTTTTGGTGATCGCCTGCCTTTGCTCCCTCGTTTCTTCCTCCCGGAGGGAGTTTCGGTCGCGGCGCTTTCTGGACTAGCCACGAACTCTATCAATGAAATCGGTGCCGAGTCTCCGCGCCGCCGACCAATCTTGATGATCCGGGTGTAGCCACCAGGACGATCCTTAAAGCGCGGCGCAATGGTGTCGAAGAGTTTACGCACCATTGCCTTATCACAAACGATGCCCAAGGCCTGACGCCTGGCGTGCAAGCTGCCTTGCTTACCGAGGGTAATAACACGATCAACCCAACGCCTCACCTCTTTGGCTTTCGGGTCGGTGGTTTGAATCCTCTCCTCACGCAGCAAGCAAGTAATAAGATTACGCATGAGCGCCCATCGGTGACTGGGATTTCGACTAAGCTTTCTGCCCGATTTTAGATGGCGCATGGGTTAAGCCGATTCTTTCTCATTGGCGCGCTTACGGCTCTCGATCTCTTCTCTGGGAGGAAAATGATCGATCTTCATGCCAAGTTCAAGTCCCATCTCACGAAGAATTTCCTTGATCTCGTTCAGCGATTTGTGGCCGAAATTTTTGGTTTTTAACATCTCTTGTTCTGTCTTTTGGACTAGCTCACCAATGTATTTGATATCAGCGTTTTGGAGGCAATTCTGCGAGCGCACGGAAAACTCCAACTCGTCCACACTGCGGAAAAGATTATCATTCAATGGAATCGTCGGTCCATCCTCCCGTCTCTCCTGACGCGGCTCATCCTGGAAATTGACAAAAATCCCGACTTGGTCTTGGAGAATCTTAGCAGCATACGCCATCGCGTCTTCTGGTCTGACGCTACCGTCCGTATGAACCTCAAAAACCAGACGGTCATAATCGGTCCGCTGCCCCACCCGCGCGTTGGTCACCGTGAAATTCACCTTGTGGATGGGTGAAAAAACCGCGTCGATAAAAATCGTATCGACCGGAACTCCCTCTTCTTTGTTCCTTTCTGCGGGGACATAGCCGCGACCCAGTTTTGCAGTCATTTCCACTTCTAACTTGGCGTCACGAGACAACGTGGCGATCTTGTGCTCAGGATTTAAGATTTCCACGCTCGGCGGAACTATCATGTCTTTTGCCTGTACTGTTCCGGGCCCTTTGGCATCGATTTTAATAGTTTGTTGTTCGCCATCGTTGAGCCGGAGTCGTACCTCTTTTAGGTTTAGTATGATGTCGGTTACATCCTCCGTAACGCCCGGAATGGTTGAGAACTCATGGAGAATCCCCTTTATACGGACAGCCACGATGGACGCGCCCATAAGCGAGGAAAGCAGTATCCTGCGCAGCGAGTTGCCGATGGTCTGGCCAAAACCCCGCTCAAAAGGCTCAGCATAGAACTTGCCGTAGGTCGGGGTGAGCGATTTATCGTCAATTTCCAATTGCTTGGGTCTAATCAATTCCGTCCAATGCATATACATTGTAGACATAGTGTCTCCCACATTCGAAAATTATTTCGAATATAATTCTACAATCAGTTTCTCGTTAATGGGCATCGTGATGTCACTGCGTGCGGGCATTAGTCTGATCCGTCCGTTGCAGGCGTCGCGGTTCAGCTCAGCCCATTCGGGCACGCCGCGTCGCTGCGCCCCCTCCAACGCCGTCAGTACCCTTGCCATCTGCCGGCTCTGCTCTTTGACGGAAACTTCATCTCCGACGCGGACGAAGTAGGAAGGAATATTGACTCGCTTCCCGTTGACCAGGATATGCCCATGACGGACTAACAATCTTGCCTCCGCTCGAGAACTGGCGAAACCCAGGCGATAAGCGACATTGTCCAACCGTCGCTCAAGTAGCACCAACAAGGCCTCACCCGTAACGCCTTTTTCACGGCTTGCTTTATCAAACGTACGGCGGAACTGATTCTCGAGAACACCGTACATTCGCTTCAACTTTTGTTTCTCACGCAATTGAATGCTGTACTCGGAGAATTTCGGTCTCTTCTGACCATGCTGGCCCGGCGGATAATTGCGTCGCTCGATCGCGCACTTGTCACTATAACAACGCTCGCCCTTCAAAAAGAGCTTCAGGTTCTCTCGCCTGCAAAGGCGGCACACAGATTCGGTATATCTAGCCAAACTTCCTCCTTATCAATCAGACACGTCGTCTTTTTGGCGGGCGACAACCGTTGTGGGGAATCGGGGTTACATCTTTGATCAAGCTGATGTTGATGCCCGCGGACTGAAGTGCGCGTAGCGCCGACTCTCGACCAGCACCCGGGCCCCGGACAAAGATCTGAACGCTTCGGAGACCGTGATCCATCGCCTTTTTGGCGGCACTATCCGCCGCCTGCTGGGCTGCGAAGGGAGTCCCTTTGCGTGATCCTTTGAAGCCCATGCTTCCGGCACTGGACCACGATATGACATTCCCCTGGTAATCCGTGATCGTCACGATGGTATTATTGAATGTGGAATGAATGTGAACCACGCCCTCGGAGATATTTTTTCGCCCGCGCTTCTTCCGTGCCGCCCTATCCGCAGCTTTCTGCTCGGTCTGTCCTTCAACCTTCTGTTCCTGCTTCTCGGCGGCTGAGTCGTCCACTTTTGCCATAGGTTTCTCCTGATATAACTAACCCTTAGAAGGAGCCGTTTTCTTTCCCGCGACGGTTTTTCGCGGACCCTTCCGGGTGCGCGCATTGGTGTGGGTTCGTTGGCCTCGCACCGGCAAATTCTTTCGGTGACGCAATCCCCGAT
This sequence comes from Thermodesulfobacteriota bacterium, assembly GCA_036794995.1. Classification (GTDB taxonomy): domain Bacteria; phylum Desulfobacterota; class Binatia; order UBA9968; family UBA9968; genus DAIRFP01. The sequence continues at coordinate 26,914 of DAIRFP010000011.1, read as the reverse complement.
AGGATCCCATGTCCGTGTGGCGCTTGATATTCATCGATACGTCGCGCCGCAGATCACCTTCGACCTTGTGTGCCTGATCGAGGATCTGACGGATCTTTACGACGTCTTCGTCGGAAAGATCGTCGCTTTTGAGGTCTAACGAAATACCGGCTTGCCCAAGAATCTTTCTGGAAGCGCTCCGCCCGATGCCATAGATGTAAGTGAGGGCAACTTCCATTCTTTTGCTTTTCGGCAGATCAACTCCCGCAATACGTGCCATATCTTCCTTAGCTCCTCTTCAGTGCTCGGTGAAATCTCTTACCCCTGTCTTTGTTTGTGCTTGGTATTGACACACAATACACGTACGACGCCTTTTCGCCTTATAACCTTACACTTATTGCAGATTTTTTTTACCGAGGCTCTAACCTTCACGACAACTCCTATCTCAGCGCTCTCGAAAAACGATTCGCCCTCGAGCTAGGTCGTAGGGGGATAGTTCGATCTTAACCTTATCCCCCGGCAGAATCTTGATATAATGCATCCTCATTTTCCCCGATATATGAGCGAGGACTTTATGCCCGTTATCCAACTCCACCCGGAACATCGCGTTGGGAAGGGTCTCCAGCACCTTCCCGGTTACTTCGATGGCATCTTCTTTAGGCATATGAAGGTCTCGCCGCTCGATTTGGCCAATAGGCAGCTATAATTCGCTTAAGATAATCGGCCCGTTTTTTGTGACGGCGACCGAATGCTCGAAATGCGCAGCCAGACTGCCGTCTTTAGTTATCGCCGTCCAACCGTCCTCTTTGATTTCAACCTCGGAACCTCCAGCATTGACCATAGGCTCAATGGCCAAGACCATACCTTCCTGCAATCGAATTCCGCGATCTGGCTCCCCGTAGTTCGGCACCGGGGGCTCTTCGTGCAATTTCTTGCCGATTCCATGACCTACGAAGGCGCGAACAACTGAGTAACCAGCGCTCTCTGCGGTTTGCTGAACCGTAAAGCCGAGATCTCCTAATCGCTTGCCCACCTGGAGTTGTTCTATGCCCTTGTAAAGTGACCGTCGCGTAACTTCCATCAAACGCTCGGCTGCTTCGCTAATCTTCCCCACACCAACGGTCACAGCTGAATCGCCGTAGAAACCATCATAAATCACGCCATAGTCGAGCCCGATGATGTCTCCCTCACGGAGCGCACGGGTCGAAGGAATTCCATGCACAATCTCCTCGTTGATCGATACGCAAAGACAGCGCGGGAATACTCTCCCGGCGACGCTATATCCTTTGAAGGCTGGAATGGCCCTTTTCTTTAGTGTTAGCTCTTCGGCCAACTCGTCCAATTCCAGGGTCGTTACTCCGGCAGCCACTCTCCGCTTCAGCTCCTGCAAAACTTCAGCGACAATGACGTTCGCCCGCCTCATGATATCGATCTCTCGAGGCGATTTGAGCGAAATCACGTCACCAGATCCCCCAGGGCCCTGATCACACGGTCTCTGATAGCCTCTACATTTCCGACGCCGTCGATCTCCCGCAATAACCCCCGTTGCCGGTAGTAATTGATCAAAGGAGCGGTTTGAGCGTCATACACCTTCAGGCGTTCACTAATGGTTTCTTCGCGATCATCGTCTCTTTGACGAAGCTCACCACCGCACCGATCACAGACACCCTCTTGGGAAGTAGGATCAAAGGACAAATGGTATAGCGCACCGCAATTCTTACAGGTTCGACGCCCCGCAAGTCGTGCGACAATAACGTCATGAGGAACCTGCACTGATAAAACAGAGTGCAGCTCCGATCCCATCTTCTTCAGCATATCTTCCAGGCTCTGCGCTTGTGAAATCGTCCGCGGAAAACCATCCAGAATAAAGCTTTTGGCGCAATCCTCTTGCTTCAGCCGTTGAGTAACCAGCTTGACGATTATACTATCTGGCACTAAGGCTCCGCGTTTGATGTATTCGGAGCTTTCTTTTCCTAACGGACTCTGGTCCGCCACCGCGTTCCTGAGAATATCTCCCGTCGATACCTGACAGGCTTCGAACTTCTCCTGCAGCAGTTTCGCCTGAGTCCCTTTACCCGCGCCCGGAGGCCCGAGCAAAACGACGCGTAGAGCGGCCAATCGCTAACCCCTTCTCCCCCGCAAGCGCCCTCGCTTCATAAATCCCTCATAATTGCGGGTAATCAAATGTGTCTCCATCTGTGCCACTGTATCTAAGGCAACACCCACCACGATCAATAGCGCCGTACCACCAAAGTAGAATGGTACGTTGAACTGGCGGATCAGAATCGTCGGTAACAGGGCGACAACAGCGATGTAGATCGCGCCACCCAGAGTAATTCGGGAGAGGACTCGGTCGATGAACTCAGCCGTTTTTTGTCCCGGCCGGATCCCCGGAATGTAGCCGCCAAATTTTTTCATATTTTCGGCGACATCGACGGGATTGAACACAACTGCGGTATAGAAATATGCAAAGAAAATAATCAATATGACGTACACCAAATCGTGAAGCCACTCTCCTGGGCTCAACATACCTGAAATGTATTGGACCCAGGGGTTCGGCGCGAACTGTGCCACCGTAGCGGGAAAAATCAAGATTGAAGAAGCGAAGATCGGCGGAATTACCCCCGCGGTATTGATCTTTAACGGCAGATGTGAGCTTTGTCCGCCATACATCTTACGTCCCACAACCCTTTTGGCGTACTGAACCGGAATACGTCGTTGCCCTCGTTCCATGAAAATGATTACGCCCACAACCAGAACGGTGAAGACGAGGAGGAACAGCGCGACCAAGACTCCCAGTTCACCTTCGCGAATAAACTGAAATGTGGTCATGACGGCTGACGGCAGTCCTGCGACGATACCGGCAAAAATGATCAACGAGATTCCGTTGCCGATACCACGTTCGGTTACTTGTTCACCCAGCCACATGATAAAAGCGGTACCGGATGTCAGCGTGATAACGGTCATCAACCGAAAGTTCCAGCCTGGATCCAGCACGATGGGCGTGCCGCCTGGACCCCGTGTTCCTTCCAGTCCGAAACTGATCATAAGTCCCTGGATGATCGATAGCACCACAGTTCCGTAACGGGTATACTGGGTAATTTTCCGACGCCCGGCCTCTCCCTCTTTGGAAAGTCGCTCAATGTAAGGGAAAACCACCGTCAACAACTGAAGAATAATTGACGCGCTGATATAGGGCATGATGCCAAGAGAAAAAACCGAAAACTGCTCAAGCGCACCGCCTGAAAAGAGATTGAAGAGTCCGAAAATCGTCCCTCTGACTTGCTCAAAGTACGCCGCTAGCGCTTGGCGATCGATTCCCGGGGTCGGCACATGAACGCCGAGACGATAGACCGCCAGCATCGCCAACGTAAACAGCACGCGGCGACGCAACTCGGGAATTCTCGATGCATTCTGAAAACCGTTAAGCATGGGCGCTTAGCAATTCCAACGTTCCCCCACAGGCTTCGATTTTCTCTTTCGCCCTGGCAGAAAACCCATGGGCTTTGACGGTTAATGGCTTGGTTAGTGTTCCGTCTCCCAGTATCTTGATTCGCTGGCGCTTGCCACGCAGAAGCCCCATTTCGGCAAGGGTCCCCGGCGTCACTTCGCTACCCGAAGGGAAAGCTTCCAATTGTTGTAGATTAATCCCTTTAATCTCAACCCGAAACGGGCTGTGGAATCCACGCTTAGGAAGCCGGCGCTGGAGCGGCATCTGCCCGCCTTCGAAGCCGGGACGTGTTCCTCCTCCGGACCTAGCCCCTTGCCCCTTGTGGCCTCGACAAGAGGTCTTTCCATGGCCGGAGCCGTCTCCCCGGCCCACGCGCTTACGCTTCTTACTAGATCCCGGCGCCGGTCTTAGATCGCTTAGCTTCATACTTAACGAATCTCCGCCAATACCTTGCCTCTTCGATCCGCGATTTCCTCGGGAGCACGTAAGTCCCTCAGCGCTTCAAACGTCGCCTTGACCATGTTGTGCGGATTGTTGGACCCAAGACACTTGGATAAGATGTTCCGGATCCCCGCAGCTTCCACCACAGCCCTTACACCGCCACCGGCGATGACGCCAGTGCCATCGGACGCAGGCTTGAGAATTACATAGCCGGCGCCGAATCTTCCACTCACCTCGAACGGGATCGTTCCTTCCATAACCGGAACTCGAATCAAATTCTTTTTGGCCTGCTCGAGTCCCTTCCGTATCGCTTCCGGCACTTCATTCGCTTTTCCCATTCCGTAACCGACAAGAGTATGGTTATCACCCACTACCACCAGCGCACTGAAGCTAAATCGTCGGCCGCCCTTGACTACTTTGGCCACCCGACTGATGTGCACTACTTTTTCCTTCAGTTCCAAACCCTGTGGATCAATTCGTTCCAAATAAACCTCGCCAAATCAATGTGATCAAAACTCCAATCCACCTTCACGAGCTCCATCGGCAACGGCCTTGACCCGCCCGTGAAAAAGAAACCCATTGCGGTCGAACACAACATGAGCAATATGTTTTTCTCTACAGATTCTCGCCAGCGCCAGACCAACCTGTTTAGCAGCCTGCACCCCTTTAAGGTTCTCGACCTCCGCCGCTAAACTCTTCGAGAGTGTCGAGACCGACGCCAATGTTATCCCGCGATCATCAGAGATGATTTGTGCGTAGATGTGCTTACTGCTCTTGAACACACAAATTCGCGGCCGTTGATCCGTTCCCAACACCTTCTTGCGAACTCGCATTTTGCGCCGCGTACGAGCAACGTCTCTCTGCTTTCTCGCCATCGTTTCCTAACCTCAAAAGCTACGCGCCTCCCGCAGAACCCACGGCCTTTCCGGCCTTGCGCCGAATTACTTCTTCACGATATTTCACGCCCTTGCCCTTATACGGCTCAGGTGGCCTAAGCCCCCTTAGCTTCGCGGCAGTTTCTCCCAGCAGCTGACGATCGGCGGCGCTAAGGGTTATAATTACCTGTCTCTCTATAGACGCACTCACACCGTCGGGCAGCGGGAAGACCACGGGATGAGAAAATCCCAACGTGATATGGATCTCCTGTCCTTTGACCTCTGCTCGATAACCAACGCCATTGATCTCAAGCACACGGGTAAATCCCTGGCTAACCCCATGAGCCATATTGGCGATCAACTTTCGCGTAAGCCCATGCAAAGCGCGAACTTTACGTTCCTCCGACTCACGTTCGACTTGAATAATATTCTCCTCGACTTTCACTGTAACTCCCGCCGGAATAGCCGTTGTCAGCTTCCCTTTCGGCCCTTCCAGCCGAATTTCCCGGGGTTCGACGACTAGTTTTACGCCGCTTGGGACAGTTATGGGCAGCTTTCCAATACGCGACAAAGTAGACCTCTTTCCGAAATTACCACACAGAACAGATTAGTTCTCCCCCGAGCTTCGCCTTTTGAGCCTCCCGATCCACCAGGATTCCTCTCGGAGTCGAGAGAACATTGATTCCCAATCCTTTTCGAATCGGCGTCACGGTCTGTGCGCCCACATACACTCTTCGGCTCGGGCGGCTCACGCGCTTAATACCAACGATCACGGGACGATTTTCCCGGTCGAACTTGAGTTGGATCACTAGCTCTTCTCCCGCGCCTTGCGCAGCCTTTACCTTCTTCGATTCCTTCAAATAACCCTCGTCGATCAAAACCCTGACGATACTCTCTTTGACTCGCGACCACGGAATCGAAACCTTTTGATGGCGCGCTCGGGAGGCATTGCGTATTCGCGTTAGCATGTCCGCAATTGGATCCGTCATTCCCATCGTACTCTCCGCCTCCTACCAACTAGCCTTGATCAGTCCAGGTATATGTCCCTTGCGCGCGTTGTCTCGGAGACAAAGCCGACACATACGAAAACGTCGATAAAACGCCCGCGCCCGACCACAAAGAGGACAGCGATTATATTCCCGCACCTTGAACTTACTCGGTCGCTCTGCCTTAATTCGAAGACATGTCTTGGCCAATGGAAATCTCCCTCGTTTGTCAACTAGCGAAAGGCATCCCGAGCAACTTGAGCAGGGTCCTGCCTTCGTTATCCGTCTTCGCGTTGGTTACGAATGAGACGGTGAGCCCCCGTGTTTTTTCGACTTTGTCCGCCTGGATCTCAGGAAAAATAATCTGCTCCCGTAATCCTAGAGAGTAATTCCCGCGGCCATCGAAAGACCGATCTGAAACCCCCTTGAAATCGCGCACCCGCGGCAGGGCGACGTGGATCAGACGATCAAGAAATTCATACATACGGTCTCGTCGTAACGTCACCATGCATCCGATCGGCACTCCTTCCCGTAATTTAAAATTTGCGATGGACTTTTTGGCGCGCGTCACCACAGGTTTCTGTCCGGTGATGGCGGTTATTTCCGCAGCAGTGGTATCGAGAGCCTTGATATTTTGCGTTGCCTCGCCGAGTCCCACATTCACGGTAATTTTTTCCAGTCGAGGCACCTGCATGCAGTTTTTGTAACCGTATTCCTTCATCATCGCCGGTACCACTTCGTCCTGATATTTCTGCTTCAGTCGGGCCATCCTACCCCTACCTAGTCCAAGGCTTCCCCACATCGTCGGCAGATGCGGATTCGCTTACCGTCAGCCAAAATCTTTCGCCCGACGCGCACCGGAGCATTGCACTTATCGCACATCATCATGATGTTGGAAACCCGAATGGAAGCTTCTTTTTCCACAATACCACCGGGTTGCTGCGGGCCCCGAGGCCGACTGTGCCGCTTTACCATATTGACTCTTTCGATAACAACAGCGTCTTTCTTGGGAAGAACGCGCAGGACCTTGCCGGTCTTTCCTCGCTCTTTTCCCGAGATCACCATTACGCTGTCATTCTTACGAATCTGCACGAGCGCCTTCTCCTTGATTTCAGCTAAAGCACTTCGGGTGCGAGCGAAATAATCTTCATGAACTTCCTAGCCCGGAGTTCGCGCGCCACAGGTCCAAATATGCGTGTCCCGATGGGCTCCTTTTGATTGTCGATCAGCACAGCCGAATTGTTATCGAATCTGATATAGGTGCCATCCGGCCTACCGATCTCTTTTGCTGTCCTAACCACAACAGCCTTCATTACCTCGCCCTTTTTTACCTTGGCGTTGGGAATCGCTTCCTTAATCGACACCACAATAATGTCACCGATAGAAGCGTACTTCCGCTTGCTCCCCCCCAGGACCTTGATGCACTGCACCTTTCTCGCCCCCGAGTTATCCGCTACATCCAACACTGTTCTCATCTGGATCATGAATCAACCTTAACCGCTGGTCAGACAGCGGTTGCTTTCAACTCGGTTTCCGTCGTTTTGGCCCGCTCCACGATCTTGCTTACGCGCCAACGCTTGTCCCGACTAAGCGGCCGACATTCGACAATTAATACACGATCTCCGACATGGCTCTGATTGGTTTCGTCATGCGCCTTTATCTTGGTTCGGCGTCTCAAGTATTTCTTATATTTAGGGTGCATCACCGTACGTTCCACAGCAACAACCACCGTCTTATGCATACGGTCGCTGACCACCAACCCCATTCGCTCTTTTCTCAACCCTCTCTGATTCATGCTGCGCCTTTTCCACGATGGGACGTTTTTTCTCGGAGGATAGTCTCGACCCTGGCCAAGTCCCGTTTCGTTTGCCTTAACTTCATCGGGTTTTCCAACCTGCTTGTGGCTCGCTTCAGCTTGAGATGTCCGATCTCCTCCCGAAGCTCGGCAAGCTTCTGGGCCAGGTCTCCACTAGTCATGCTGCGCAGGTCTTTAGCTTCCATGGGCGAGTCCTCTTCGCTCGACAAATAGGGTCGGAATGGAGAGTTTATGGGCGGCTAGACGGAACGCTTCCCGTGCAAGGGGTCCTTCCACTCCCTCCATTTCAAATAATATGCGCCCCGGTTGAATCACCGCAACCCACATCTCAGGAGCGCCCTTTCCCTTTCCCATACGCGTTTCAGCCGGCTTCTTGGTTAACGGCTTGTCGGGAAAAATCCGAATCCAAACCTTACCTCCGCGTTTGAGGTAGCGAGTAAGAGCAACGCGAGCCGCTTCGATTTCTCGCGCGCTCATCCAACCCCGCCCAATGGCCTTAAGTCCATACTCGCCGAAGGCCAGCGAAGAGCCGCGCCATGCGGTCCCGCGTCGACGCCCCTTTTGTATTTTCCGATATTTGACCTTTTTTGGTTCAAGCATTTATGCGGTTTTGTCAATCTTACGAACGCCGTAGTTACAGCTCCCCAACGACTCTCAACTCCCTAACATCGCTTTTTGTTGTTCTTCTTCTTCGGTCAGAACCTCACCCCTGAAGATCCAGGCCTTCACACCAATAATACCGTAGGTGGTGCGCGCTTCCGCGAATCCATAGTTGATATCGGCGCGCAATGTGTGCAGCGGCACGCGCCCTTCGCGGTACCATTCGGTGCGAGCGATTTCTGATCCGCCCAATCGCCCGGCACACTGGATTCTCACGCCTTGCGCGCCCATACGCATGGCCCGTGAAACGCTCTCTTTCATGGCGCGTCGGAAAGCAACCCGCCGTTCCAGCTGCAACGCAACGTTCTCAGATACAAGCTGAGCGTCAAGGTCCGGCCGTCTGACCTCGTGGATGTTGATGTAGGTCTCCCTATGGGTCAACTTGGTAATCTCTTCCTTCAACTTTTCGATTTCAGCGCCCTTTTTGCCAATGACGATCCCCGGCCGAGCCGTGTAGATGTTAATCTTCGCTTTGTTCGCGGCTCTCTCAATCTCAATCCTTGAGATGCCGGCATGGTACAGACGGCTCTTTAAGAACTTCTTGACCCGAAAGTCCTCGTGCAGCAGCTTCGGATATTCATGGCGTGCATACCAGCGGGAATCCCAAGACTCAATGACGCCTAGACGAAAAAGTCTTGGATGTGTTTTTTGACCCATCAGACCTTCAACTCCTCTCACTCACCTCATCCAATACGATGGTGATATGACTCAAGCGCTTGCGGATGCGCGTCGCTCGACCTTGCGCTCGAGACGTAAACCGTTTCCACATTCCCGCTTCATCCACCTTAACCTGCTTCACATAGAGACGATCCACATCGACGCTCTGAGTGTTCTCTGCATTGGCTAGCGCGGTGCGCAGTGTCTTCGCCACAATCCCGGCAGAGCGCTTAGGCACAAACTTGAGAAGATTTAGGGCTTCTTCGACCCCTTTGCCGCGTATCTGATCCACCACCAGCCGCACTTTGCGTGGCGAAAGCCGGACGTATTTTGTGATCGCTTGTGCTTCCATCGCTTCGATGACCTTCGCTATCTATATTTAATTCAGTCAGGTCTTTCGCTTCCCTGACGCCATTTAACTTCTGGGTGCCGCAGGCGGTCTCGCAGCCCCGGTCACGGGACCGGTCGCTGGCGAACCAGCCGCCACCGTTTCCTTAGCTTCTCCTTTACGATCTCCGGAGTGCACAAAGAAGGTCCGGGTAGGAGAGAACTCCCCGAGCTTATGTCCCACCATGTTTTCCGTTACGAAGACGGGAATAAATTTTCTCCCATTGTGGACGCCCATCGTATGACCCACCATTTCCGGCGTAACCGTCGAACGGCGGGACCATGTCTGAATGACCCGTCGCTGGCGCGACTCGTTCATCGCCGCAACCTTCTTCAACAGATGGGCGTCGACGAAGGGACCTTTCTTGACCGAACGTGCCATCGTTACCTAGCCTTTCTGCCCTTCACGATATATTTATCGGACGAATGATTTTTTCTCGTCTTGTATCCCTTGGTAGGTTTGCCCCACGGTGTCATCGGATGATTTCCCTTTGACCGTCCCTCGCCGCCGCCATGGGGATGATCCACCGGATTTTTGGCGATACCGCGACTTCCTGGCCGCCAGCCGAGCCAACGCATTCTTCCCGCTTTTCCCCAAGAAATATTCTCCTGATCTGCGTTACCCACTTGGCCCACGGTGGCCCGACACTCGGACAAAACATAGCGGAGTTCCCCGGAAGGCATCTTCAAGAGAGCATACGCGCCTTCTTTGGCCATTAGCTGAGCGCCGGAACCGGCACTGCGCACCAACTGTCCCCCTTTGCCGATCTTCAGCTCAATATTATGAACCACAGTTCCCACCGGAATAAACTTAAGCGGCAAGCAGTTGCCGGGCTGGATGTCGATATTATCGTCTCCCGCAACTACCGAATGGCCAATCTGCAACCGCTCCGGCGCCAGAATGTAGCGCCGTTCGCCATCGGCATAGCAGAGCAACGCGATTCGTGCGGAACGGTTCGGATCATACTCGATGGCCTCGATCTTAGCCGGGATATTTCTCTTGTCGCGCTTGAAATCGATCAAACGATAGAGACGCTTATGGCCACCCCCGCGGTGATCTGCGGTGATACGACCATTGTTGTTACGCCCGCCGCTATGTTTAAGAGGTTGGCTCAAGCCCTTCTCAGGCTTTTTCTTAGTGATCTCATCAAATGTGAGACCCGTGCGAAAGCGCATGCCCGGGGACGTGGGTTGATAATTCTTAATCGCCATCTTTCGTCTTTCTAGGCGCCACCAAAAAAGTCGATCTTATCGCCTTCCCTTAAGGTCACATAGGCCTTTTTCCATTCTGGCCTGCGTCCAATGCTCTTTCCTACTCGCCGAAGTTTACCCAGATAACGTGCCATACGGACTTTGACAACCTTCACCTTGAAAAGCGTTTCAACGGCTTTTTTGACCTCTATCTTGTTAGCGTCAGGCCGTACCTTGAATAACACCTGCTGGGTGCTCTCTGCCAACAGCGATCCCTTTTCCGAAATCAACGGCGCGCGAATGATTTCCTGCGGCCCTCTCATGCGACCAACCTCTCTTCTAGCAGCTTCAAAGCTCCCTCCGTCAAGATCAGGTGTTCATAGCGGAGCAGGTCGTAGACATTCAAGCCTTCGACTCGGAGCACTTTGAGCGCCGGAATATTGCGGGATGAACGCTCGATTTTTTGATCCGGCTGCGGAATCACAACCAATGCACTGGTTACCTTGAGCTCTGCCAAAGCTTTCACCATGAACTTGGTTTTGGCTTCTTCAAGCTCCAGTTTATCGATGACAATGATCTTGCCGTCACGATTCTTCTGGCTGAGCGCGGAAAGCAAGGCCTCTTTGCGCGCTCTGCGAGGCATCCGAAACGAATAGTCCCGTGGTTGTGGGCCAAAAATTGTGCCGCCTCCAACCCAGAGCGGAGATCGTATGCTACCGGCCCGCGCTCTGCCCGTGCCTTTCTGTCGCCACGGCTTTTTGCCACCGCCACGCACGAACCCCTTGGACTTGGTTGCCGCGGTGCCCGCACGACGGTTGTTGAGTTGCATCACGACCGCTTGATGCAGTAAGTGAGGCCGCGTCTTCACGCCGAATATCTCTTCCTTAAGCTGCGGCTGAATAACGTGAAGCTCCATGAATTAACCCTTCACCGCCCGCCGCACAACGACAATTCCCTGCTTCGCACCCGGGACAGCGCCCTTTACCAGCATGAGATTGTCGTCAACTCGAATGTCTACAACTTCGAGGTTTTGCACTGAGATCTTTTCATTACCCCAGTGACCGGCCATTTTTTTTCCCTTACGGACCCGACCAGGGTACGAGCGGTTACCGATGGAGCCACCGTGGCGAAAGTATTCGTGGGTACCGTGGGACCCTGGAAATCCAGCGAAAGACCACCTTTTGATTACACCTGTGAATCCGTGCCCCTTCGACGTTCCGGATACATCGATGCGATCCCCGGTCTTAAACAAGTCCGCCGCTTTGATCTCCTGTCCCACTTCATATTCCGACACATCGTCCACACGAAACTCTTTCAAGACTTCGAAAGCGCCTTTGCCGGCCTTGGCCATATGGCCCTGGGCTGGTTTATTAACGCGCTGGTTCTTTTTGCTGCCGAAACCCACCTGGAGAGCATTGTAACCGTCCTTAGTACTTTCCTTCTTCTGCACTACAACGCAGGGACCGGCTTGGATAACTGTGACCGGAATCACATTGCCTTCCGCGTTGTAGAATTGCGTCATGCCAACTTTTTTTCCTATAAGCCCCTTCATAAAAGCATTCCAAGCAGAGAGGTTGATCGATCTCCGTCCTTACTGAAGTTTGATTTCGACATCCACACCAGCGGCGATATCCAACTTACCCAGTGCGTCTATGGTCTGCTGCGTCGGCTCTAATATATCGAGCAGTCTCTTGTGCGTTCTAATCTCGAACTGATCCCGCGACTTCTTGTCGACATGAGGTGACCGGTTGACTGTGAAACGCTCGATTCGAGTCGGCAACGGAATCGGGCCCGCAACCCTTCCTCCCGTGCGCTTGACGGTCTCGACGATTTCTCCCACCGACTGGTCCAGCACGCGGTGGTCATAGGCTTTGAGCCGAATCCTGATCTTCTCGTTCATATCTCTTTCTTCGCACCGCCATCAAATTTGGCGATAATGCCTTCGGCCACGGCCGCCGGTACCGGTTCATAGTGAGAAAACTGCATCGTGTAGGTCGCTCTTCCCTGCGTCATGGACCGGAGGTCGGTGGCGTAACCAAACATCTGCGCTAGCGGAACCTGCGCATCGATCGCCTGAGCTGCCGGCCGCGTGTCCATGCCTAGAACTTTGCCCCGCCGCGAGCTGATGTCACCGATGACATCACCCATGAAAGACTCCGGGACCACCACTTCCACCGCCATGACGGGCTCCAGAAGAACCGGATTCGCTTTGCGTGTCGCCTCCTTAAACGCCATGGAACCAGCGATCTTAAAAGCGATCTCGGAGGAATCGACATCGTGATAGCTACCGTCGAAGAGGGTAACCTTGACGTCCACCATCGGGTAACCTGCAAGAGCACCATTTTCAGTCGCTTCACGAACACCCTTCTCTACCGCAGGAATGTATTCGCGGGGAATCGACCCGCCTTTAACAGCATCGACAAACTCGAACCCGCTCCCTGGTTTTAGCGGTTCGAGCTTGATCCAGACGTCGCCGTACTGTCCCCGACCGCCCGTTTGACGGATGAATCTTCCTTGTTGCTCAACCGCTTTGCGAATAGTTTCTTTGTAGGCTACCTGAGGTTTTCCGACATTCGCTCCGACGTTAAATTCCCGCAACAAGCGATCAACGATAATCTCCAAATGGAGCTCGCCCATACCGGATATGATCGTCTGACCCGTTTCGTCATCCGTCCGAACTCGAAAAGAAGGATCCTCAGTGGCAAGCTTCTGAAGCGACAAACCCAATCTCTCTTGATCGGCCTTGCTCTTCGGCTCGATGGCGATGGAGATAACTGGATCTGGAAAATCAATGGCCTCCAAAACGATAGGGTCATCTTCATCACAAAGGGTATCGCCCGTTGTGGCCGTTTTGAGTCCTACCGCAGCCGCGATATCGCCAGCGAAAACCTCCTTGATCTCCTCGCGTTTGTTCGCGTGCATCTTGAGAAGTCGCCCGACTCTTTCCCGCTTGCTTTTGGTTGAATTGTAGATGCTCGCTCCAGAAGTCAATGAACCCGAGTAAACCCGAAAAAAACTGAGCGTCCCCACGAATGGATCTGTCATGATTTTAAAAGCAAGGGCCGAAAACGGCGCATCATCTTTCGCGGGGCGTTCATCCGGCGCACCGGATTCCGGATTGATACCTTTAACCGGGGGTATATCCAAAGGCGAAGGAAGGTACTCTACCACCGCATCCAGTAACGGTTGAACCCCTTTGTTTCGAAAGGCCGAACCGCATAGCACAGGGATTACCTTGATGGCGAGGGCAGCTTTACGAATCCCTCTTCGCAGCTCGCTCTCACCGATCTCCTTTCCTTCGAGGTACTTCTCCATGATGCTTTCATCAGAGTCGGCGACGGCCTCCAAGAGTTTTTCGCGATACTCCCGTGCCTGGGCTATCATGTCTTCAGGAATCGCTTCGACCCGAAATTTAGCACCTAAGCTCTCATCTTCCCAAACCACTGCTTTCATCTGAACCAGATCGATCACTCCAGCGAACTTTTCTTCAGACCCGATCGGGAGTTGCAGCGCCACGGGACGAGCGCCCAGACGATCCTCGATCATCTTCAGCACTCTGAAAAAATCCGACCCGAGACGGTCCATCTTGTTAACAAAAGCGATCCGAGGAACGCTGTACTTGTCAGCCTGGCGCCAAACCGTCTCAGTCTGGGGCTCCACCCCGCCGACGGAGCAGAAAACCGCCACCGCCCCGTCCAGTACTCTCAAGGAGCGCTCCACTTCAATGGTAAAATCGACGTGACCAGGAGTGTCGATAATGTTCACACGATGATCCCGCCATAGACAGGTCGTTGCCGCTGACGTTATCGTAATCCCCCGCTCCTGTTCCTGCACCATCCAGTCCATAGTGGCGGTGCCGTCGTGAACCTCACCAATCTTGTAGTTGATCCCCGTGTAGTACAGGATCCGCTCCGTAGTGGTTGTCTTACCCGCATCGATGTGGGCCATAATGCCGATATTACGGGTTTTCTCTAGTGGAACTGTTCTTGCCATCTCGTTTTGTCACACCGGAAAAAAAGGAGGCGGTCCTACCGCCTCCTTTTTCCTGCCAAATTTCGAATCCTATTCACCACCGGTAATGAGCGAAGGCGCGGTTCGCCTCGGCCATCCGGTGGGTATCTTCCTTCTTCTTGATCGCCGTGCCCCGATTATTGGCTGCATCCATAAACTCTCCAGCCAATTTTTCTTCCATCGATTTCTCTCCTCGGTCACGCGCCGACTGGATCAGCCAACGCATACTCAGCGAAACCCGCCTTGGTGGCCTGACTTCGACGGGCACTTGATAAGTTGCGCCACCGACGCGGCGGGAACGAACTTCAACCGTGGGTCGGGTATTTTCGATCGCCTTTTTGAAAACTCCCAAGGAATCTTCCTTAGTCTTCGCCGTAACAATATTCAGCGCGCGGTAGAAAATAGACTCCGCTACACTCTTTTTGCCCCGACCCATGATCGTATTGACAAACTTAGCTACCAGTTTGTCCCCGTACTTAGGGTCAGGCAAAATTTCTCTTCTTCTAACTTCCCCTTTTCGAGGCATTTTACCCTATTTCGGTTTCTTCGCTCCGTATTTGGAGCGCCCCTGTCTTCTTTCTTGAACCCCGATGGAATCCAAAGTTCCACGAATGATGTGGTAACGCACGCCGGGAAGATCCTTTACGCGGCCTCCTCGGATAAGCACGACCGAGTGTTCTTGTAGATTATGTCCGACCCCGGGAATGTAGGAGGTCACTTCGATTCCGTTGGTAAGCCGGACACGCGCAACTTTTCGCAACGCAGAGTTCGGCTTCTTCGGGGTAGATGTGTAGACACGCGTGCAAACCCCTCGTTTTTGCGGACAACCTTGTAGCGCAGGCGCAGTGTTCTTACGTCGCTGCTTCTCTCTGCTTTCACGGACTAATTGATTAATCGTAGGCATAAGTACAAAACGCCAGCTCAAGTTATTTGGGAAGCGGAATTAAATCTCTTTTCCTTATCCCTAGAAAAACCTTTTTACTAACAAATAAATCTATCCTTGTCAAAGGGGTTAGGCTTCGGCAGCTTGAGGAATCTCGCCCTCACTGCCCTCCGGATCTTCCATCTCGATCTCCGCCTTGGAGTATCTCGCCAGCCCGGTGCCGGCGGGGATCAACCGTCCCATGATCACATTCTCCTTGAGGCCGCAAAGAAGATCTATTTTCCCATGAATCGCCGCTTCGGTGAGGACCTTGGTCGTCTCCTGGAAGGACGCAGCCGAGATAAAACTTTCAGTAGAAAGCGAAGCTTTGGTTATTCCCAGAAGAAGCGGCTCCGCCACGGCCGGCTTGCCGTTTTGATTAATGGCCTTTTGGTTCTCATCCTCGAATCGCCACTTTTCGACCTGATCTCCAATCAAGAAGTCGGTATCGCCGACCTCTTTGATCCTGACCCGTCGCAACATCTGGCGAACGATAACTTCAATATGCTTGTCATTGATGCGAACACCCTGGAGGCGATAGATCTCTTGCACTTCGTCGACAAGATACTTGGCAAGCGCCTTCTCACCTAGAATATTAAGGATGTCGTGGGGGTTGGAAGACCCGTCCATAAGTGCTTCTCCCGCCCGAATGCGATCACCCTCGTGAACGCTGATGTGTTTACCTTTGGGGATTAGATACTCCCTGGGCTCGCCAACTTCCGGCGTTACAATCACTTTCCGTTTGCCCTTGGTATCTTTACCGAAGGCAACAATCCCGTCGATCTCACTGATAACGGCGAACTCTTTCGGCTTGCGCGCCTCAAAAAGCTCCGCCACGCGGGGGAGTCCCCCGGTGATATCTTTGGTCTTGGTGGTTTCCCGCGGAATCTTCGCGAGGACATCGCCAGCGTCGACTGTTTGACCGTCTTGAACGTTGATATGGGCCCCCACCGGCAAAAGATAGCGAGCCTCGGAGGTCACTGAAAGACGAGACGTCTGCCCGTCGACATCCTTAATGGAGATTCTCGGTCGTTTGTCGATGTCCTTGGAGTCGATGATCACCTTCGTCGACAAGCCAGTGCGTTCATCGACTTTTTCCTCCATCGTCACGGCTTCAACAACGTCTCCGAACTTCACAACTCCGGCCACCTCTGTGAGAATCGGAATAGTATAGGGATCCCACTCGGCCAGCAGCTCCCCTGCCCTGATCTTCGCACCGTCCTTCTTTTTTAGTTTCGCGCCGTAGACGACGGGGTAGCGTTCCCTCTCCCGCTCTCGCCCTTTCTCGCCTTCGGGAAAATCCACGATGGCGATTTCACCGTTTCGGTTCATCACCACGAGATCGCCTTCCTTGTTGGTGACTGTGCTTACATTGATAAACTTCACAAAACCATCGTTGCGGGACTCTAATGTGGTTTGCTCCGCCCTTCGGCTTGCCGTACCGCCAATATGAAAAGTCCGCATCGTGAGCTGGGTTCCAGGCTCACCGATGGATTGCGCGGCAATGACCCCGATCGCTTCGCCAAGGTTAACCATGTGGCCTCGTCCGAGATCACGGCCGTAGCACAAGATACAAACCCCGCGTTTCGACTGACAGGTTAACACAGACCGGATCTTGATCCGCTCAATTCCCGCTTCCTCGATTCGCTGAACCAATTCCTCATCGATCTCCTGGTTCGCCTTAACAATCACGTCACCGGTAAATGGATCTTTGACGTCTTCGAGCGCGACTCGACCCAAAACGCGATCTCCGAGGGGCTCGATGATCTCGCCGCCCTCCATGAGCGGAGTGATTTCGATCCCGTCCATGGTACCGCAATCGTTCTCACCGATGACGGCGTCTTGGGCCACATCCACGAGCCTCCGCGTAAGGTAACCGGAGTTGGCCGTCTTAAGAGCCGTATCTGCCAACCCCTTACGCGCGCCGTGCGTAGAGATAAAGTACTGCAACACCGTTAATCCCTCGCGAAAATTTGCCGTGATCGGCGTCTCGATGATTTCGCCGGAAGGTTTCGCCATCAACCCACGCATACCAGCAAGCTGGCGTATCTGTTGTGCGCTACCACGAGCCCCGGAATCGGCCATCATAAAAATAGGGTTGAAACTTGGCACCGAAATCTCCCGACCGGACTCATCGGTCATTTTTTCCGAACCCAAATCGCGCAACATTTCGTCGGCAATTCGGTCGGTCACCTCGGCCCAAATGTCGACGACTTTGTTGTAGCGCTCGCCATCGGTGATAAGACCGTTTTTGTACTGCTCTTCGATTTCACGCACGTCATCATGGGCCTGCTTGAGCAACTGCTCCTTACTCGCTGGAATAACCATGTCTTTAATGGCAATCGAGATTCCCGCCTTGGTCGCATGACGGAAGCCAATGTCTTTAAGCCGATCGGCTAGGATAACCGTAGCCTTGTTCCCGGCCAGTCGATAGCTGACGTCAATGAGGTTGGCGAGTTCTTTCTTCTTCATCACGCGGTTGACTTCTTTGAACGGGATCATTCGCGGGACCACTTCATAGACAAGCACTCGGCCCACCGTAGTATCGATACGTTCGTCGTTTATCCGTACCGTAATCGGCGCCTGTAGATCCACTTCAGCCTGGTCATAGGCGATCCTAACCTCTGTTGGATTACTGAAGATGCGTCCGCTGCCTTTGGCATGAAGTTTATCGCGGGTCATATAGTAAAGACCCAATACGATATCCTGCGTCGGCACAATAATCGGCTTACCATTAGCCGGCGAAAGAATATTATTCGTCGACATCATCAGCGCCCGAGCCTCGACTTGCGCCTCCACGGATAGTGGCACATGAACCGCCATTTGGTCACCGTCAAAATCTGCGTTGTAAGCCGCACACACCAGCGGATGAAGCTGAATTGCTTTTCCCTCAATGAGGATGGGCTCAAATGCTTGAATGCCCAATCGGTGCAGCGTTGGCGCGCGATTCAAGAGAATCGGATGCTCGCGGATGACTTCATCGAGGATGTCCCAAACTTCTGGGCGCTCCTTTTCCACCATCTTCTTGGCGCTCTTGATCGTAGTAACTAAGCCGCGTTCTTCGAGCTTGTTATAAATAAAGGGCTTGAAGAGCTCCAGTGCCATCTTCTTTGGCAATCCACATTGGTGAAGCCTGAGTTCAGGCCCCACAACGATAACTGAACGGCCGGAGTAGTCGACTCTCTTTCCCAAGAGATTTTGACGGAAGCGCCCGGTCTTTCCTTTGAGCATGTCGCTCAGAGATTTGAGCGGCCGGCGGTTTTGGCCCGTTATCGCGCGGCCACGTCGTCCATTGTCGAACAAAGCGTCGACGGCCTCTTGGAGCATTCGCTTCTCGTTACGAATGATCATGTCCGGCGCGCTAAGTTCCATTAGCCGCTTCAAACGATTGTTCCGGTTGATGACTCTGCGGTAGAGATCGTTGAGATCAGAGGTGGCAAACCGCCCGCCATCGAGCGGCACGAGCGGCCGGAGATCGGGGGGTATAACCGGAATAACTTCCAGAACCATCCACTCGGGTCGGTTGCCGGAACTCCTAAAGGCATTAATGACCTTCAATCGTTTTGCCATCTTTTTGCGACGCACTTCGGAGTTGGCGTCGCGCATCTCCTGTCGCAAATCCTCCGAAAGTTTTGTGACGTCGGCTGCCTTGAGCATCTTACGAATGGCCTCCGCACCCATTTCAGCGACAAATTTTCCCCCGTACTCCTCCACTTTCTTGCGATACTGAGTCTCGGTTAGGAGCTCCTTGTATTGCAACGGCGTCTCTCCCGGATCGACAACGATGTAGGATTCGAAGTAAAGAACTTTCTCGATTTCCTTGAGCGACATGTCCAACAACGCGCCGATGCGGCTCGGTAAGCTTTTCAGAAACCAAATATGCACCACCGACGTCGCCAACTCGATGTGGCCCATACGTTCGCGACGGACCTTGGATTGAATAACCTCGACGCCGCACTTTTCACAGACAACGCCCCGATGCCGCATCCTTTTGTACTTCCCGCAGTTGCACTCGTAATCTTTAGTTGGGCCGAAAATTTTAGCACAGAAAAGACCATCCCTTTCCGGCTTAAAGGTTCTGTAATTAATCGTCTCAGGTTTCCTAACCTCGCCGTGAGACCATGAGCGGATCTTTTCGGGAGAGGCGACAGAGATTTTGATTGCATTAAAACTCACCGGGTTTTTCGGCTTTTCGAACAAATTGAACAGATCTTCCATAAAAGGGCACCTCCGGGTTTAGCGACTCCGTCTCGCTGGGGTTACCTATTTTTCTTCCACCAAATCGATATCTAAACCTAGGCTTTGAAGCTCTTTAACCATGACGTTAAACGACTCAGGAAGCCCAGGCTCAAGCAGATTGTCTCCTTTGACGATCGCTTCGTACATTCGCGTCCTACCGACCACGTCGTCCGACTTGACCGTCAGCATTTCCTGAAGCGTGTAGGCGGCGCCATACGCCTCCAGCGCCCACACCTCCATTTCGCCGAGTCGCTGACCGCCGAATTGGGCTTTTCCACCAAGCGGTTGCTGGGTAACGAGGGAATACGGTCCGGTCGACCGAGCATGAATCTTATCGTCGACGAGATGGTGAAGTTTCATGATGTACATGACACCCACGGTGACCTTCCCATCGAACGGTTCGCCGGTGCAACCGTCATACAGAGTTACTTGGCCGGTCGCTGGCAATCCTGCTTTTCTCAACAGATTGAAGGTCTCTTCTTCGGCGGCTCCGTCGAATACCGGTGACGCCAGTCGGACACCATCGCGGTATTTCTCCGCAAGCTTGAAAACATCTGCGTCCTTGGCTCCCTCGATCAGTTCGCTCGCCTCCTTAGTATTCAAATACTCCTTGAGTCGTCGCCTGAGTGTATCGATGTCGTCACTATGGGCGCGCAACATCTCGTCAATCTGCTGTCCGAGACTTCTCGCCGCCCAACCCAAATGAGCTTCAAGAATCTGTCCGACATTCATTCGAGAGGGAACCCCCAAGGGATTTAGTACGACGTCGACTGGGGTCCCGTCTTCGAGATAGGGCATATCTTCTTCCGGCAGAATGCGTGAGATAACGCCCTTATTTCCGTGGCGCCCCGCCATTTTGTCACCGACTTGCAATTTCCGCTTAATGGCGACGAAAACCTTGACCATCTTGATGACACCGGGCGGAAGTTCATCCCCGCCCCTTAACTTGTCGATCTTATCTTCGAAAAGATCTTTGATCAGCGTGACTTGCTCCGTAGTGCTTTCGACAATGCGATTGAGTTCTCCTTCAGCCGATTCGTTGTCCACTCGAATATCGCCCCAATAAGACATCGGCAACTGATCGAGATCTTCTTCCGTCAATTCTTTCCCTTTATTAAAAAGGATCTTGCGACCATCGTCGCTCAGCCGAACCGCTAGGCGTCGGCCCACAAGTAGTTTCTTGAGCCGTTTTAGAGCCCCTTCTTGCAGAATCCGAACTTCGTCATGTTGATCTTTTCTGAGCCTGGTAATTTCTTCGTCTTCGATCGCCTTACTTCGCTCATCCTTACCCAACCCTTTGCGCGAGAAGATCCTTACGTTAATAACGGTTCCTTCGACTCCCGGTGGAACTCTCAACGAGGTGTCCCTCACCTCACCGGCCTTCTCACCGAAGATCGCACGCAGCAGTTTTTCTTCAGGCGACAATTGAGTTTCGCCTTTTGGAGTGATTTTTCCAACCAGGATATCACCTGGTTTGACTTCAGCCCCGATACGGATAATGCCGCTCTCATCAAGGTCCGTAAGCGCCTCATCGCCGACGTTGGGAATGTCTCGGGTGATCTCTTCGGGGCCCAGCTTGGTGTCGCGGGAAACGCACTCGAATTCTTCGATGTGAATCGAAGTATAGATATCCTCCTTCACGACCCGTTCGCTGATCAGGATCGAATCCTCAAAATTGTACCCTCCCCATGGCATTAGAGCGACAACCACATTCCGTCCCAAGGCAAGTTCGCCCATTTCCGTGGAGGGCCCATCGGCGATTACGTCACCCGCCTTCACGGGGTCACCCACGACGACAATCGGTCGTTGATTAACACAAGTATTTTGGTTCGAACGTTGATACTTCACCAGATTGTAGATATCGACGCCGGTATCCCGCGCGCCAGACGGCTTGTCGGCCTTAACCACAATTCGAGTGGAATCAACGCTTTCCACTACACCCTCACGCCGGGCAACAATGGTAACACCGGAATCCCGCGCGACGATCTTTTCCATACCGGTGCCGACAAAAGGAGCTTCGGTCCGCAGCAAGGGAACTGCCTGCCGTTGCATGTTCGATCCCATGAGAGCCCGGTTGGCATCGTCGTTTTCCAGGAAGGGAATCAGCGAAGCAGCCACGCTCACCAATTGGTTCGGCGAAACGTCCATAAAATTGATCTCTTCTGGACGCGCCATGACAAACTCGCCACCTTTCCGCGCCGACACCAGATCCACAGTGAAGACACCCCGACCGTCGATGGGGGCATTCGCCTGAGCGATCACATGGTCTTCTTCTTCAAGAGCCGACAGATAGCGGATACGATCAGTGACCCGACCGTTTTCCACTTCGCGATACGGAGTTTCGATAAAACCAAACTCATTGACCCTCGCATAGGTTGTCAGAGATGCGATTAGTCCGATGTTCGGCCCTTCCGGAGTCTCAATCGGACAAACTCGACCATAGTGCGTTGGATGAACGTCGCGCACTTCGAAGCCGGCACGTTCCCTAGTCAATCCACCGGGCCCGAGCGCCGACAACCGCCGCTTATGGGTGATTTCAGATAAGGGGTTAGTTTGATCCATGAATTGCGACAGCTGACTGGACCCAAAAAACTCCTTGAGTGCGGCAGAAACAGGTTTGTAGTTTATGAGTTCTTGGGGCATTAGGGTCTCAATGTCCTGAAGACTCATCTTCTCTTTGATAGCCCGTTCCATCCTGACCAACCCAACGCGGAAATGGTTTTCCACGAGCTCGCCGACAGCTCGCACGCGGCGATTACCAAGATGATCGATATCATCGACGGAACCGTTGCCGTTCTTGAGCTCCATCAGATAACGAACCACTTCGAGGATGTCTTCTTTCCGCAGCGTTCCTTGCTCCAAGGGCACACTCAGCTTAAGCCGGTGGTTCAACTTGAGCCGGCCGACCTTGGATAGATCGTAGCGATCCGGATTGAAGAACAGATTATTGAAAAAGTTGGTTGCCGATTCCACCGTAGGTGGGTCGCCCGGTCGGAGGCGTCGGTAGATCTCTATGATAGCATCTTGGGGAGAACGGATGCGATCTTGCAGTAGCGTGTTGCGAAGATAAGGTCCGACGTTGGATTCCTCAATGAACAGAACCTCGATCTGATGAATTCCTCGGTCGCGAATGAGATCAAGCTTGTCCTGTGTGATTTCATGGTTGCATTCCAGCAGGACTTCCTTGGTCTGGGGATCGACAATGTCATGGGAGGCCACTCGACTAATAATTTCTTCCCAAGCAATCGGCACCTGCCGGATCTTCGCGCTTTCCATCTGACGCAGAACCGGCCGGGTAAATTTCTTGCCTTCCTTAACGATGATGTCATTGGTTTTCGGATCTCGTATATCCGACCCAACTTTTCCTCCGAGCAGGTGTTGCGGATTAAACAACAGAGTCGGCTTGCGCCCGTCGAAGGTGATCGTGTCGCTTCGGTAGTAATAGTTTAACAAGTCCTCTGTGGTCATGCCTAAGGCCCGCAACAAGACCGTGGCGTGAAATTTTCGCCGTCGGTCAATGCGCACGTAAAGGATGTCCCGCGGGTCAAATTCTAAATCCACCCAGGAGCCCCGATAGGGAATTACTCGGGCCGAATAGAGCAACTTGCCACTCGCGTGAGTCTTGCCTTTATCGTGCTCGAAAAAAACTCCGGGAGAACGGTGGAGTTGGCTAACAATAACCCGTTCGGTGCCGTTGACCATGAACGTACCGTTCTTGGTCATCAAGGGAATCTCACCGAAATAGACTTCTTGTTCTTTGACATTCTTAATACTGCGCGCGCCGGTCTGCGCATCGACGTCCCACAAGACCAATTGAACCGTCACCTTTAACGGCGCGGCAAAAGTCATTCCTCGCTGATGGCATTCCTCAACGTCGTATTTGGGTTCTCCGAGCGCGTAACTCACGAATTCCAATGACGCCGTCTCATTGAAGTCCTTAATCGGAAAAACTGATCTGAAAACCTCCTGCAGGCCGAAATGCTGACGCTGCGCGGGAGAGCCTTCCCGCTGCAGAAACTGATCGTAGGAGTTCTTCTGGATCTCAATCAAGTAAGGTAGATCAATGATCTTCTTGATTCTACCGAAGCTACGGCGAAAACGTAGATTATGGGCCACTTGAAATGCCATGCTTGCTCCTCTATCCAACTTGCGGAAATTGATCCGTCATCGATTACCAGAAAAAAACTGCAAAGCGGAAAATTACTTGATCTCGACTTTCGCTCCTTGCTCCTCGAGCTTTTTCTTCACGCTTTCCGCTTCAGCCTTAGCTACGCCCTCTTTGACAGGTTTAGGCGCCCCATCCACAAGGTCCTTAGCTTCCTTTAAGCCTAGACCGGTAAGCTCGCGAACGACCTTGATGACCTGAATCTTCTTTTCTCCTACTTCGGTGAGAATGACGTTAAACTCAGTCTGTTCTTCCGCCGCGGCAGCTGCGGGGCCGGCGGCAGCAGCAACAGCAACGGGCGCCGCCGCGCTCACACCCAACTCTGCTTCGAGTTCCTTAACAAGAGCTGCCGCGTCCATCAGCGTCATGTTCTTGATAAAGTCCTTAACCTGTTCTTTGGATACCTCTGGCATAACCTTCCCCCTTTAAATTAATTGCAAAACACTATCCTCCGATGGCATCAGCCTAACTTTTCTTTGCGCAACGTTTCCAATAACCTGACAACCCGGGCCCCGGGTTCTTGAACCAGCCGAACCAGCTGAGTCGCCGGGGCCTGAATGAGCGCCAACAGCTTGGCTTGAAGTTCCGGCTTGCTCGGCATCTGGGACAAGACCTTGACCTTGGCCGGCTCCAAAAATTGCCCTTCGAAGATACCCCCCTTAATAGCCAGCTTCTCATTGTCGTCGGCAAACTTGACCACAGCTTTGGAAAGCACGACCGGGTCGTCGTAGGCGAAGACCCAACCGTTTGGCCCGTCGAGCAAGCGCTCCAAAGAGTCGTAACTCGTGCCCCTGAGCGCTCGGCGAACCAGGGTATTCTTGATAACCTGATACTCCCCTGAAACTTCGCGAATCTCTCGCCTCAGGCGGGTCATCTGGGCAACGCTTAGGCCACGGTATTCCGTAATGATGGCCATCTTGGCCGTCTTGAATTTTTCGTGAACAACCGAAACCGTCTCGGCTTTTTCACTGTGACTCGCGCGCGCACTTTCCAATTCCTCCATGCTCTACTCCTAATATGGATTCGAAAACCAAACCTACCGGCTAAAGGCGTGGGATCTCACGCAGCCATAGCGCGCACTTGAGAAAGATCGATCTTGATTCCGGGTCCCATAGTCGTTGATACTGTGACGCCACGAACGTAGTTTCCTTTGGCGGAAGCGGGCTTAGCCCTCAGAATAGACACCAAGACAGCCCTTGCGTTATCAATCAGTTGTTCCGGGTTGAAAGAGGCCTTTCCTACCGGCACGTGGACAATTCCTGCTTTATCGACGCGAAATTCCAGTTTACCCGCTTTGATCTCTTTAACCGCTTTGCCGATATCCACCGTAACCGTGCCGGTTTTGGGGTTGGGCATGAGCCCTCTTGGACCCAGAACCTTGCCGATGCGCCCCACGGCCGCCATCATGTCAGGAGTCGCCACTGCCTTGTCGAAGTCAAACCAACCGTCACTGATTTTTTTGATAAGATCCTCAGCACCGACAAAGTCCGCTCCAGCCTCTTGGGCCTCTTTTTCTTTCTCACCCTTGGCGAAGGCAAGCACTCGGACGGTTTTCCCCATCCCGTGCGGGAGGCTTACCGTACCCCGGACATTCTGGTCTGCTTGCCTTGGATCCACACCCAACCGCACAGCCATCTCAACGGTTTCGTTGAACTTGGCACGAGCCGTTTCCTTCACGAGACTAAGACCGTCTTCCAAAAGGTAGCGCTGGCTACGGTCTAATTTCGCCAACGCGGCTCGGTATGATTTCCCGTTTCCGCTCATATTTTTCCTTTAGACCGCCCTTGATCCGGCAAAACTGCAATCGTCCGGCGTACTATCACTGGACCAGCCCGCATCCATACTAACCCCTATAAACCCTCGACCTCCAAGCCGAGACTGCGGGCTGTACCCTCCACTGATTTTTCCGCCGCTGTCAGATCTCTTGCGGTTAGATCTTTGAGTTTAAGTTCCGCAATCTCCCTAACCTGAGCGCGTGTAACCTTGCCGACCTTCACCTTTCCAGGGTCAGCTGAGCCCTTTTCAATCCCGGCTGCCTTCTTTAACAGCACCGACGCTGGTGGGGTTTTGGTCACAAACGTGAAGGAGCGATCCGCATAAACCGTAATGATAACCGGAATGATCATTCCTTGTTGAGACTGCGTCACAGCATTAAAGGATTTGCAAAACTCCATAATGTTGACACCGCGCTGACCCAGAGCCGGACCAACCGGCGGGCTCGGATTCGCTTGGCCCGCTGGAATCTGAAGTTTGATTTCGCCGATGACCTTCTTTGCCATTATTCTTGATCCTTCTTTTAGTTCCGCTCCACCTGAACAAACTCCAGCTCCACCGGAGTCGCTCGCCCGAAGATACTTATCAGCACTCTGAGCTTGCCTTTGTCCGGCTTTACGTCTTCCACCACACCGTTGAAATCAGCAAATGGACCATCCACTACCTTAACATTCTCCCCGACTGAAAAAAGCACGCGGGGTTTCGGTTTGATTGCTCCTTCCTCCATTTGTTGGGTAATGGTCCGAACCTCCTCATCGCTGACAGGGGGTGGATTCGTGCTGCCTCCAACGAAACCGGTGACTTTCGGCGTCTCCTTGACAACATGCCACGTATCATCATTGAGCTCCATCTGAACCAGGATATAGCCTGGGAAAAACTTCCTTGAAGAAGTCTTCTTTTTTCCTTTAACGAGCTCGACGACCTTCTCTACTGGCACCAGCGTCTCGCCAAAGTACTGTTGCTTACCCAGCACTTTGATTCGTTCCTCCAAAGCGGCCTTGGCCTTCTGCTCATACCCCGAAAAGGTGTGAACGATGTACCATTGTTTAGCCATAGGGAAACCCAACAACTAGCCGACAATCGACTGAATAGCTTTGGTTAGGGCCAGATCTACCAAGGCTAAATACATAGAAACTAGTATAACCACAATTATGACCACTAAGGTGGCCGCGTACGTTTCCTTACGTGACGGCCAATGAACTTTCTTTAGCTCCTGCCAGGATTCCCGGAAGAACTCGATTAAGCGCCTGCACCCGTCTTGAACTTTTTCGATCCAATCTCCCATAAAACTCCCCAGGCGATGAGATGGCGGGTCAGGCAGGACTCGAACCTGCAACAACCGGATTTGGAGTCCGGCGCTC
>DAIRFP010000137.1:0-13552 GCA_036794995.1 Thermodesulfobacteriota bacterium | reverse complement strand
CGGACTGACGCTCGGCGTGATCGAGATTCCAAAGCCCGGAAACCCAGCGCCCGCGCAGCAAGCGGTTAAGCTCTTCGATCTCTTCGCCAAACTTCATCTCGGTCTCCTCTCCAGCCTGCAATCAGAGGTTTCAATAAACTGTCAGATTAAGCGTAGCGCCGGTAAACGCCATCGTAAAAGTTGCCGATCATCTGCACGGCGATGCGCCCGCAGTATTCCAGCGGCCATCCGGCGCGTTCGTTGCCGTAGCCCTCTTGGAGCGCCACCTCGAGAATGGCTTGGTTGGTTCCGCCGTGCTCCTCATCGAGATCGGCTTCTTCGTGAATGCGGAAATACTTCATATCGTCGGCGGTGAGCCCATACTTCGGCAGGCTTTGACGAAAGTCTTGAGCGATGAAGCCGAAGATTTCTTCTTCCATGTGCACCGCGAAACATTCCGCCAGCGGAATGTCGATCCATGAACGGACGAAAAAGTCGACGAGTCCGCGGGCTTCAGGGATCAATTCGCACTCGATCATCTCTTCCGGGCGGACGCCCAGGGCTTTGCCGAGAATCGGCAGCATGCGCGCGTGGCCGCCGATGGCCGGGGTGGTAAATTCTTCGCCGATCTTTTGCGCGATCCGATTTTCCAACTCCGGGTGCCTTTTGAAGAAGCCGACGAACTGATGATAAACGGTGGCCATGCCGGTGTTGACTTCGAGAGCGAAGGCATACCAGTTGGTGATCCAGCCCTGGAGCCGTTTCCGTGATAACGTGCCGGCCCGAAGGTCACTAAAAAAGGGCGAAGGTTTGACCTCTTGATGGTAAGTGTCGAGGATGATTTTTCTGATCGCCTCGGCTTTTTGTTTTGCTTCCTGAGCGGTCATTTTGATATGTTCGGCCATCGACTGGATCCTTCCTGAAAGAAAAACTTCGCTGAGCGAAGTTAACCGACTGTAGACGAGCTTGTCAACGATCCTACGGTGCTTGCACCGGTCGATCGGGTCGCGGAAGTTTCCGCTCGTGGAATTGCGTTAGGCACAAGGAGTTTTGATGGAAAACAAAAATTACTACCAAGATGTTAGAGAGCATTTAAAGGCCATCGAGGAGCGCGGCAAACTGGTCCGGGTCAAAAAGCAAATCAATAAAGATACCCAACTGATGCCTTTGGTGCGTTGGCAATTTCGCGGGCTCGAGGAAGCCCAGCGCAAGGCGTTTCTGTTTGAGAACGTTATCGATGTCAAAGGCAAAAGATATTCTATGCCGGTATCAGTCGGGACGTTGGCGGCCTCCACGGAGATTTACAGCATCGGTCTCAAGTGCGAGCCGGAACAGATTCACGAACGTTGGACCCAGGCGCAGTTGCATCCGATCTCGCCCGTTCAAGTCGGCTCCGGTCCGGTGCAGGAGGTGATCTGGCAAGGCGACGATCTGTTGAACGGCCACGGTTTGGACATGCTTCCGGTGCCGATTTCGACGCCGGGTTTTGATAATGCGCCTTATCTGACGTCGGCCAATTGGGTGACGAAAGATCCGGACACAGGAATCTACAATATCGGCAATTACCGCAGTCAGATCAAAGCTCCGAACCGAAACGGCGGGCTGTTTCTCAGCCAGCACATGGGCACCCATTGGCAGAAGTGCAAGGCCAAAGGTGTGCCGCTGGAAGCGGCTATCGTGATTGGGGTGGTGCCCGCCATCGCCTACGCGGCGACGTCAAAGCTGCCCTATGATTTCGACGAGTATCGCCTCGCGGGTGGCCTCGCCGGGGAACCCATTGAAGTCACACGCTGCCGGACCGTGGACTTGCTGGTTCCCGCCACCGCGGAAATCGTTATCGAAGGCAAAATCTCCACTGAATGGATCGAACCGGAAGGGCCCTTTGGCGAATATCCCGGGTACATGGGACAGCGCGGGGTTTCTCCCTTCATGGATGTTACCTGTATCACCCATCGGCGCGAGGCGATCTATACGGCGCTGATGAGCCAGTTTCCACCCAGCGAAAGCAGCAAGATCAAGCATACCGGAACGGAAAAAGTCATCTACAAATATCTTCGTTTCGATAGCGGCAATGCGGCGGTGATGGACGTCGCCATCCACGACGAAGTGAGCGGCAGCGGCCAAGCGTACTGCGTGATCAAGATGAAAAAGCCCAGCACGTCGGACGTGTGGCGCGCGCTCAATGCCAGCGCGGGCTTCGTGGGTAGCTACGCCAAGATCTGTGTTGCGGTCGACGAGGACATCGACATCTGGGACCCCGGCATGATTAACTGGGCGATCTGTTTCAATGTGAGGCCCGATCAAGACGTAGCTATCGCCAAGGGAAAATCTCCCGGCCTCGATCCCTCGGCTTATCCTCCGGGGGTTCCGCCCCATGTAGCACGGGTCGCGTCGACTTCGGCTTTGTTGATCGATGCCACGCGGCCCTGGCCCTATCCACCGGTCTCTTTGCCGCGCCAGGAGTTTATGGAAAACGCCAAAGAGATCTGGGAGGAGCTTGGGTTTCCCGAACTCAAGCCGCGAATGCCGTGGTTTGGCTACAGCCTCGGGGCATGGACAGCCGAGGACGAGGAAGAAGCCGAGATGGCGGTGCGCGGCGAATATTTCGCAACCGGAGAAAAAGCCAAAAAAGGCCGGGTGAAGAGCTAAACTTGCGCGCTGCTTAACTTAAAGTCTTACTTTATATGTAAACAGTGGCCGCCAAGTTAAAGTCCTAGATGAGATTCACCGGGACCTTGCTCGCGATATAAACCGAAGGGCTTCAAGATCGGCGCGTCGTTCATCGAGAACAAAATCGCATCCTGACTGGCCGAAGTATTGGCGTGCTCGTGCCAGTGCCAGAGCGGAACCACGAAAGAGTCGCCGGCCTCCCAATGATAAGGGTTGCCGTTGATAACCGTCGTGCCGCTGCCACGGAAGGCGTGATAGAGCACGGTGCTCGTGTGGCGATGGGACTGGGTGCGCTGGCCGGGCGTGAGCAGTTGGATCCAACAGGAAAGTGTCGGCAAAGTCGGACCGCTGGTTAACGGGTTGACGTATTCCATCGCGTAGCCTTCGTAGGGATGAGGCGCGCCCTCGGCCAGGCGCTTGAGCGCCGGATAGATATCGCGCCAATGGTAGTGGAGCGGCGCGGTTGATTGGCTCTCCTCCGTCGTCACGGGCCGGGCCATACCGTAGGCGCTGGCATCACAGCGGCTATTCTGAACCGGAATTCTTTTCTCAGCGTAGGGTTCGAAGGAAATCACCTGGAGCGACTGGATGAATGGAACGTCCAGCCCGTCGATCCAGACCACCGGTTCTGCGCCTTCGTGGGCATGCTCGTGCCAAGCCCACTGCGGCGTCAGAATCAAATCGCCATCCTCCATGACCATCTTTTCGCCGCCCACGTTGGTGTAGGCGCCGTTGCCTCGGAGAATGAACCGAATAGCGGCCATGGTGTGACGGTGGGGTGGAGCGACTTCGCCGGGCTGAATAAGTTGAAAGGCGAACAGCATGGTGTGGCTGGTCATTTCGCTATCCCGGAGGCCGGGATTGACCAGCCGCAGTGTTCTTCGCTCCGATGTCCCGCTCTCCAGACTGATCTGATCGCGGGCCTGAACCAGGCCGTCGTATACATCGGCCCACTTCCACAGGTGCGGTTGGACTTTGGTTTTCGGGTCGCCGGGCCGCGCGCCGGCGGGTATGCGCCAGATACCCGAGATCCACTTTTCCGCGAGCCGCTGATCGAGCTCTTCGATACTTTTGTTGAGTGCGCTCATGGGACCCCCGTCGGTTAATTTCTCCGTCCGCAGTCATGTTAGGCCGATTTGGCGAGTTTTGAAAGCCGTTCCTTGTATTGCCTAAACGGCGATTTGTTTGCTATCTTCGGATCGCTGCAAAGGTTAAATGCGATAGTTAGCCGAAGCAGTCCTGCTTGTCAAATTTCTCAGACCCTACGCGAAAGGTAGAATCGAAAAACTTGAAACACCTATGGATTGTTCCTGGTATCGTGGCTCTAATGGTGGCTGCTTGGCAGACTCCGGTGAGCGCCCAAACGCCGGAAAAACTGCTGATCACTCATTCCAGCGAAAGCATCAGTATCGCACCCTTGCTCTATGGGATCGAGAAAGGATTCTACCGCAAGGAGGGGATCGAGCTGCAGTTCCGGGTGTTGCGTGGCGACCTGGCCGTGAGTGCCATCGTCAGCGGCAAAGACGTGGATTATCTCTACGGCGCGGGCACGGCATTTTTCGCAGCTGTGCGGGGCGTGCCGATGAAAGTGCTATCCCATGATTTCAAGAGCGTGTTCTTTTATCTGATGGGCAGCCCGAAGGTTCAATCGGGGCAGGACCTGAAAGGGAAAAAGGTCGCGGTGGCTTCTCTGGGCGGCACCGGCGCTGCGGCAACCCGGGCTTCGCTCAAGGCCCTCGGAGTCGACCCGGATAAAGATGTGACGTTGATCGTTATCGGCGCGGCGTCGGTGCGGATGGCCGCCATGGAAACCGGCTCGGTGGAGGCCGCGATCATGCCCGTGCCCTGGAACTTTCGCATGAAGCAAAAGGGCTTCAAGGAACTGATTTACGCGGGCAAGGTGCTGTCGCAACCGCTGACCGGCCTGGCGACGTCGAAAGACAAAGTGGAAAAGCATCCGGAACAAGCAAGAAAGATGCTGAGGGGTTTTATCCGGACGATGAAAGCGATCAAAGAGGACCGCAAAAACGTCACCGAGTTCATTGCCAAAAAATACAGTTTGGACGGCAACACCGCGGAGGAAACCTATAGGATCATGATCCAGACCTTGACCGAGGACGGCACCGTCAGCGATGCGGACCTCAGAAATCTTTTGGAAGAAGCGAAGCAAGAAACCGGCAGCAAGCGGGAACTTGCGGTGAAAGACATCGTGGACTATTCGATTCTCCGCGCTGTGACCAAAGAAATCGGCGGGTGAATTTTGACAGAACGGGAGCAGCCATGAGACGTTCCTTGATGATCGTTGTATGCTTTTTATTGCTTTCGTCGCCGTCAGCGGCGGCGGACAAAGTGCGGCTGTCGATCTCGGCTTTGGACGTTTCCTTTCTTACTACCGGCGTCGCCTCCAAGCGCGGTTTTTTTAAGGATGAAGGCTTGGATGTTGAAGTCATCCGCATGAACGCCAACGTGTCGGTCACCGCGCTGAGCACGGGGGATATCGATTATACAATGATATTCGCTTCGGTGGTGCGCGGCGCGATGCGAGGAATGCCGATGAAAGTCGTGGCGAGCTATATGGACAGCTCGACGCATTTGTTGATCGCCCGGCCGGAATACAAGACATTAAGAGACTTGAAGGGAAAAACCCTCGCGGTGAGTACCTATGGCGCAACCTCCGACGTAGCGGCGCGAATGATGCTTAAACAAGGCGGATTGGATCCGGAACGGGAATTAAAGATTATCCCGCTTGGGGCTGAAAGGGCGCGCTACACGGCGCTGCGAGAGGGGATAGTAGATGTCGCGGTACTTTCGCCACCGACGGACTCGGAAGCCATCAGATTCGGCTTCAATGTGTTGTCGCGTTTCTTCGAGCATTTTAGGCTGCCGTTTACCGGGTTGGGCGTCAATACGAAAAAAATCAAGGAAAAACCGGAGGAAGTCAAACAAATGATCAAAGCCGCTCTCCGCGCCAATCGCTTTGTGCGGCAGAATCGAGAAGGAACGATTCAGACGATGATGGACTGGATACGCATCGATCGGGACAGCGCTATGGCTACTTACGATGCGACATGGCGCATCTTCAGTGAAGACGGCAGCATACCGGAGAATGGTCTCAAACTTGTCATCGATCAGGGACGAGAAGCGATGAAGATCGACCGAGCGGTTAGCAACTCAGAAGTCGCGGAATTGAACCTGCTCCGGGAAGTTCAAAAAGAACTCGGAATCAAAGCGCGGTAAGACCTAAAGAATGAAGGCGGAGGACAGCCCGGACAGCCGCTTTCTCGATCAGCTTCAGAGCAAAGGTTTTAGCTCTAAACGTCCAGCGAAAGGAGCGGCAAAATGGCGAAGCACGGCTTCACGGCTTTCGATAGCGATATGCACGTATACGATTCCGCGGACCTCTACGAAAGGTATATGAATCCAAGGTGGGGGGAGCGGATTCCACGGGGACAGAGAAACGGCAAGCACGGTCGCGTGGAATTCCGGCTCGGCGGCGGAACCAAGCTGCGAGCCATCACGGACGTGATCGAGCACGGTCAAAAGCAGGTGGCGGATCGTTACGACTTTGCCGTGGCGCGGGACTACGATGCGCCGTCCCAAGTGCAGGCCATGGATATGGAAGGCCTGGATGTGGCCGTGCTGTTTCGCACGTCGCCGCTCCATTGCGACGAGACTCTGGAGCCGGCATACGCCAACGATCTCTGCCGCGCGTGGAACAGTTGGATCGCCGAGTTTTGTCAGGAGAATCCGAGCCGGCTGAAGGCCTCGGCCTTGATCACCCTCCACGACGTCGATCTCGCTATCGAAGAGGTGCGGCGGGTCGTGAACCAGCTCGGCGTAACTGCGTTATCGTTGTGTCCCGAGCCGATCAACGGCAAGTACATCCATGATCGTTACTATGATCCGCTTTGGGCGGAAATCGAAAGGCTGGGCGTGGCACTGTGCTTCCATCCACCGGCGCGTCCGAAACAGGATCAAGTGGCGAACAAACTCTTCGGACATCCCAACGCAAACATCGTCGCCCTGGCGTTGCGCAACCCTGTAGAATTGATTCTGGCAGTATCCGAGTTCTGCGCCGGCGGCGTGTTGGAAAAATTCCCCGCGTTGAGAGTCGGGTTCCTGGAAGGCAACTGCGCCTGGCTGCCGTGGCTGCTCTACCGCCTGGATGAGCGGGCCAAACTGCACGGCCCCTTGGCGGACGTGCCCTTGTCGCAGCCGCCGAGCGACTATTTTCTCAAGCAATGCTTTATCTCTGTCGACCCGGACGAGTATCTCGTCGGCGACGTTATCAAGCGCATCGGCGACGACAATATCGTCATCTCGACGGACTACCCGCACATCGACGCGCACTTTCCTCATGCACTGGATGAATTTTTCGAGATCCAAGACCTGAGCGACAGTTCCCGACGCAAGATTCTCCTGGACAATTGCGCGCGGCTTTACAATCTAAAGTGAGGTGAACGTGATTCGGCTGTCATCCTTGACCCTTCTGATCGGACTATTGGCTCCCGGCCCAAGCCCGGGGGCGGAATCGCCTTCTAAGGCTGTTTTCGCCTATGGCGCCATCAATGCCTATATGACTTCCACGTGGGTGGCGCGAGAACAGGGTTTTTTTCGCAAACACAATGTCGAAATCGAGCCGGTGTTCATCATCGCCACCCGGGCGGCGCAAGCAATGCTTGCCGGAGAAGTGCAGATCGGATTCATCGGCCCAACCCATGTCATCAATGCGGTGGCTGCCGGCGGGGACATGGTGATGTTTCTGGGCAACCAAAACAATGTTCGCTACGAAATGGTTGCGCATCCTAGCATCAAACGGCCCGAGGATCTGAAAGGGAAGAAGGTGGCCATCGGCGCCAGCCAGGCCGGCCTGGCTTCGCTGGGGGCTCATGTAGCCCTCGATTACATGGGACTCAACGCGCGCCGGGATAATATCGCGCTGCTTTTCATGGGCGAGGAGCCGCACCGTTTGGCGGCTTTGCAGACCGGCAATGTGCAGGCAACCGTGATCGCACCGGAATTGGCAAAGACCGCGGTGAGCCAAGGGTTCGTTTCGCTTCTCGATATGGCGAAGCTAAATATCCCTTTCCAGGCGACCGGCATGGTCACGACGCGGAAGATTCTCAGGTCCAATGGGCAAATGGTCGAGCGGGTTGCGCGCGCCAACGTGGACGCAGTCAACTATATCCGTAACCCGGCGAACAAGAAGAGCGTGCTGCAAACTATGGCCAAGAACCTCAAGGTAGCGAATCCGGATAGAATCGAGGCCGCTTACTTCGACATCGTGGAAGAGCTGCCGCGCAACATTTGTCCCACGGTGCCGGGGGTACGGTCGGTTCTCAAGCTCATGGTGGAACTGGGGATCAACCCAAAGGCGTCGCAGATCAAAACCGAAGAAGTGGTTGATTTGGCACTGTGCAGGCGCCTGGGAGGCGACGGGGGGTCATGAGAGATGCTGCTGTCTGAAGCAGAACTGGAGCGCTTGCACAAACGCTTTCCCTATCCGCGGTTTTCTCGCGCCGAGTACCAGCGGCGCTACGAGAATATCCGGAAAATGATGCGGGAGCTGAAACTCGATTGCCTTTTGATCATCGGTGGTTCAGCAGCCTACGGGAGACTCTGGTTTAATTTCCGTTATGTCACCAACATGATCGGCAAAGCTGAGATGGCCAATTATTGTTTTTTCCCCAAGGAGGGCGACCCCTGTGTGATTCTCAGACCGGGTCATTCGCTGGCCGGCGCCATGCTGGCGCGCACCGCGGTGAGAGAAATCATCGTGGGCGATCCCAGTGTGTTGACGGCCATCGTAGGGACGATTCAAGAGCGCGGCTACGACAAGGGCAGGGTGGGCATCGTCGAATACGATCCCTACACTTCCATCCCGAAAAATCACTGGGACTTTTTTACCGCAAAACTGCCCCAGGCCGAGTTTGTCTTCGTGACCAAGGAATTCATTGCTGTTCGGCTGATCAAGAGCGCGGAAGAGATCGATGCCCTGGAGAAATCCGCGGAGCTGGGCGACGTCGGAATCACCGCGATGGCCGAGCGGGTCAAGCCGGGAATGACCGAAGGCGAGGTCTTCGGCATCGTGCACGAGGCGGTTATGAGAGCGGGCGGTGAGATGGGTATGATCCAGCTCGCCTCGGCGCCTATGCTGGACCCGGATCTTAACGACCAGCGGCCGAGGCCGGTGAGCCGCATCGTCGGCGACCGGGACATCATCAACAACGAGCTGGGGATTTTTTACAACGGCTACGAGTCGCAAACCGGAAAGCCCATCTTAACCGGCCCTCCGACGCGAGAATTTCAAGAAATGTTCGACCTTGCATTGGAAGGCTACAAAAGCGTCGCGGCGACTCTCTGGCCGGACAAAACCAGCGCCGACTCTTTGGCAGCGGGCAAGTTCATTCATGACACCGGCTACGACGTCTACGGCGGCTACCTTCAAGGAATGCTCGGTGCCAACCCGCGCCACGAGCCTCAGATCGGACCCGACCGGCCGCAGAGCGCAGAGGACCGCTATCTCTACGACGAGCAGGGCAGGTTGGTTTATAAACCCGGCATGATGTTCACTTTGCAGATGCACATCATCGATAAGCAGGAGACCCGGGGTCTATTTTTGGCGGATAGCTTTGTGATTACGCCTGTCGGTCCCAGAT
Source organism: Thermodesulfobacteriota bacterium (assembly GCA_036794995.1). GTDB lineage: Bacteria > Desulfobacterota > Binatia > UBA9968 > UBA9968 > DAIRFP01. Next base: position 4,244 of record DAIRFP010000137.1, on the reverse strand, counting down.
GCTTGAACAAATTTCCGCCCCAATTGGTTCAAGTGGGGCGCTAACCGAACGCGGTTTGCGTCCGAAAAACTGCATCGTTCAAATACTTCAATTGGTTCCAAAACATTCTGAACCCGTGTGCGCGCCTGACGCAGCAAAACAATCCAGGAAGGAAAGGCTATGTTGAACAAACTGGAAGGCAAAGTCGCGGTCGTCACCGGCGGCAATAGCGGCATCGGGCTCGCCACGGCAAAGCGTTTTGTCGCGGAGGGGGCGCATGTCTTTATCACTGGGAGGCGGCAGAACGAGCTCGAGACGGCGGCGCGGGAGATCGGCCGGAACGTGACGCCGGTGCAAGGCGACGTTTTGAAGCTCGCCGACATTGATCGACTTTTCGCCACGGTCCGTGAGCAGAAAGGGCGTGTCGACATTCTTTTCGCCAACGCCGGTCTCGGTGAGTTCATGCCGCTGGGGCAGATCACCGAGGCACACTTCGACAAGACCTTTGGTATCAACGTGAAGGGCACACTCTTCACCGTGCAAAAGGCACTGCCGCTGATGTCCGACGGAGCAGCCATCGTGATCAACGGGTCGATGGCTTCGATTAAGGGAACGCCGGCTTTCAGCGTTTACGCCGCGAGCAAGGCGGCCTTGCGCTCCTTCGCGCGGAGCTGGTCCGTCGATCTGAAAGACCGGCGCATCCGGGTCAACGTGGTCAGCCCGGGCGTGATTATCACGCCCGGTTACAAGAACGAGTTGGGCATGAGCGACGAGCAAATCGAGCAGACCAAGGCGCAAACCGCCGCCACGGCTCCCCTGGGGCGCGTGGGTACCCCGGACGAGATCGCCAAGGTAGTGGTCTTCCTCGGCTCGGATGACAGTAGCTACATCACCGGCATCGACTTATTCGTCGATGGCGGCATGGCGCAAGTTTAGACAAGGAGACTTGGAGAAGGGGAGACACGGAGATCGGAATACGGACTCTTTAGAATCATAAACCAAGGGTACGGGAAAGAAAAAGATGGACAGAACACTCGCAGGTAAAGTTGCTTTCGTCACCGGTGCCAGCTTGAAGATCGATGGCGGTTTCGGCGCATGATCGTGGCGTGAAAGGCGGATTGACTTTGGAGTTGAGATGTCTGGCCTAGAGGAAATCAACCATCGTCTCGATCGTCCTGTGGACGATACCCGAGATCATATTCTCGGCTCAAGCAATGCTCCGATCACCTTGGTGGAGTATGGCAGCTACGATTGCCCTCATTGCCGCGCGGCCAACGAGCGCATTACCGAAGTCCGCGGTCAGTTGGGCGATCGCGTGCGCTACGTGTTCCGTCATCGGCCGGTCACCGGCAGTGACCTCGCGCGGCGTGCCGCCGAGCTGGTGGAGACCGCCGATGATGCAGAAACATTCTGGGACGCGCACGTCGCGCTGATGACGCGCTCGGAAACGCTCACTGAGAACGATCTCGGCGCGGTGGCCGATCAATTGGGCTTGGCGCACCAGGATGGAAAGGCAGCGGAGGCCAAGGCGAGGGTTGATCTCGATGTCGAGAGCGCCCGCGCCAGTGGCGTGCAATTCACGCCAACCTTCTTTATCAATGGCCGCCGCTACGATGGCCCCTGGGACGAAAATTCCTTCACCGATGCGATGCTCGCACCGCTGGGATATCGCGTGCGGATCGCCGCCCTCAGCTTTGCAAGCTGGGCGCCTTCGACCGGGGTGTTGTTGCTGCTGGCGACGGTGCTGGCTGTCATTCTCACCAACTCAGCGATTGGCCCTGCCTTTGATGCCTTCTGGCACCGGTATCTCGGTGTTACGTTCGGCGCATCCGCTTTCCGCATGTCCCTGCTCCATTGGGTCAACGACGGTCTGTTGACCGTGTTCTTTCTCGTCGTGGGCCTTGAGATCAAACGCGAATTCACCGTCGGTCATCTGGCTAGCTGGCGGTCCGCTGCGTTGCCGATTGCGGCGGCCATCGGCGGCATGGTGGCGCCGGCGCTGCTTTATCGGCTGGTCATCCCGGAAGGCCCATGGTCCATGGGCTGGGGCGTGCCGATGGCCACGGACACCGCCTTCGCGGTAGCGTTGATTGCGATGATGGGAAGGCGGGTGCCCATAGAATTGCGTATCTTTTTAACCGCCGCGGCGATCGTCGACGATATCGGCTCCATCATCGTCGTGGCAATCTTCTATTCCGGGGATTTGCACTTGGGTTATCTCGCGGCGGCGGCGGTGATCACCGCCCTGCTGGCGCTGCTCAACCGGTCCGCCGTCTATAGCGCGTCGGTTTATGTCTTGTTGGGCGTGGCGCTCTGGGCCTGCGTTTATGGCGGTGGCTTGCACGCAACCCTGGCCGGCGTTTTACTGGCGGCCTTCATTCCAACGCGGCCGCCGCCGGACTTCAAGACTCTCGCGATTTTGGCGGCCGAGGCGCGCCATGGTGGAGAGCAGTACCGCCAGGGGCCGTCGGTGCCTGCGCTGCGCGCGTTGGATGCGATTCACGATCGTTTGGAGTCTCCGGCGGACCGCATGTTGCGCACCGTCGGTTTGCGATCGAGTTATCTTGTGTTGCCGATATTCGCGCTGGCCAATGCCGGCGTCGCTATAACCACGGATGTCTTCAGCGGTCGTGAACTGCTTATGCTGGCGATCATGATCGGGCTGGTGATCGGCAAGCCACTGGGATTCATCGTGGCCTCCGCTTTGGCAGTGCGGCTGGGTCTTGCGCAAAAGCCCAACGCCTATTCGTGGCGGCAGCTTGCAGGCGCCGGCGCGTTGGCGGGCATAGGTTTTACGATGTCGTTGTTCATCGCCGGCCAGGCATTCCCGGTTCCCGGTGATTTCGCCGCCGCCAAGATAGCGGTGTTCGCGGCCTCGGTACTGGCGGCCGTCATCGGCGTTGCAATCCTATGGCATGCACCGCGGGAAGACACTGCAGGCGAGGTTGCCGATGAACCAACCCCAGCACGCTGCGGAGAGGCAAGCCCGGCAAGATTGAAGAAGGCATCTCTTAGCGCGGCGGCAGAGGCTCTGCGCCCGTGATCTTTTTCATTAGTTCGACAACTTCAGGGTCCCGCGTCAGGTCCCGGAGGGCTTTTTCCTGCATTTCTCCCGTTAGCGGAGCAGCTTCGTTGCCCACCAGCTTTTTGTAGGACACGTGAAATTCCGGGTCGTTGAAGGTCTTGCGCATCGCTTCGCGGAGAATCTGTACCCGGTCGCTGGGCGTACCCGGAGGGAGAAAAAAAGGCGCGCCCACAAGACGGAAAGCCCGGTGCATTCTCAGCAGTTTGTGCTCCTTCTCCGATTTAGCGAAAGTTTCCAGATCGGGAAGATTCGGGAACTGCGGGTGCTTGTCTCCCTTGGGGACCTCGATCACCGCATGGAAGTCCACCAGCTTGTTTTCAATCCAATCTCGGTTCCGCGTCAGGACGTTATGGATCGGCGTAGCCCGAGCATCGACTTCGCCGCGGATCAGGGCCAGGTCAACTTCGCGCCCCGAATAGCCGACGACGAACTTTGGCTCCTTGAGCCCGATCAAATAGGCGAAAAGCCGCGCGTCGACGTAGGTGGTAAAACCCACGGATTGGTCGCCGATTCGAATCCCCGGCGTGGTTCGAAGCTTTTCCAAAGTGCCGAGGCCGGCATCTTTTCTGGTGGCGAAGATCTGTTGTGTGTCGCTGCGGGGCGAGCCGAGGTAGATGAACTTGTCCAGGTCGTAGCGGACACCGACGGTGTCTAGAATCCCGTTCGTGATGATACCGCCTGATCCGGAGCCGATGGTCAGCCCATCCGGCCGCGCGACCCCGTACATGTGATTTGCCTGGGTTCGACCGCCAGCGCCGGGCATATACTCCGTTACGATGTGCGGATTGCCGGGGATATACTTCTCGAGAAACGGAATCAAGGATCTAACGTAACCGTCCCCGGTTCCTCCCGGAGTTCGGCTTTGAACGATAGTAATCGTTTTTCCCTGATAGAAGGGCGCCTGCGCGCCTGCGTGGTTTAGCTGCAGCAAAAAGGCAGTAACGATCATGGCAAGCCAAAGCCTAACTCTTTTCAATGTCATCACAGCCCTCCTCTTGAAAGCGCGGCTATCAGAACACGCGCCGATAAAGCATCCATCTTTGGAGCCAAATAAGATCCGTGCAAATGGCAGTTGGTTGGGAGCCGTCATAGATGCGCTTGGATTAGTAGGCTAGGATCTGCAGGATTGTCAAGGCAAAGTGCGGTTCAGTTTGCACCGGGGGCGATCCGCACTCTCTTG
>DAIRFP010000136.1:0-13617 GCA_036794995.1 Thermodesulfobacteriota bacterium | reverse complement strand
GCTCATCCTCGAATTTTTCCCGCACCCAGTAGTCCTCGTTCACATATTCGATCTGATCCTTAGCGCGGTCTTCGACTTTTTCCGCGTGGCCGTGGAACTGCATGGGCGGGTGCAGCGCAAGATAACGCGCGGGCTCGCCGCCGGCGTTGAAATGTTGGTGGAACCACTTGTTGGGCGGCACAAAGCAGCTGGCTTCGTGCCACGGGACTACGACTTTCTCTTTTCCCTCTTCCCACATGATCGAGTAGCCTTCGCCGACGGGAATCACGATTACCCGGCCCGGGCCATGGCGGTGGGCTTTCTTATACAAGCGCGCGTCGAAGACGGACATGTGGCAGGACATTTCGGAGTCGGGGAACTGGATATAAACGCTCCGGCCGCCCGCACCGCGCCGGACGTTAGCGTCAAGCTTGTCCCACGCTCGCATGTCGGGAAAGAAATTGCCGTACCAGTAGGCTCTTCGGCCCCAGGCATTGTCCAGCGTGTTTTGCTCAACCATCTTAGCCTCGGAATAGAAATCGAGCTCGTTCTGGATATCGGGTCCTTCGTAGGAGTTGCCGAAGATGAAGTTCACGTCGCGCACGCCGGACAACGTCAGCGGCATGTAGTTGTAGTGCAGCAGCCGCACCGGCTTATCGCCCTGCATATTGCTAAACTGGTGCGCATAGTTGTGAGGCGCCAGGAACATGCTGTGCTTCTGCCATTCGAAAGTTTTCTTTGGCCGTTTCTCGCCTGCCCAAATCGTGGTGAGTCCCCGGCCTTCGACCACATAAACAATCTCATCCAGAGCGAACTTGAGCGGCGCTAGCGTTTTGCCGGGGGGAATCTCGGTCACACGCGCGGAGGTGACACCCTCTTGGCCCACCAACTGGATAAACGCGGAGTTGCACTGACGCCCGTCCCACCAACCGAGCTGCAACGTTCGCAAGTCTTCGATGTAATAGCCTCGATAGATAGGAATTCCTTGGGCCTCCATCCACTCATCATAAGTATAATGCTTGCTCCACATTTTCCGTTCTGCTTGCATCGCCTTGGACATGATCCACTCTCCTTCTGTTTATTAACTCGTATCAAATTTACGACCGTTTGTAACCGCCTCCCGCAGACTACCTGACGGTCACTACCAGAATGGTTCCCGCCACCGTCAGTAACGCACCCATGATAACGCGCAGCGAAAGCGCTTCGAGATCTCTGAGAAATATCGCAGCTAAGAGCAAGGTGAGCACCGGATTGGAACTGACCAGCGGCTCGACAATCACGACTTTGCCAAAGCTCAGGGCATAAAACACCGACAACATGGCCGCCGTGTTGATGATGCCGGCGGCGATCAGCCATCCGGCACTCTGGCGCGGAAGCTTGATAACCTCCTTTCCCCCCTGAAAATGCAAAAGACCCAAGGAAAACAGCGCCGCGGTCGAGGCCGTCGTCGCCGCCGCGAGGATCGGAATGTTCACCACGTCCAATCCTGCCTTGCGCAAGTTCGCCGACACCCCAAAGGCGATGGCGCCGAGAACCGGATAGATAATGTCCATTTTACGCCATGGTTTGTCCGCCGGCTTGGCCATGGAGAGCATGATGACTCCGAGAATCACCAAGCATGTGCCCATGATATTCTGGTAAACCCACAGTTCGCCCAGATAGAGAACAGCGAAAATAGAAGCAAAAATAGGCGAAGAGTTTACAATGGGAACGGACCGTGCCACGCCGATCCGTTCAATGCCGACGTAACCGAGAGTTCGGCCGATGCCTGGCGCGAAGATGCCTGCGGCAATGAAATAGCCGATGGCCGGATTCCAAAGCGCCGCGTAGGGCACGAAAAACGGTACGAGCAGCAAGAGCATCACCGCACTTATCGTGAGGGAGACAAACGAGCCGGTCATGGCGTTGGAATGAACCAGCCCCCGGCGGATTAGGATATGGGCGATGGAGAAAAACAGCGCTGCCAGAAAGGAGAAATAGTGGGCCATTGAACGCTTCTTGCTCTGCTTAAAACTTATTCTCGTTGAGTTTCATAAACCGCCACCATCCGAGCCCGGCCAAGCCGCAACCAAAACTCGGAATATCTCGCGCAAAGGCGCAAAGGCCGCAAAGAAATTAAACTTCCGGACTTGGCGTTCTTGGCGTCTTGGCGCGAGCAAATCCCCGTTTTGGATAGCTACCGGCCACTCCAAAATTTGCGCTAATAATATAAGTCGGAAAGATCACACCCGATCTCATTTCACTGTCGCGACCAAAACCGTGCCCGTGACGGTTACCAACGCTCCAAGTACGATACGCGCAGAGAGCCGTTCGAGTTCTTTGAGAAAAATGCCGGTCCATAGAAGGCTCAGTAACGGATTGCAAGCAATTATCGGTTCGACTCTGACAACGTTACCGATGTTGAGGGCGGAAAAAACTGATAAAATTGCGCCGGTGTTTACCAATGCGGCGCCGAGCAACCAGCCGTTGCTTTGCCGATTCAACTTGAGCGCCTGGCGCCCTCCCCGCATTTGAATGATAGCCAACAGCACGAAAAAAGCGCTGCCCACCGTGACCGCGGCCGCAAGGATCGGGATCTGGATCTCCATCAAGCCGGTTTTTCGAAGGGTGGTCGAGATACCGAAGGCCAGCGCCCCGAGAATCGGATAAATCACATCCAGCTTTCGCCATTGACCTTCCGCCGGCTTGCCTGAAGAGAGTATGATCACTCCCATGATGACGAGGCTCGTTCCAATGATATTCTGCAACACCCACACTTCCCCCAAGAAATAGACCGCGAGCAGGGAGGAAAAAATAGGCGCTGAATTAACGATGGGCATTGAACGCGCGACTCCAATCCGCTCCATCCCAAGGTAACCCAGAGTTTGGCCGATCGCCGGGGCAAAAAAACCGGCGGCGATGAAATAACCGATGGCTGGCGCCTCCAACGCCGATAGAGGTGCGAACCATGGCAGCAACATCCAAAAGGCCGTTGCGCTGGTCGCTAACGAGACAAACGAACCGGTGAGAGCGTTCGAATGGACCAAACCACGGCGGACCAAGACGTGGGCGATGGAAAAACAGAGGGCTGCTTGAAAAGAAAAATACTCAGCCATCAACGAAGTTCTTGGCTCAAACCAAAAAGGCGAACCAACATCCGCGGTCGGGATGGCTTCTGCTTTCCAATAAACGAAGGCCCCGCAAGCACGCGAGGCCCCCGTTTGCCAATCGAATTGACGGCAACAAACTATTACTCCGCGTGGCTCGTCGGAAACATCAGCGATTTTACCGTGACCGGGATAACTTCCGTGATCCCGAGACATTCGCCGATGTCGATGTAGTCCAAATCGCCCACTTCGATGCCGTCCACCGCTATGATGTCGCGGGCTACTTTGAATTCGTCCTTCAGCATGCCGCCAAGCGATTTTGCAATATCGAGATCCAACGTCAGATAAAGTGGGCATTGGGGGTCGTCCGCTTCTTTGAGAATATCCGCGACTCCTTCTGCGATCCGTTTGACCGACTGATAATCCGGCACACCGTTCACGGTCAAAGACAACGCCAGACCCGAAGTGAAACGCGGCAAGTCGAACTTTCTTAGCGATTGCTTCAACGTATCGCTTACCGGCTGACCGTCGCGAACAGACGCCTGGATAACTTTGAGACCATGCACCGGCAGCGCCTGCTCATTGGAGACATAGCTTGTGTTGCCGCTCGCCTGGATAGTGTACTCGCCGGCGCCGATGACGGTGGCGCGGATACCTTCAGTGGGTTCCCGGAGAATTTCCTTGGGGAGACGTTGTAAATAGGCGCGCATGTTCTTTCCGAGTACCGGACCAATATCTCCATAGGCCTTGGGGTCGCGGTCATACACGTGCTCGGAGACACCCCCTGAGAAGACGATATGCTGAACCTGTTTCAGGCCGCGGTAATTCACTAAAGGCGGCGTCACCATGAGCTGGTTTGCCATCGGCAAGGTAGGTCCTTTCTCGATCACTTCGAAGAGAATCTTCGCCATATAGGCGCCGAAATCTTCCTTCATTTTGTCCGTGATCTTCTGGCCCAACTCTATTTTATAATTCAGCTCCTTCATCATTGTCCGGCCCGCGTCCTCGATGCGCGTGATCACGTTGTTCGCGTCAAAAGCAATGAGACGCGCGCCAATATTAATCGCTGCGGTTTGGCTCACGACCCCATCTTCGATAAGCGAAAACTTGGTCGTGCCGCCGCCCATGTCCACATTAAGAACCGTCTTATGCTCGGACTTGGATAGATCCACCGCGCCGCAGCCGTAGGCCGCGAGCAGCGCCTCGTGGTTGTGACCCGCAGCCGCGCAAATGAATTTCCCAGAATACTTGGCGAAGAATTCGACAATCGGCTGCGCGTTTTCTTTCTTCAGCGCTTCGCCAGTGATGATGACTGCCCCGGTATCTACATCCTCCGGCGTCAGGCCCGCGTCTTCGTAGGCGTCGTGGATAAACCGATTGATCTTGTCGGTATCGATTTTGGTCGCCGACAAGTATGGCGTCAGCATGATCGGGGAGCGATAGAGCACTTCGCGGTTGGTCACCTTGAACTTGCCGGAGAGAGAGGCGCCCTGGCGCCGTAAGGTGATGTGCGAGAAAATCAGATGGGAGGTGGAAGAGCCGATATCGATGCCCACGCTTTTAAGCGAGAACATCTCCAGTCCTTCTATTTCGGTTACAATCTCACCTTCCTTGATTATGAAGTTTTCCGGATGATCGTGATCGTAGATGTCGTCGTGCATTCGCTTGCCTCAAATTATGGAGTTTTGTTTGTCGTGCAGAAACAGGAATCCCCGCACGGGGCGGGGATTCCTTGATTTACCTTAGTGAACCTTTGCGCCTGATCGCTTATTGTTTCCCCATGGCTTTGGACCATTCGTACTCCGGATTCGTATAGCATTCAGCGGGCATAATGCTCTTGATGCCTCGCTTACCCAATTCCTCCTCAAACTTCTGACGGATATAGGGATCCTCGTTCGGATATTCGATCTGGTCTTTGGCCCGGTCTTCGACTTTCTCCGCATGGCCGTGGAACTGCATCGGCGGATGGAGCGCGAGATAGCGCGCCATATCGCCGCCGGCGTTGAAATGCTGGTGGAACCATTTGTTGGGCGGCGTCACCATGCTGCATTCGTGCCACGGGCAAACGATCTTCTCTTTGCCCTCTTCCCACATAATTGAATAGCCTTCCCCCGCCGGAATAATGATGGCGCGGCCGGGACCATGCCGATGCGCCTTCTTATATGTCTTCGGCGCGAACACCGACATATGCGCTGTTAGTTCTGAGTTTGGGAACTGGATAAAAACACTCTTGCCGCCGGCACCGCGCCGCTCATTGGCATCTAGTTTGTTCCACGCGCGCATGTCGGGAAAGAAATTACCGTACCAGAACGCCCGCATGCCCAAACCTTCATCGGCGTCGGCTGCCTGGACCATTTTTGCCTCGGAATAAAACTCCCCTTCGGTTACGCCATTCTTCGATTCGTAGGGGTTATTGAAATACATGTCAGGTTCCGGCAGCGCGGACATCGCCATGGGCATGTAGCTGTAGTGGAACAGCCGGACTGGCTTGTCACCCTGCATGTTACTGAAAACATGGTAATGATTGCGTGGTACCAAAAAGAGGGAGTGATCCTGCCACTCGAAGCTTTTCTTTGGCTTACCTTCTCCACCCCAAACCGTCGTGAGACCGCGGCCCGACAAAACGTAGACGATCTCATCCAAGGCAAATTTCACCGGCGGCAACGACTTGCCGGCAGGAATTTCCGTTACCCGCGACGCGCTGACACCCTCTTGCCCGAGCAGCTGAATAAATGCCGCTTTGCATCCCCGTTCTTCCCACCACTCTAACTCGATGGTACGCAAATCCGGGATAAAATAACCGGTATGAATCGGAATCCCCTTCGTTTTCATCCACCGATCGTAGGTGAATTCTTTGCTCCACATCGTAATGACGGGTTCTTGTTTCACGGGTTCCGGTTGAGCTACCTTGGCCATAAAAACCTCCTTTTACCTATTTTCTCGCTCTCTAGCAGCGACATTGAGTCGGGCATTCGCCCAAAGAAGCGCTGCTTCAGCGGTCCTGAACTCTCTATCTTCGTAGTTTAGCTCTCCTATCCTAATTTCGGCAAACTCCTTGGCCTGACGCGCGCGACTTGTGTCGATCTCCCCTGCAAATTCGGCCGCTGGGGCTAACACCGTCATGACATTATCCAACACCTCAGCATAGCCACCATTGATTGCCAGGTAATGCCTAACCGTCCCTTCTTTATAACTCATCTCGCCGGGCGCCAAAAGAGTCAAAAAAGTGATATGGTTCGGCAGCACGCCGAACTCGCCCAGGGCGCCCGGCGCGGTGACTTCATCGACTTCCTCATCCAGAAGAAGCCGGCTGGGCGTGACTACTCTAAGTCTAATTTTATCAGCCATCTTTTCTCAGCTACAAACATCGGTTTTCTTTGCCTCACCCGCGCTAGGACGCCGCCATTCTTTTGGCTTTTTCTATGGCCTGCTCGATAGTGCCCACCATGTAGAACGCCTGCTCCGGAATATCGTCGTGTTTTCCTTCAACCACTTCTTTGAAGCCCCGAATCGTGTCTTTCAATTCAACATAAACGCCGGGGCTACCCGTAAACGCTTCGGCGACGTGGAACGGCTGCGACAAGAAGCGCTGAATCTTTCGCGCACGTGCAACGGTTAACCTGTCATCTTCCGAGAGTTCGTCCATGCCGAGAATAGCGATGATATCCTGCAAATCTTTATAGCGCTGGAGAATCACCTGCACGCTTCGGGCAACTTCATAATGCTCCGTGCCCACGACATGAGGATCCAAGAGACGTGAGGTAGAATCCAGCGGGTCCACGGCCGGGTAAATACCTAACTCGGCGATCTGACGCGAAAGGACGGTGGTGGCGTCAAGATGGGCAAAGGTCGTCGCCGGTGCGGGGTCGGTTAGGTCGTCAGCCGGCACGTAGATCGCCTGAACCGAGGTGATGGAGCCTTTATGCGTGGTTGTGATTCGTTCCTGGAGCTCACCCAAGTCCGTGGCCAACGTCGGTTGATAACCGACGGCCGAGGGCATGCGCCCGAGCAAAGTCGAAACCTCTGAATTGGCCTGAGTGAAACGGAAAATGTTGTCGAGGAAGAGCAGCACATCCCGACCTTCGTCGTCCCGAAAATACTCGGCCTGCGTTAGCGCTGTTAAAGCCACGCGGGCGCGGGCTCCGGGGGGCTCGTTCATCTGTCCATAAACCAGCGAGGCCTTGTTGATAACGCCGGATTCCTTCATTTCCAACCAGAGGTCGTTTCCCTCACGGGTTCGTTCGCCGACCCCGCCGAAGACGGAATAACCGCCATGCTTCATGGCGACGTTATTGATCAGTTCCATGAGAATAACGGTCTTACCGACTCCGGCGCCGCCGAACAGGCCAATCTTGCCGCCGCGGGCATAGGGAGCGAGAAGATCGACGACTTTAATGCCGGTTTCGAAGGCTTGAACTTTGGTTTCCTGGTCGACGAACTCCGGAGTCGGACGATGGATGGGATACGATTTCTTCGCATTGATTGGGCCGCCTTCATCCACGGGTTCGCCGATGACGTTGAGCACCCGTCCCAGGGTTTCCACACCGACGGGTACGGTGATACCGGCGCCGGTGTCCAGCGCATCCATACCACGAACCAGCCCTTCGGTGGTGTCCATGGCAACGCAGCGGACGGTGTTTTCACCCAAGTGCTGCGCCACTTCCAAGATCAGATTCCCTTGCTGATCACTGATCGCCGGATTACTAACCTTAAGCGCATTGTAAATGGGTGGCAGCGAGCCGTCAGAAAATTCCACATCGACGACCGCTCCCAACACCTGGGTGATTCTCCCCGTGTTCATAGTGACCATTCCTCCGTTCAATTCCTCACTTCAAGGCTTCCGCCGTACCCACAATCTCCATCAGCTCGCGCGTGATCGAAGCCTGACGTGCCCGGTTCATCTGTAGGGTCAATGACCCCATCATCTTGGACGCGTTGCTGGTCGCCGATTCCATGGCCGTCATGCGCGCTCCGTGCTCGCTGGCGGTTGCCTCTAACAATGCCCGCTGAGTGGCTACCTCGGTAATTTTTGGCAACAGACTAGCCAGCAACTCCTGTATGCCCGGCTCGTAGAGATACTCGGTAAGCTGTTCCATAGGTGCCGTTTCCGTCACCGTCACGGGCAAAAGTTTCTCCAGAGTCGGCACTTGCGAGAGGGCTGACCGGAAACTGCTGTAGAGGATGTAAACCGCATCGGTATCGCCGCTAACGAAACGGTGGATCAGCTTTTCAGTGATTTCCGCTGCTAGCTCTTCAGGGCGACTCGCAAGAATATTGACATAGCGATCCGCGATCTCGACCATGCGACGGCGGAAATAATCTGCCCCTTTACGACCGATCAACGTCAGTTGAACTTCCCTGTCAAGACCTCGCTCACGTCTAAAGGCCTCCGCCGCACGGATAAGATTAGCGTTGTAGCCACCGCAGAGCCCGCGATCCGATGTCAACAACACGAGCTGGATTCGTTTCTCCTCACGCACCGTTAGCAGCGGGTGGGCGTTGCTTGCGACTCGAGCCGCGAGGTTCTTCAATAGGTTGGTCATTTTCTCGGCGTAGGGGCGCGCCGACACCGCCGCCTCTTGCGCCCGGCGCAGCTTCGCCGCCGACACCATCTTCATCGCTTTAGTGATCTGCTGCGTATTGCGGATCGAGCTGATCCGCTTGCGTATGACCTTAAGTGTCGCCATCTTCCTGATCGTTCAAGTTTCTAGTTCCGCGTTAGCCAGCAGCCCGAAACCTGAAATCTAGTACTTAAAAACCCCCTTGAACTCTTCCAAAGCCTTATGCATCGTGGCACGCAAATCGCCGTCCAGTTCACGCTTCTTGAGAATATCTGCAAAAATATCCGGGTGCCTAGATTCGACGAAAGAATAGATCTCCTGCTCGTATTTTTTCAGTGCCGTCAATGGCAAATCATCGACGAATCCGTTGGTGCCGGCATAGATGATCAGGATCTGTTTTTCCACCGGCAGCGGCTCGTACTGGCCCTGCTTAAGCAGCTCGACCAGACGTGCGCCACGATTGAGCTGGCGCTGGGTCGCTTGGTCCAGATCCGATCCGAACTGCGCGAAGGCCGCCATTTCACGATACTGCGCGAGTTCCAGCCGAAGGGTTCCCGCGACCTGCTTCATCGCTTTGATCTGGGCGTTGCCGCCGACCCGGGAGACCGAAATACCAACGTTGATGGCCGGCCTGACACCGGAATAAAAAAGATCGCTTTCCAGAAAGATCTGTCCGTCGGTAATGGAAATCACGTTGGTCGGAATGTAGGCAGAAACGTCACCCGCTTGGGTTTCAATGATCGGCAGCGCCGTCAGCGATCCACCGCCGCGAGCATCGCTCATCTTCGCCGCCCGCTCCAACAACCGAGAATGAAGATAAAACACGTCTCCCGGAAACGCCTCACGTCCGGGCGGCCGACGCAACAGCAAAGAAAGCTGGCGATAGGCTACGGCGTGCTTCGAAAGATCGTCATAGATCAGGAGAGCGTGGCCGCCATTGTCACGAATGTGCTCGCCCATGGTGCAACCGCTATAGGGAGCGATATATTGGAGCGGAGCCGACTCAGAAGCCGTGGCGGCGACTACAATGGTAAACTCCATGGCGCCGGATTCTCGGAGTTTATCGACGACTTGTGCGACAGTCGATCGCTTTTGGCCAATGGCGACGTAGATACACGTTACATTGCCGCCTTTTTGGTTGATGATGGTGTCGATGGCCACCGCGGTCTTGCCGGTCTGCCGGTCCCCGATGATCAATTCCCGCTGCCCGCGACCGATGGGAATCATACCGTCAATGGCCTTCAACCCGGTCTGAAGGGGTTCTTTAACCGGCTGACGCGCAACGATACCGGGCGCTTTGATCTCTATTCTCCTGCGCTCTTTGGTTTCGATGGGACCACGGCCGTCGATGGCCTCGCCCAAGGCATTGACTACGCGTCCCACTAGCCCCTGACCCACAGGCACTTCGGCGATTCTACCGGTGCGCTTTACGGTATCGCCCTCTTTGATCATGTGAGTTTCGCCGAAGAGGGCGGCACCTACATTATCTTCTTCGAGGTTCAGCGCAACGCCGTAAATTCCGTGGGGAAATTCCAGCAACTCGCCAGCAGCAACTTTGTCTAGTCCATACACGCGCGCGATCCCGTCACCGGTCGAAAGAACCGTACCGATCTCATTGATCTCGACCGCTGTATCGTAATCGCGGATCTGCTCTTTTATGATTCGGCTGATCTCCGCTGTTCCAATCTCCATCATTAAACTCCTTCTATCAGTAACCGCGCGTGATGCGCTCTTTCATCTTCTCAAGCTGGGTCCGTACACTGCCGTCGTAAACCTTCCCGGCCAATTCCACGAGTAGGCCCCCGATAAGCCCGGGATCGGTTTCCTGATGCAGCACGACTTGCTTACCCGAGATCCCACCCAGCACTTCCCTCAGCCGCTCGATCATCGCGGTCTCCAGGGGACTGGCACCGACGACTTTGGCTTCAACCCGACCTTTGGCTTCGTTTAACAGCCGCCGATAGCAGCTCACGATGGCCGCTAGATAGGTCAGACGATCGCGCTCCAGTAAAAGAGACAAGAAATGGACCGTAAGCGGCGAAAGTTGTTGACTCTTGGCTACTTGAACAAGAATACTTTTGCGGCTGTCCGCGCCAAAGGCAGGGTTGGTAAGGACTTTCTGGAGATCGGATGCGCTGTAGGCCCGGTAAAAATCCTCAATCTCGCGACCAATGATTTCTTCTTGGCCGCCCTCGCGAGCCAATTGAAAGAGCGCTTTGGTATATCTCCGACTTAAGCTGCCTTCGATCATCTAACCTGTCCGATACTCTCAATGAAATCTCCCGCCAAGCGGCTCAGGTCGGCGGAAGAAAGATGGTGCTGAATAAGCTCGCGAGCCGTCGCCTCGGCCTGGGCGGCCATTTCCTCGCGGATTCTTTGCCGCGCCACCTTGATCTCTTGATCAGCAAGAAAGCGCGCATCTTCCTTAATCTTAGCGGTGAGGGTTTGCGCTTCGGCAAGGAGCTTTGCCTTTTCTCTTTCGCCCTCAGCCCGAAGTGAAGCCAGGATCGACTGGACCTCCTGATCCAGGCGCGCCAGCCGTCCCTTGTAGTCTTGAACTATCGCCTCTGCTTGCTGCTTTTTGGCAGCAGCCTCCTGCATCGTCGCAAGGACTGCCGCGCGCCGTGATTGGAGGAAGTTGCGGACCAACGGAAGCGCGTAACGAACTATGATGAAAGCGAAAATGAGAAAATTCCCGAGCGGGAACCAGATCTGGTGTATCGATGGGGCATGGTGCTCCGCCTCCGCTGCAGAGGCCCACGCCTGGGCAACGCTGAAAAGCTCAAAAAGGCTCACCTCACGTCCCTCCCGAGGATCTTACTCGCCATCTCCCGGGCCACCGTTTTAACCTCAGCCGCGATTAATTGCTGTTCCTTCTGTAACTGAGTTTCGACTTCCTGTCGCACCGCCGCCAGCATGCTCGTCGCCTCATCGCGGGCCTGAGTTAGTAATTTTTCCCGTTGCTGGCGGGCTTCCTGAACAATCACTTCCTTAGTAGCATAGCCCGCTGCCTGCGCTTGCGCGATTTTCTCTTCGTATTGGGCGCGCAAGCGCGCTCCCTCGCGTTCCAAATCGGTCGAATCGTGCTGGGCTCCTGTGGTTTTACGTTCCCGTTCTTCTAGCAGATTCAGATAGGGGCGAAACAGGACTTTGTTAAGGATAACCGAAAGTCCTAGAAAGAGAACAATTTGATAGACGACGGAATAGTCTAGCGAGATCATTTAGTTTAGTGTCAACCGCACTTTGTTCTTGTTCTATCCAAGCGGGCCAGAGCAACTGAACGCCCCATTGGAACAAACCACCTTCTCAATCGGTCTATGTATGAACGTAAGATACAGGGATGGGACGAACGCGAACCGAAATCTATTTGTTGAAATCCGCTTGCAGCTTCGGCGTTTTCGCTGCCGCAGCCTTTTCAGCGCTTAAGCTCTGTGAACCTGCGACCCCACCTTTTTGCCTTGCCACTCCCATGGAGCAGTCACCATCAAAGACCACGCCCTCCGTGATGATCAACCGGGGGGCATCAATATCGCCATACAATCGAGCCGGCGCCAACAGCTCAACCTTTTCTTTGGCTACGACGTTGCCTTCCACCTTACCACGGATAATGACGACTTGACCGGAGATCTTCGCCCGAACTTCAGCACCTTCACCGATGGTCAAGGTACCGTGACACTGGATCTCGCCATCAACGTTTCCATCGATCCTAGCTGACCCCTGAAATACAAGCTGGCCGGTTACTCGACTGCCCTTGAATAGGTTGCCCACGAGTCCGGTCTTCTCACCCGCAGGCTCCGCGTTTGGCGATGCTCCGGTTGCAACCGGATTGGAGTCCAGAACAGGCTGCTCCCCGTTTGATTTCTTGTCGACTTTCTCAGACTCCTTTTTTCCGCCAAGGTTTCGATCAAACCAAGCCATAAAAAAGAGATCCCCCACCTGGACAAAAGTGGTCTATAGCATCCGGGAAACCCATTGTCAAAAGACGGAGTCACACGCTAACGTGCATCGGGACTTGGTCGGGGGCCTGATTGAGAGCTAAGCCCGACCTATAAGCTTGTGGCATTGGCCGTCCCTTCCTAACATTCACGACCTTGGATAAATCATAGCCTGGGTTTTGGACAGATTGTTCTTAACGGTCCCCAACCTCTGTTTTATCTAGAATCATAACTCGTGACCACGGCAAACCGATCATCGCTCTTGCAAGTCTCTGCTAATCGCTAACGACGCCGGTCCTCCCCAAATACTCCTGCGAGTGGCAACATGCTGCTTCCGGCAGTATAGTATATCGATATCAGATTCGTTAACGAAGTAGTGCGCAATGAATGGGAAGTGAGCAAAAATATGTTCAAAACGTTTCTATTGGCGATGGTGCTGATGAGTTTCTCGAACGTGATCGCTGGGGAGCCCCAGGAAAAAAAAGGTCCGGTTTACGCGACGTTGAAAACCAGCGTTGGCGACATCGTGATTCAGTTATTTGAGGACAAAGCACCTAAGACCGTCGCCAACTTCGTCGATTTAGCGTCCGGCACCAAGGAATGGACTGATCCGAAGACTGGGGCGAAAGTGAAGCGGTCGCTCTACAACGGCACGATCTTTCACCGTGTTATTCCCGGGTTTATGATCCAGGGTGGCGATCCTTTGGGCAACGGGACTGGCGGGCCCGGCTACCGGTTTGAGGACGAATTCAACCCCGAGCTCAAACATTCCAAACCCGGCATCCTTTCCATGGCCAATGCCGGTCCCAACACCAACGGTAGCCAGTTCTTCATCATTCAAAAAGCGACCCCATGGCTAGACGGTAAACACAGCGTGTTTGGGGAGGTTGTAAAAGGCCAAAACGTCATCGATGCCATCGTCAACGTGCCGCGGGATTTTCGCGATCGGCCGCTTAAAGACATTATACTGCAGGAAGTAATTATCTCACGCGGCAGTTTCTAGGCTTTCGCCAAGCTTTCTTCGGCGCGGAGAGATTTGTTCTAGTGTGGTGTCCC
>DAIRFP010000135.1:0-13654 GCA_036794995.1 Thermodesulfobacteriota bacterium | reverse complement strand
GTCGTCGATGGCTAACCCGGCGGCCCATGCGAACCACAGCAGAAGCACGCGCGATAGCCGTCACCGACGCCCCTGGCATCAATGCATTCAAGATAAAGGATGGCGAGCGAATGACAACAGCAGCAGCAGAACTTTCTGTGGCCGACCGTCTTCTACAAGTCCTCGACCATCTGGGGATCGAGCGCGCCCACTTTGCGGCCTCCATGCTGGCGGATGTCATGGGCTTCGCGCGGGCGCATCCGGAACGGATCGCATCGCTCACCCTTGTCTGTCCTCCACGGCTTGACCCGATCTCTCTCCGTACACTAGGCGCCCGGCTTGTAGTCATTGCCGGCGACCAGGGTCGCCCGGCAGCCATGGTGCGCGACGCTGTGGCGAGCCTTCCAGAGGCTACGGTGGTATGGCTCCCTGGATATTTCAGTCCGCCGTGGGCCGATGTCGTCGCTGATTGTAGCGCAGACGTCGAGACCGCTTTACTCAACGTCGTCTCCAGAGACGACCCGCGCAAAGACAGAGGTGTATCCGGCGACTCCCAGGGCACCGTCGCAGGCATTACCCACCACAGTCAAGGCGAAGGCCCGCCTCTGGTGCTTTTACCGCTGGGTTTAGCGTCCTCTCAATGGGATCCGCTGCTGTCACGGCTCAGCATACAATGTCGGACCGTTACGCTGAGCGGCCCGGCCCTGGGATTTCTAGCCATGCTGGAATCGCGTGGCCACGCAGCGGGCTATCGTGGTGTGGTCCAGCGTGTCATGGACGCCGTGCACCTGCGGCCTGGCGAGATCGTTCTGGAAGTGGGATGTGGGTCGGGCGTGCTGGATCGCTGGCTCGCCCAGTACATGTCGGCAGCCAACCGCATCATTGGCGTCGACGTCAACCGATATCTTCTCCGCGAGGCCAAGGCCCTCGCCATGCAAGAGGGTCTTGCAGACGTGATCGCGTTTCAAGAAGGCGACGCAGAGGCCCTCCCATTTCCGGACAACCATGTAGACGTGGCGTTGTCGTTTACAGTTCTAGAAGAGGGAAACGCGGACCGCATGCTCGCCGAGTTGGTTCGGGTCGCGAAACCCGGCGGACGTGTGGGCGTGATGGTGCGGGCAATCGATATTCCATTGGTGGTGAATCTCCCACTACGCCCCGAGTTGAAAACCAAAGCGCAAATCCCGCGTGGGTTCGTTGGCGTGCAGGGGTGTGCCGATGCCAGTCTGTATCGGCGTTTTCATCAAGCAGGGCTAACGCACGTGCAAATGTTCCCGCAGTTTGCCGCACTTGAGCAGCCGCACACACCGCAGGCGCAGTTTGCGCACGGCGCTATTCTCGGCGCTCTCACAGTCGAAGAAACCCAGGAATGGCACGCAGGTATGGTGCAAGCGGTGGCGACGGGACCTATTTTATTGCGCAACCGTTTCACTGCGCCGTCGGCACAAAGCCCGAGACCGTGGGACAGCCAGGGAATCATAGGTGCGCGTTTGGCCACTGCCGGGATTTTTCCACAACTTGATTCCTCCCCGGCTTTGGCGATAAAAGGCTATGCGTTACGCCAAAGACGGATGCGTCCTTGACGGACGAGATCATCGAGGCAGCCGGCCCTCTCGCGCGCAAAAAACGTCTTTAAGATTCGTTGTCTCTCCGTTATCCGATCTTCGTGTCCGTCGCGATCTTCACAGTGTTAAAGTTTTTTCGGGGCCCAGCGATCAACCAGGTTATGCTGAAAAAAATCGGTCTTATATTGGCTGCCGTCTTTGTGCTTACCGTAAGTACGGATGCCGCGGTGCCACGCCGTTCGGTTCCGGATGCGCAGATCGTAGCCCAGGCGGAACTAGTCGCAAGCGGTACACACATGGAGCTTTACCAGCATGGAGTGGCGATGGACCCTGTCTTTCTCAACGTGATGGAAAGCGCGTACGAACGGGTGCAGAGCGTCACTGGGTTGAAGCTGGACACCGCAACCTTTGGGCCCAAGATTCGCGTCTACGTGTCGGATGCAATAGGCGTCTCGCACGTCTGGAGGGGATACCAGCATCCGAGGGATCCGAAAGCCATCATTTTCCTTAACCTGAGGGCGTATCAGGGCGCCATGAGGGGCAACAACGCGACACACGTCCACGAGTTTACCCACCTCTTTACGTGGCGTTACAACAGCCACACACTGCGCGAAGGCGTCGCCGACTATGTCGCTCTGAAAGTTTTTCCCGGAGCCGCCGTAGGTCCCAATCCCGGAGGAGACTCCACGCGTCTCGATATTCCGTCTGAGATCCTAGAGCTTCTGGGCACAACCAAACCGCCGCCGGAATGGGTCTCAACGGATCCGATCCGGCGCAGAGCCTACTATTTTGCAAGTTACCGATTGGTCAGGTATCTCATCGAAACGAAAGACATGGAGACTTTTTGGAAACTTTACCTGTCAGAGAATCCCGAGATGGACATAAAAAGCCTTTACGGTCTAGATAGAAGAGACGCGGTTCAAGCGGCCCTCGAATAGCGGTGCGATCTTTAGCGCAAGGAGATGAAGCATGCCTGTTTACATGGATCGCCACTATATCGAAGGAGCAACTCGACATGCCGTGGCAGATGCGCACCATAAGGATCTGGCGCTCCAAGATAAATATGACGTCAAGTTTCTAACCTATTGGTTTGATGAGATGCGCTCTACCGCGTTTTGTCTTATCGAGGCGCCGAATCGAGAAACTATTGAACGCGCTCATGACGAGGCGCACGGCTTAGTCCCCAATGAAGTTCTTGAGGTCGATCCCGCCGTGGTGGACGCGTTTTTGGGTAGAATCAAGGATCCGCCGCCCACGGATACGTCACCAGAAAAGGCAGGGGAGATTGCCATTGACCCGGCTTTCCGCGCTATCATGTTTACGGATTTGAAAGATTCGACCTTGATGACCACGCTTTATGGAGACGCCAAGGCTCTGCATCTGCTTCATATCCACAATGCGCTAACGCGTAATGCGCTCAAGGCGCACCGGGGACGCGAGGTCAAACATACGGGTGACGGAATTATGGCGTCCTTTGCCGCCGTACCGGATGCGGTCGAGTGTGCCATTGCCATCCAGAAGGCGTTTTCTACGTATAACAAGGAAAACCCGGAAGCACCGCTGTATCTACGCATTGGCTTGAGTGCGGGCGAACCCATTGAGGAACATGGCGACCTGTTCGGTAAAGCGGTCCAGCTGGCGGCGCGGCTTTGTGCCCACGCTGAGCCAGGCCGGATTCTAGTTGATCAGGTGGTGCTGGACCAATCGCAAGGCAAAGAGTTTCGGTTCTCGGATTTAGGCGAAGTAACACCCAAAGGTTTCGATCACGCCATCGGCGTCTACGAAGTCAACTGGACGGAAGCGTAAACGCTACGAATACCTCCTTCTCTTGACACTTTTTGGAGACTCTACTAAAGCAAACTGGAGATCCGCGTTGTTACCCGAACGCTTTTATTGGGGGCTCAGTCAGAGTTCTCCTTGATTCCCGCTAAAAGCATGCGGGAATGACGGAATGAGAATTCACCTTGGCGCCGCCGCTGCAGGAAACCAACCGATTAAGTCGAAAGGGGGAAAACAGATATGGCCTACAAACTAGAGGGAAGTCTTCTCGAAGTGTGCAATTGTGAGGTGCTCTGCCCCTGCTGGATCGGCGTCGATCCGGATAATGGGACTTGTGATTCCGCATTGGCCCACCATTTCGAAAAAGGCCAAATCGACGGCGTGGATGTGTCGGGCCTCACGCTAGGATTTATCGTACACATTCCCGGCAACGTGCTAAAGGGCAACTGGCGCGCTGTGGTCCACATAGATCAAGCGGCCACCAAGGAACAGGAAGAAGCGTTGCTGAGTGTCTATACCGGCAAGCAAGGGGGTCCGATCGCAGATCTTGTCCAGTTGATTGGCGAGGTGGTTGCCGTGCAGCGCTCCCCCATCACGTTCGAGGTTAAGGAAGGCAAGGGCAACCTGCGGATAGGGGATGTCGCTGACTGCGAGATGGAGCCTTTCCGTGGTCCCAAGGGTGACGTGACAACCCTGCACAATTCTATATTCTCGACCATTCCCGGCTCGCCCGCATACGTAGCGAAGGCGACGAAATTCAAGCTGAATAACCCTGCGTTGAAACAAAACATTGACCTGAAAGACCACAACGCGATCCAAGGGAATTTCGTTTTCGAGGGCTAAGATTCACGAAAAGCCTTTGAGTTAAGCAAGCCTGATCGACAGGAAGATATAATAATATGTAGCCTTTCCTGCCTGACCGGTGGAACGTCTTCCGATGATCGTTGGTACCGACCGTCGAGCCTTCATATGGCTGATCGGCCTATTGGTCAGCCTCGCTTGGGTCGTTCTATGGGTCTGGGGTCGCTCTCCCTACGGTCGTTTCCTTCACCATGGTCAAATGGGCGCCATCGGTAGCGATGGCAGCATCGCTACTGTTTTCCTGCCCCTTGCCCTGTATCTTATCGGTTGGACTCTGATGACGGCAGCGATGATGTTGCCGACCACGTTCCCCTTGCTTGAAATTTTCCGTCGGCTCACCCAGCGAAGGCCAGACGGATCGCAACTTATGGCGATAGTGATTGCGGGCTATCTGGGAGTCTGGATGGCCTTCGGCATTGCCGCCCATTCGGCCGATTGGGTGTTGCATCAAGTTGCCGAGCACAGTCCATGGCTTGAGACCAATGGTTGGGTCATTGGAGCAGCCACGCTCCTGTTGGCCGGCGGCTTTCAATTTACTCGTTTAAAATATCGTTGTTTGGATAAATGCCGCGCCCCTTTGAGTTTTGTCATGGAGCGCTGGCAAGGCCGGCACGAACACCGAAACGCTCTTCGGCTCGGCATTGATCACGGCATTTTTTGTGTGGGCTGCTGCTGGGCTCTCATGCTTTTGATGTTCGGTGTAGGGATCGGAAATATCGGCTGGATGCTTTGCCTGGGTGCGATAATGGCCGTAGAGAAAAACATGCCTTGGGGACGCAAAATAAGTGCGCCGTTGGGTCTGGCACTGCTGGGCTGGGGAACTCTAATATTCCTAAATCATTCTTGCTTCTGAAAACGCTACCTCGCGAATCGGCTTCTATCCTACGAATAACCCCCGTTGAGTTTCAAGACGCGAGATCTCGCGACCGCCGCTATGAAATCTCGTAACTAACGAGATGTCGTAACTGGTCCGAAAGCGCCCTCGCTGCGCTAAGCCGTTGGTTTGGCGAAATAAATTCCAACCCGAACGACATGGCACGCGAGCTGCTCTTAAGCGTTTCCAGCAAACTTCGCTCACCCCAAAAGGAGGACAAGGAAATGAAACACCACTACTCGTACCAAGCGGCCCTCGAAGCCTCGGAGCGCATCGGCTGGAAGGTGGACGATATTATCGGCGGCGACAAGCAGCTCGACTTCACCAAACCGTTCATGCCGGAGTCGCTGGCTCAGGTGAAGCAGTTGTCTTTTCTTACCCCCGAAGAACAATTGACCTTGAACCAGATTCGCGGGCACGAATATCTCGCCATGTTCGGACTCGTCGAGGAGTTCATCCTCCCCTACGTGGTGAATCATGCGCGGTCGCAGCTCTCCGGAGACGACTACCGCGTCCGGGCCCTGCTCCAGTTCGCCGGCGAAGAGGCAAAGCATATCCACCTTTTCAAGCGCTTCCGGCAGGAATTCGAGGCCGGGTTCGGCACCAAGTGCGACTTTATCGGTCCCGCCGAGGACATCAAGCGCTTTGTGTTGTCGCACAGCCCGCTGGGAGTGAGCATTGCGATTCTCCATATCGAATGGATCACGTTAAGGCATTACATCGAAGGCGTCAGGGACAACCAGGACCTCGACCTCCAGTTCAAGAGCCTGCTCAAGCACCACTGGTTGGAAGAGTCGCAGCACACCAAGCTCGACACCTTGATTGTGGAATCGGTCGCCAGCACCGCCACCGGGGACGAGATCGACCAGGCGTTTCAGGAGTACGCTGCTATCGGGGAATTTCTCGACAAGGGTATTCAACAACAGGCCGAGTTTGACGTCGAGAGTTTTCGCACGGCGACGGGACGACAGTTGTCTAAGCGCGAGCGGGACGATGTCACCGCGGCGGTGTTGAAAGGAATGCGCTGGACTTACCTCGGGACGGGGATGACCCATCCTAAGTTCTTGGAAACCGTGCAAGGCATCAAGCCGGAGGCCAGGCAACAAATCGAACAGATGGCGCCGATGTTCTGCTAACCAGCTAAACTCAAGCGGGAGGTCAACAATATGAGAACGCAAATATCAAAGGCGATGGAAGAGCTCAAAGGCAGTATCAAGGGAAGCATTCTAGCCGCCGATGACCCCGGTTACGCGGAAGCGCGCCAGATATGGAACGCCATGATCGATCGCCGGCCTGCGGTTATCGTGCAGTGCGCGCTGGCGGACGATGTCCCACCGGTGATCGGGTCCGCGCGGGAGAACAACCTTGAAATTTCAGTTCGCGGCGCCGGACATAACATCGCCGGCAACGCCCTGTGCGAGAACGGTATCACAATCGATTTTTCGAGAATGAGGAAAGTCCGTGTGGATGCCGGGAAAAAGCGCGCTTATGTCGAACCTGGAGCGACCCTCGCGGATTTGGACCTAGCGATCCAGGCCCATGGTCTGGCCACGCCGGTGGGGATCAATTCCACCACGGGCATTGCAGGTTTAACTTTGGGCGGCGGCTTCGGCTGGCTGACGCGAAAATACGGCATGACCATCGACAATCTCATCTCCGTCGACCTGATCACGGCCGAGGGTAAAAAATTACGCGTGAGTGAAACCGACAATGCGGATCTTTTCTGGGCGGTTCGCGGCGGCGGGGGAAATTTTGGCGTCGTCACCCAGTTCGAATTCCGACTTTTCCCCGTGGGTCCGGAAATCGTCGCCGGTTTGATCGTTTTCCCGTTCAACCAGGCAAAGCAGGTTCTCACCAGGTATCGTCGATTTGTAGATTCTGCGCCCGAGGATCTCAACGTGTGGGCCGTGCTGCGCAAGGCTCCGCCGTTGCCTTTTCTTCCGGAAAGCGTGCACGGCGAGGAAGTTGTCGTGCTGCCGATCTTCTACGCCGGCGCCGTCGCGGAAGCAGAGAAATTGATCGCGCCTCTGCGTAGTTTCGGTAACGCCCTCGGGGAACATATCGGTCCTCAGCCCTACGTTGAATGGCAAAAGGCGTTCGATCCCTTGCTCACTTCCGGTGCAAGAAACTACTGGAAGTCCCATAATTTCACGGAGCTCGCCGACGGCGCGCTGGATACCATTATCGAGTTCGCGGGGAAGCTGCCTTCGCCGCAGTGCGAGATCTTCATAGGGCTGATTGCCGGCGCCCCCAATCGGGTCGCGCCAGGAGCGATGGCGTATGGTCACAGAGACGCGAAGTTTGTGCTGAACGTGCACGGGCGATGGGATGAAGCGAAAGATGATCAGAAGTGCATTGGGTGGGCGCGGGACTTTTTTAAAGCCAGCGCGCCTTATGCGTCGGCCGGTGCTTATGTGAACTTTATGACCGAGGAGGAAAGCGACCGCGTCGCCGCCGCTTACGGATCCAATTATGAGCGCCTCGTGGCGATCAAAAGACGTTACGATCCGGAGAATGTCTTTCACTTGAATCAAAACATCAAACCCTGAGGGTTGTACCGGCAATACCGCCCTTGGGAACGGCGTTGACACGTGTTGGTTTGGACCCTCGTTAAATCGGGCGCGGCTAGAAGCGAAGAGAGAGCGAACAGAATAGAGGTATCCCCGTGGAAGGGTTCTTATTATTGGCGCTGGTGGCCATCTATGTCGTCATTGCTTATGAGTCATAAAATCAACCGGCGACGCAGTCCACGAGCGACATTCGAATGAGGAGAGCACTATGATCAAACCATCGATCGAAAAGGTAACTCCGTCCGGGGCCGATCAGGCAGTCGGGACAATCGTGTTAGCGTTTGGTGCGGATCCGGTGGCCCGTTGGTTCTATTCCGATCCGCATGATTACCTCAAGAATTTACCGTGCTTCGTCCGCGCGTTTGCTGGCAAGGCGTTTGAATACAACAGCGCCTATCAGATCGACGGATACTCAGGCGCCGCACTTTGGCTTCCGCCGGAGGTCCACCCTGACGAAAACGCACTCATGGCCTTACTTCAACGCACGATTGCGGAGGAGAACCAACAAAACATATTCGCTTTTCTTGAGCAGATGGATCGCTACCATCCGTCCGAGCCTCACTGGTATTTGCCGATGATCGGCGTCGACCCTGCCAAACAAGGCAATGGCTACGGCTCGGCACTACTCAAACATGCGCTTGAACGGTGCGATGGCGAGGGCAAACTCGCCTATCTCGAATCGTCGAGCCCAAAAAGCATCCCGCTCTATCAGCGGCACGGGTTTGAACTAGTCGGCACAATTCAGGTCGGCTCGTCACCTCCCCTGTTTCCAATGCTGCGAAAACCAGGGCGACTCATACTTGCTGAAGGTAACGATTACCCCTCACAGAAGCCGATAAAATCGGAGACTAATTTAGCTGAAGGTGAAGCTGTTTAACTAGCAAACAGAAAAATAAGAATCCAAAGGAGGATAAGAAAATGGCACAGGAAAAAATTATCAACGGAGTGAATGTCGAACAGTTGTTCAGCACCATAGAGATTATCAAGGGGAATCCGGAGGTTGCTAAATTCAAATTTCGGGCAACTAATAAATGGATCGACGGAACACACAATCGCGGGACGGTCAAAGATTTCTATGGCGCTCTCAAGGAAGACAACTCGCGGGACCCATTGGTCTTTGAAATAGATGAACCGCCTGTTCTATGCGGCAAAAACCTTGGGGCGAATCCCGTAGAGTATCTTCTCGTTGCGCTCTCCGGATGTCTGACGACAAGTCTTGTCGCCCATGCCGCCGCCCGGGGAATCGCCATAAAAGGAGTGGAATCCAGGTACGAGGGCGATCTCGATCTCCGTGGTTTTCTGGGAATATCGGAAGAAGTCCCCGTGGGGTATCAGAACATCCGTTTGTATTTCAAGATCGATGCAGATGTCTCTGAAACTCAGAAAGAGGAACTCATCGCAATGGCTCAAAAATACTCACCGGTTTTCAATAGTATCGCAAAACCAGTGGCGGTCTCTGTGCAGCTGGACAGAGCATGAGTTGGCGCAACGCCCCATCGCGTCCGGGAGAATCACTATGGCAACAACGTGCCCAGTCGGCTTCGATGTAGATCGATTGCGCGGGCTGGTGCGCGCGGAGTACGATCGGGTGGCGCGGGAGCCGATGGGAAACTTTCATTTTCATCGGGGACCGGAGTATGCTTGCCTCATGCTCCGGTACGATCCGGAGGAGTTGGCAGCGATTCCCTCTGAATGCGCCGCGTCCTTTGCCGGTGTCGGCAATCCCCATCGCATCGGTTTCATCGAACCGGGCGAGACAGTACTTGATATCGGCTGCGGCGCCGGTATGGATCTGATGCTGGCCGCGCGCCGCGCCGGCCCGTCGGGACACGCGATTGGCGTGGACATGACTCCCGCTATGCTCGAGTTGGCCAAGCGAGGCGCGCTCAAAGCCGGCTTGTGGGAGAACATTGAGGTTCGCCGGGGTATAGCCGAAGAGCTGCCGGTGGAGAGTGAGAGTGTGGATGTTGTGATCTCCAATGGCGTCCTCAATTTATCGCCCGATAAAGACCGCGCCTTTCGCGAAGTCTCTAGAGTGCTGCGTCCGGGCGGCCGCTTACATCTCGCCGACGTCGTCGTTCAAAGAGAACTGTCACTGGCGGCGCGCAGCGATGTCGATCTCTGGGCGGCCTGAATCGGCGGCGCTCTGCCGGAGGCAGAGCTTTATGAAATTACGGCCAAAGTCGGTTTGATGGACGGCAAGATCGTCGAGCGTTTCGATTGTTATGAAGGGACCTCTGCTAAAGCTAAGTTGTCCAAAGACCTTTTCGTTCAAGGGGTCAATTTCTTCGCCCGCAAACTCCTGCGCTCAAGAGGGGCCAACGGTCAGCAGTCGTCGGGCTGGTCAAGGCAACCCTAATCCGACATTCTCTTGGTTGAGAATAGCATTGGAGACGCGCGATGCCGGAGACGATAAGAGAACGCTGTTGAATATCACCAGCAGTGAGCTATTAACTTCCTCTCCCTTGACGGGAGAGGAATGAGGTGAGGGTGAGCAAGGTTGGTAGCGCCCCCTCTCCCACGAGGGGAGAGGGAATTATTTGCTTGGACCTTCGTTCAAATAACAGAATGTCGTGTCGGATCCGGGGTAACCAGTTGCAAAGATCATCTACGAAACTAACCACCGTGACCGCTCTCACGGTTCTCGCTCTCATCGCCTTTGCCGGGAATTCCGTGTTCTGCCGCTTGGCACTGGCTGGGCCGATCATCGACCCGGCAAGCTACACCGCGGTCAGGCTGATCACCGGGGCAGTCACTCTGTGGATAGTTGCCGCTTTCCGCCGGAAGGAATCCTTCCAGAAATCCGGCGGCAGCTGGATTTCTGCATCAATGCTTTTCTTATATGCCGTGACTTTTTCCTTCGCCTATATAAGCTTGAGCGCCGGCACCGGAGCGTTGATCCTGTTTGCAGCGGTGCAAATCACGATGATCGCGGTGGGACTCCATAGGGGCGAAAGACCAGAGACACTGGAGTGGTTAGGATTGTTCATTGCCATCGTTGGACTGATTTATTTGGTCTCTCCCGGGATCACCGCCCCGTCCATCATCGGATCGTTACTCATGGCCGCCGCCGGAATCGCCTGGGGCGTTTATTCCCTCAGGGGGCGCGGCGCCTCCGATCCCATCGGCGCTACGACGGGCAATTTCTTGCGGACGGTGCCCTTGGCTATCGGCCTCATTCTGTTATGGCTATCGACCTTGACTATAACTCCAATGGGTTTTCTCTGGGCAGCTCTATCCGGATCCATCACATCGGGAGTCGGTTACGTCCTGTGGTACGCGGCGCTGCCTCACCTGACAGCGACGCGGGCGGCTACGGTACAGCTCGCCGTGCCGGTTTTGGCAGCCCTCGCTGGGGTTGTTGTCTTGTCCGAAGCGATTAGTCTGCGTCTAATAATATCGGCCGTGGCGATTTTAGGTGGGGTCGGCCTGGCGGTTTTTCGCCGCAAGTCCGTTCCGGAGCCGCAAGAGCCTTTAGCCGCTGTCGTTCCGACTTCCACTAGAGAGTGAACTGAACGATGCACACTGGATCTAGCGTCCTGTCCCAGAAGTTCGGTCGATAATTTCTGCGTAATTCCATCAGAAAATCTCCCCTTCCCCTCCCTTCGACTCGGCTCAGGGCATGCTTTTTCAAAGACGGGTTAGAATCCCACGCAGAAAAATCCCCCTTTGCAAAAGGGGGATTTACCTTCGGCTTCAGCTGCTGCCATCGTTTGGACTTTTAAACGAACTTCAGTGTCACGCCATCATAGCTTGACCGTCGGATCTTTCTACTGATAGCAAGGACTTAGAGTTTTTAGGTTGGTTTGCTTTCTGCCGCTCAGGAGGACGTATGGATAGCCGCGAATTTGCCATAACAATAGAAAAACAGGTGGCCGAGTTTTGCCAAACCCTGGATGCCAAGCTCCCCGCCTACAGCTATATTCCACTGACCGCCGACGAAATGCGCATCAAAGTCATGCAGAGCCGGCTGTTCAACGAAGTCCGCGCCGGAGAAATCTTCGGTGGGTGGCTCAAGAGCACGCCGGAGTTGGACGTCAAAAAAACCCTCGCGGAAGCGACTCATGAAGAGTACGTCCACGCGGGTTATCTCGAAGAGGCGCTGCGGCAAAAGGGCGCGGTGCCCTACGACTACAAACCGCTGCCGGCGCAGATGGCGATGTTCAACGCTTTCGAAGGGCTCACCGATACCGTCGAGCGCATCGCGGCGTTCCCCATGGCGGGCGAAGGCGTCGCCGACTACTTGATCGCCAAGAGTCTGGTGGCGGCAACCGTTCCGAAATGGGTAACCGAGCCCTATCAGAAAATCCACGAGGACGAAGAGGAGCACGGCAACTACCCCTTCGATATTTTGGTCAAGTACGGCACCACTCCTGACAAGCAAGAACGGGCCGCCCGCGCGGTCGCCATGAGCCTTCAGCTGCGGCGCCAGTATTTCGAGAACCTGGACCGGTGGGTCTATGAAGATAAAATCTACTAGGCGAGAGTTCCAAGTTCAATGTTCAAGGTCGAAACAAGTTGAAACGTTGAACCTGGAACATTGAACCTTGAACATCCGTCGCGGGCACGCGCTAGCAGCACGGCAAAGAGACTGAGGAGAGCAAACCATGGAGATCAGTCAAAACTACACCGAAAAGGTCGCGCGATTTGTCGCGGACACGGCGATCGAAAAAATTCCCGATGAGGTCATAGCGGCCGCTAAAACCGCCATCCTGGATTGCCTCGGCGTGGCGCTGGCTGGCAGCCAGGAGGAGGGAGCGCGGATCTGCGCCGAGCAAACCCGCATGGAGCAAGCGCGCGGCGAGGCATCCGTGTGGGGGCAGGGATTCAAATCTTCGGCCAGCTTAGCAGCGCTGGCAAACGGAACCGCGGCTCATGCGCTCGATTTCGATCATGGTGTTTATCTCGGTCAGCCTACATCCGGAGTGATTCCCTCCGTCCTGCCGTTGGCAGAGACTCTTCACGCCCGCGGGCGCGATCTGCTGGAAGCCTATATCGCGGGTTTCGAAGCCACTGCCAAAATCGCAAAATCGATACCGGAAGAGGGCCGTGGGGGTTGGCACAGCGCAGGGACTCTGGGAACTCTTGGCGCGACTCTTTCCTGTGCGAAGCTGCTCAAACTCGACATCGCCAAAGTACGCATTGCCCTGGGAGTAGCGACGTCAATGGCAAGCGGAGCAGCTTGCAACTATGGAACCATGACCAAGCCCTTGGGGTCCGGCCTGGCAGCAAGAAACGGTGTTCTGGCAGCGAGCCTCGCGCAGAAAGGATTCACGGCCAGCCCTAGCGCTTTGGAATCAACAACCGGTTTTTTCGGATCTTATATTTCTTTGCCTCCTGATCCCGCTCCCATGGAAGAGTTGGGACGGTCTTATGAGCTAACACAGGGATTAAAGATTAAGCCCTACCCTTGTGGCGGGCTGTCACACAATGCCATCGATGCGGTGCTCGAGATGCGCGAACGCGACGGTATCCGGGCGGATTGGGTTGAATCGATCCGCATCGAAGTGGCCAAACACGCCTACGAGAGGCTGGTCTTCAGCATTCCCCAGACAGGCCTCGAGGGAAAGTTCTGTATGGGCTATCTCCTCGCCCGCGCCATGATCAACGGAAAGATATCGTTAGATGACTTTACCGACGCGGCAGTGCGAGAGCAGCCCATGCTTGAATTCGCAAAGCGAGTTCACCTGGAACTTAACACCGACTTGGCCGACACCTCGGAACGGCGGCCCAGCAAAGTGGAGATCCGGCTCAAAGATGGAAAAACTCTGTCGCGCTACGTCGAATACTCCAAAGGAGGGCCCCAGGCCCCTCTTTCCTCACAGGAACTAAAAGGAAAGTTTGTCGATTGCGCGAAGCGAGTGATCGACGACACCGCTATGCACGGCGTCTTGGAATACGTTGACAGGTTGGAGTCTCTCGAAGATGTTGGGCCTCTATGCCGCCTTCTCCTAGGAGACAAACCCTAGTGTAGCAGGCTGCTGAAAAACTCTGTTTGCAGGCTGCTCAAAAAGACTCAGAGGCAA
>DAIRFP010000134.1:0-13703 GCA_036794995.1 Thermodesulfobacteriota bacterium | reverse complement strand
CTTCTCCTCGAAAATACGTCGAAAAATGCCATCCTTCGCGCATTTTTGAGGTTTAATAAAGGGATGCGCCTGCTCGAAGGCGGCCAGAATCTTCGGGTAATCGGATAAGCTAACCGACGTATAGATCACGACTTGGCCTTCCTTTTTGGCGCCTTCTTCCAATGCCGCGCGCCGCTGAGGGCCAGATAGATTCTGGATTTTCTTTAGGACCTCTTCGACGGTGGCTGCCATGCCGGAACCGGCGGTTAGGAACCCAATAAAGTAACAAGCTAAAATTATGAAAAGCGTTTTGAGCATCATCGCCTTTTGCCTTTCTATGCGTGTTTGACGTTGAAGTTATGCTTTAAGCCCGCCTGGCTCCTTCGGCAGTGTCGTTCCGCTCCAGCCCTAGGTTGAAATATCGAAAAAACTTCCATCCGGGTCAGTTCCTGTTGTCTTGGCATAACTGGCCCCAATAACACGAGCCTTGCGCGCCCCTTTTCGAATAAACCTCTTCGATGCGCTTGGCAATGACGTCTTGATCATCGACATGAAAACCGCAATGGTCGAGACCGAGCTACACTCGATCCTGCGGATCTTTCGGATTGTTCGTGTGCAAAAGCGCCAAGTTCATTATCCCATCGGATAAATGAGTCAAGCCCTATTTGGTGCGGAACATTGTCCGCATTTCGGATACCTTTTTATCGAATTCGGCTGTTTTTTCGGGTTGGCGGGTCCATAGCGCGCCATGCCTTAATTTTGCCATCCTAGTCCTCCGCGATCTCGTCCCCCGATTAACACGCCGGAACATTCAAAAGCAACGGACCAATCCATAAATGAATCCATACGACAACCGCTATTCATAATCATCGCTGTGACTGGACCGAACTCCGCTTTTTTCTTGCGAACGAAGGACGCTTTAAATAATATTCCTCTCACTATTCCCTGCTTATGGCTTTGGTTTGCTGTTTCAAGCTCTTACCCGACATCACCTCAGGTCGGTGCCGACAGGACTCGCATTTCACCAGCCGCGTCTTGCCGTCGACATCGGTCTGAGGTATTGGATAAAACATAAAGGGATTAAGGAGAATTTTTTAGCATGCCCGCTCTGACCAAGGCACCAGAAGCATTTCACTATCCCACCGGAATGGTGTGGTGTCCAATGAAAATGAGCGGGATGGCTATTCTGAAGTGCGCGCGATTGCAAAAGGAACTCGGCTGCGGAACTCGTCGAGAGCTACGCGCGCTTCAAGCAAACAGGCCGGAACGTTTTATGCTCTTCTGGCCTTGGCTGCACCATCGGGGCGATTGCCCCGAGCGGGCAACCGAAAAACAAATTCGTGAGCTTTTGCTTGCAATAACCCCTCTCAAGCTAGCTCAACGCAGCAGAAAAAATCCGCAGACTTATCGATGTCCCGGTTGCGGGGGTCCGAAGATATTTGGCGCGCGTCAGTGCCGCCGATGTTGGCTCATCTCCGTCAGAAAAGGCCGCGCCTCAAACCAAGGGGCTCGACCCACCGGGAGCATTGAACCGCTCTAACTATTTTCCATACCATGAACTCCGAACGCCAAAAGCGAGAAGAAGAGATTGACAGGTTGGTCCGTGAAGCGGGCTTTGGCAAAGAGCCTGACGTGGCCTTCCAGGAAGAAGTCAGGAAAACCGCCTCTGCCATCCTTGAGAAGGAAACCAGAAAAATCAAGAAAACCGAGCGCGTCCGGTGGCCTAAGCGCTCCCTCAACCCAACGACAATCGGACTGTGGCTTCTAGTGCTGGGAGCCGGAGTCGCGCTTTCCACGCCGACTGTAGGAGCGATTCTCATCATTGGCGGGATCAGCGCAATCGCTTGGGGTACTTTCCTGAAGTCATCCAAGAAGTAGCTAGGCGGTCCATTCTCCGGACATTCCCCCTTGTTCCACTACCCAGATCCCTACAGCTAGGCGAGATAGAAAGAAACTGACATAGTCATGCTGCTATCCTTCACCACTCATCGAGCAGGCAATGGATTTGGCCCGGCGAGCTTTTGATATAACTGAACGACCTCTGAATCGCGAGGCAGTTCTTTGATCACCCGCTGCAGATCTTCACCGCCGAGGGGGGCAGGATCATCGCCCATCAATTTTCTATATTCTGCCGGAAACTCCGGATCCGCAAACGCTTTGCGCATGGCTTCCCGGATAATTTGAACCGGTTCTTTGGGCGTTCCCGGAGGAAATATGTAGGGCCAACGCGGGTACTGGAAGGCGCGGAACATGTCTAGCAGCTTTCGCTCCGTGTCCGTCTTGGCAAAACTCCCTAGTTCGGCCACCTGAGCAAAGGCGGGGTGATGGCGGCCTTTGGGAACTGTGAGCGTGGTATGAAAGTGAACCTGTTTTTTCTCGATCCACTCACGATTCTCCACGACAAATCGGGCCGCCCCGGTCGCATGGGCATCCAGCTCGCCACGCGTGACCGCCACGTAAATTTCAGGCCCGGTATAGCCAGTCACGAACTTCGGCTCTTTTAAATCAAGCAGGTAAGCCACCATGCGCCCTGTGACATAGACCGGATGTCCCACTGCGTGAGCGCCCAACCTGAGTCCGCCTGCAGCTCTTACCTTCTCAAGGTTGTCCAGTCCCAGACTCGCCTTGGTATAGAAGATGTAAGGGTCGCCGGTATCCGTCGACCCTAGATAAATAAATTTATCCAGATCATAGTTACTCCCCGGCAGGCCCAAGATCGGCCCCACCACCAGTCCCGCACCGATGGATCCTATCGTCAGTACGTCGGGCCGAGTGGAACTATAAATCACGTTTGCAGCCTTTCTCCCAGCGGCGCCTTCGACGTATTCCATCATTAAGCGGGGCTGTCCGGGAACGTATTTTTCCAGGAACTTCATCAGGGCTCTCGTCTGGAATTCACCGGAACCGCCGGGCCCGCCGCCGCGAATGATAGTGATGGTTTTCCCTTTGTAGAAGTCCGTTTGGGAGAATGCAGCGCCCGCCGGCAAAATCGCCATCACGTGAATCAACGCATAAAGCGCCAACACGTTAATCGTTTTCATGGACACCTCCCGCAAAAGTGATTGAGCGAAAATAAGGTGTTGGAATATTTGGTTCAGATGCATCATTCCAGCACTCCAGTCGTTGCTACGATTACACCGCCAGGGCCAAGGAAGCAAAGATCTAAAAGCAAAGCCTGTTTCTCACCGATTTGAACTTTTCGCGATTAAACCGATTTCAAGTCGATTGCTTCCGCACCTTAATGCCGGCGGCTTCCTCTTGAAGGCGAAAGAGGGACGCAGTGCTTTGGTCGGACCACCCGCGCCCGACAGCCTGGACCATGACCTGCTCCACCAAGGCGGCAATTGGCATTGGCACGTCGTGCTGGCGACCGAGCTCCGTTGCAAGACCAACGTCCTTTCGCGACAAGCCAATGCCAAAACTGGCGGGGGCTTCGTATTTGCCTTCGAATATTGTTTCCGAGAACGTTTTCGCCAGTTGATGGAGTTGGACCTCCAGGCCCCAGCGCATGCAATCCCAAAGGAGCTGCGGTTCCACTCCCGCCTTGGCACCCAAGACGATTCCTTCGCCAATCGCCAGGCCGATTCCACGACGAACCAGATTGTGCGCCAACTTGATCACAGTCCCCGTCCCCAGCTCTCCGGTATAGACAACCGTGTCGCTGAATGAATCAAGGAGCGGCTTCAGCTCTTCATAGACTTCCAACCTTCCCGATGCCAAAACCTGCACACTTCTCTCGCCAATCCCATGTTGACCGACAATCAACGGCGCGTCCATGACTCGTGCGCCGCGCAAACGGAACGCTCCTTCGATGCGCCTGATAAGATCCGCGCTGCTGCTGGAAAGATCCACATAGACAGTGCCGTCGCGCACTTCCTTCAATAGCCCGTGGGGCCCCAGCGCCACTTCCTCCACTTCCCGGGGACCTGGGAGGGAGGTAAGGATCACTCGGCAATGTCGTGCTACCTCCGCCGGCGATGTTCCGGTACGAGCTCCTGCGTCTATCAGGGGCTGGGCTGCCTCCGGTCGGATGTCATGGACCATCAAAGGATAACCGGCCCTCTGGATATTCCTGGAGATCGTCCCGCCTATCGTACCAAGACCAATGAAACCTATGATTTCCATTTCAGCACCTCGCACATCGGGCAACGAAGCGGCCGCCAACGTATTCGTAGCAGCTACGGAACTGGGATCAGACTTTCGAATCTACAGGAGTGGCTCGTTGTTCGGCGCATTTCCAACCGTTCTTTTTCATACTCGTCATTATATATATCCACTACTTTTCCGAGCCGCGGTTGCCGTCCGCCATCAGACCCTTTCGTACGAGAAATTCCCGAACCACATCTTTGGCCGCCCGCTTCTCGCCGTCGACACTGTAATTGAGCTCGCGCATTTCGTCGACGCTCAAGATTCCGCCCAACTGTCGTAAGACATCGCGCAGTTCCGGGTGCTTTGCCAATGTGGCTTCCCGCACCACCGGCACGGCGTCATAGGGAGGGAAGTAGCGGCGATCATCGTCGAGTTGCACGAGACGATAATGGCGGATCAAGCCGTCCGTCGAGTTGCCGGCAATGAGATCAACCTGCTGTTCCGCCAGCGCGCGGTAAGTAAGCGACAAATCCATTTCCCGTATCTCTGCGAAATCAAGCCCATAGGTTTTGGCAAACCCCGGATAGCCGTCCTGCCGCGACATGAAGTCCTGGCCAAAGCCGGCTCGCCACCGTGCTGATACTTTGGCTGCATCACTTACCGCCTTCAAATTAAGCCGTTGCGCGTCATTCCCACGTATTAGAATGGCAAACGTGTTGTTGAACCCTAGCGGCTCCGTCCATTGGACTTTGAACCGGTTGGCATATTCGGACTGGACGCGGCGGTAAACTTCCTGCGGGTCGGCCGATGGCTGGCCCTTCAAGATCGCCAACAGCGCGGTCCCAGTGTACTCAACATAAGTATCAATCTCGCCGGCGACCAGCGCTTCATGGGCCAAGCTGCCACCCAGGTCGAAGCGGCGCTCTACCCGCAAGCCTGTCTTCGATTCGATGGCCTGTGCCAGTAATTCGCCCAAAATAACCTGCTCGGTAAAGTCTTTTGACCCCACCGCGATGCGATCGCCGCTGGTTCCGGAGTAAACAAATATGACGCTCCCGATTGCGAGAACTGCAATTGCAGCAGCAGTCGTCCAGATTAGCTTCCTGAGTCCCTTGCGAGCAACGTTACCCGCGCGAATCGTTCGCTCGCCATATCCAAGTAAGACGTCGGCGGCCACGGCGATCAGCGCCGCCGGCACGGCGCCGGCCAGGATAAGCACGTTATCGTTCATTCGCAGGCCGCGAAAGATATATCGTCCCAAGCCCCCCGCGTCGATGGCCGCAGCGATGGTGGCGGTTCCGACACAAATCACCGTCGCGACGCGAACACCGGCAAGAATTACCCCCAGGGCAAGCGGCAGTTCCACCTGAAAAAGCAGCTGGCGATCGGTCATCCCCATACCGCGGCCGGCTTCCCGAATCGCCGGATCCACGCCGTTGATTCCCGTAAAGGTGTTGCGAATGATCGGCAGCAGCGCATAGAGCACCAGGGCGACGATGGCCGTTCGCGCGCCGATGCCACCCAGTATTTTGACGTGAAAGAAATAGAGGTTGATCGGGATCAGAAATCCGAACAGCGCCAGGCTCGGCACCGTCTGCATGATATTGGCAAAACCGAGAATCGGTTTGCTCAGGCTTGGCTTTCGAGTCAACAAAATCCCCAACGGCACGCCGATAAGAATCGCGATGCCGGTGGAAACCGCCACCAGAAAGAGATGCTCCAAGGTTAACTCGAAGACTTCCTGCCGATGATGGAGCAAGAACTCCAGGAGATTCACGAAGCGCTCCCGGGGAATTCCCCGTCGGCAACGCAGGCAGCAAAGGCCCGCGCTTCGGGATCTGCCGATTGCAACAGCTCGGACGGCGGCCCTAGGAGCGCCATCTTACCGTCTTTAACCAGACCGATTCGGTTCGCTAACAAGAGAGCTTCGCGCACGTCATGGGTAACGAAGACCATGGTCTTCTGAAGACGCTCCTGAAGCGTCTTGAACTCTTGCTGGATGTCGCGTCGCGTGATTGGGTCCAGAGCACCGAAGGGCTCGTCCAACAACATCACGGGTGGGTCCGCTGCCAGAGCCCGGGCTACCCCGACTCTCTGCCGCTGGCCTCCCGACAATTCTGCGGGGAAACGCCCGGCGAAGCGATCCGGATCGAGACCCACCGTCGACAGCAGTACCCGGACACGGGCATCGATTCTATCCGTCTCCCACCCTTCCAGACGAGGCACCACGCCGATGTTCTCTTCGACACTCAAATGGGGAAACAAACCGATTTCCTGGATGACATAACCGATGCGACGGCGGAGCCGAATGGGATCCCATTCCAAGGTCGACTTACCCTCCACCCTTACTTCTCCTGCCGTGGGGTCGATCAGACGATTGATCAGCTTCATCGTGGTGGTTTTTCCCGAGCCGCTTCTTCCCAGCAGCACCAGCGTCTCCCCGCGTTGAACTTCCAACGTCAAATCGGAAAGGAGCGCTCTGCCGTCCGGCAAGCGGAAACTGACATGATGAAATTCGATGCTCATGTCGGCCGTCATCTTGTCAACCTCAAAGCTAGATTGGATATTTTGCTATTGTGTTCGATCTCAACGACCTCTTTGAATCCTGGATAACTCTGCATTCACAATAGCCGCCAGAAAAGGCGAACTCGCACATTCCGAATGTCAGAATCTAACATGGGCCCAGCTAGACATTCCAGGTATTTCTCATATAGTTAACGTTGAGTATGGGAGACGACCGAGCACTTTTTTCAGCGGATCACCGCCACCTCTGGCGCATGGCCGAGCCCGCCATCTGGACTCTCAAAGAGAGCCATCCGGAAGAAGATCCCGCAACCTCCATCATGAGGACTCTTTGGGATCAGCCCCGCTGGTTGGAAGCTTACCATCTGTACGACGATCGCGGTTCGGAATTGTTCGAGCAAATTTGCCAGCTCCCCGAATACTATCTGACTCGCACGGAGGAAGCCATCCTGGAGCGCGACGCGGCGAAGATCATTGCTGCCGCGCCGGTAAACTGCATCGTGGAGCTGGGAGCCGGATCGGCAAAAAAAACCACTCACTTATTGACGGAGCAGATCAGGCAACGGGGCGCCGGAATCTTTGCGCCCATCGACGTGAGCCTGCCCGGACTGATTCTATCGCGGGAATTCAATCGCGCCCATTTACCCCAAATCGAGTTCCACGGTTTGCATGCACGCTATGAGGAGGGCTTTGCCAGCATAGAGAAGCACCTGCCGACGTTATTCGTCTTTCTCGGCAGTACCATCGGCAATTTTAACGCTGCTTCTTTTGTCCGCTTTTTCAGCCAACTCTCCGATGCCTTGGGTCCGGGAGATTTCCTTCTGCTCGGCGCGGATCGCGTAAAAGACATCGGCGTTCTGGAGCCGGCTTACGGCGACTCCCAGGGACTAACGGCGGAGTTCATTCTCAACGTGTTTGACAACGTCAACCGCCTCGTCGGCAGTAATTTTGACCTCGCTAAAATGCGTTACCACTCGTGGTACAACACCGATTGGCAACAAATCGAGATGTACGCCGTATCCACCGCCGCGCAGGATATTCGCTTTGCCTCCTTTAATACTTCGTTCCGCTGGGAGAAAAACGACCGGATACTCGTCGAGATCAGTCGCAAATTCGACCCGGAACGGCTACAGCAACAGTTGCGCTTCTTCAATCTGCATCCAGTCCGACACTCCACCGACTCCAACGAGTGGTTTTCGCTTTTGCTTTTTAAAAAAGCGGCTTGACTTGAAATTGCGTGAACAACCGGGGCCAGGGTAAATGTTGGTCCAAGCGGATGGAAAAACCCGCCCCGGACCGTTGGGCTCCCTTTCTTTAGAAATAAATTCCCAGGGTTCTTTTGATGGGAAGAATACTTAGCAGAACGACACAACCAAAACCCGCGATCACTGCCCCGGACACGCGATGAATCCAGGCAAGCACACGTAAGCTGAATCTGTCGTGAAAGGCGGTGAGCCCAATAAACAAAGCGATCCACCAGAGAGACGAGCCGATAAACACGCCGAGGGTCAGCAAGGCAGCACCAAAGTAGTGCCCGCTTAGACTCTCAACGCCCCAACCCGCATAAATCGCGATGAACGACAGGATCGTTACCGGATATGAAAACGTCAACAAGAAAGTGGTTATGAAAACCCCGAGCAAGCTATGGCCATTGTTCGACGCTGGCTGCTGGGGCTTTGGCTCGGTTCTATAGATTTTCCATCCCAAATAGCAAAGGAACACGCCGCCGACTAGGCGTAAGAGAACTTGATGATCGGTCAAAACCCCGGAGATGAGCGAAATGCCCAGCGCCACCATGCCGGCCGCCAGCGCGTCCGCCGTCGCCAC
This sequence comes from Thermodesulfobacteriota bacterium, assembly GCA_036794995.1. Lineage (GTDB taxonomy): Bacteria > Desulfobacterota > Binatia > UBA9968 > UBA9968 > DAIRFP01. The sequence continues at coordinate 5,285 of DAIRFP010000134.1, read as the reverse complement.
CGCCAGTCCGGAAACCAACCCATACAACCGACCTGTCGCCAGTGACCGATTGAGGCACAACAAACCCAAAGGACCGACCGGCACCGCCACCATCAGTCCGATCAGAATTCCCAGTAATAAGAGATCAATGGCCATTCGTCGAAACCACCCGATTGCTAACGAGCACAACGGAATCCAATATTGTGATGTCCACCACGGGGATTGCGTGAGACCTGCCGTCCGCGGTGAGTTGTGGTTAGTTCCTCCGGCGGAGAGTCATGGCCACCACCGCGGGTGACACGGACCTGAAGCCGAGTCAGATCCTCGCGTCCATCTTTTGAGTCATACGGATAAGGCAGATAAGCGCTGCTGACCCACTCCCAACCATTTCCCGCTAAATCCAAAACGCCATAGGGGCTGGCGCCTTTCGGCAAGGCACCTACCGCTCGCAAGTCATTCCAGCCCGCAGCGAAATGTGCACGACTGCGATCCGGTGCTTCGTTCCCCCAAGGATATTTTCGCCCGTCGGTTCCACGCGCCGCTTTCTCCCACTCGGCTTCACTGGGCAGACGTTTTCCCAGCCATGCGCAGTAAGCCACCGCGCCATACCAGGAAGCTTCCACCACGGGATGATTCTCAGCACCTGAGTCCGCTACCCATTGGCCTTCCCGCCGGTGAATCCGCGCATCGTTGTCGTCGGTGTCGTACCAACCCTGCCCGTCAACCGACTGGGTACCCTTAGCGTTGATGAATTGCGCGAATTGCGCGTTTGTCACCGGGGTTCGGTCGATAAAAAATTCAGCGACTTGAAGCTCCTGTTGCGGACGCTCGTCCTCCGGACCTGCGTTGCTGCCCATCAAAAACTTGCCCGCGGGAATGCGCGCCATAGCGCTGCCGTTGCTTGAGTCGGCGGCGCTGGAAATACAAGCGGCTGAGACTAGGTACCAGACAACTACGGCGACGTTCGCACAAAGATAGTATTGCTGAGGGACCATGAAATTACGTTGCCAGCTCTTCCCAGCATGGTACGTAAAGAGCCCATTGTTGGCAAGGGAATCTTGCCGGCTCTTTCCCCGTATGCGAGATTATCAAACTATGAGAACCCGATTTGAGCGGCGCGGCATCGTTGAAGGATTCTTCGGTCCGCTCTGGAGCATGTCGCATCGCAAAGCATTACTCGAGTTTGGCGCCGCGCGCGGTATGAATACCTATCTCTACGCTCCAAAAGACGATCCCTATCATCGGGAACGCTGGAGGGAACCCTATCCTCGGGAGCAGTGGCAAGCGCTCCGACAGCTAATCCACCACGCTCAGGCCCGAAGGATTGATTTTGTCTACGGTTTTCATCCCGGCAAAGGATTGTGTTTTTCTGAAGAAACCCCTGTGCGGACTTTGCTCGCAAAAGCCCGGCGATTCTACGACGCAGGGGTAAGAACCTTCGCAGTCCTGTTCGACGATATACCCTCCCAACTCGAATATGAAACGGATCGCAGAAATTTTGGGGAAAGCTTGGCCCAGGCCGAAGGAACTTGGCTGGAAAAAATTCACGCCAGGCAGCCCCCCGGGTGGAAGGATGTCGAATGGTGGATCTGTCCTTCCTACTATAGTTTGGACCCGTTACTCGCACGGGTCTTCGGTGAGTTTGAACCCAACTTCCTAGAGGTCTTGGGCGAATCTCTACCGGCAACTGTCGCGTGTTTCTGGACCGGCCCATCGGTGGTTCCTCAAAGGATCACGCTGCCTCACGTTCGAAAGATCAGGAGGCGGGTCAAACACCCCGTATTGTTATGGGACAACTATCCGGTCAACGACCTTTCCATGCGAGACGAACTGCACCTCGGACCTCTCCGAGGGCGCGACCGAAAATTGCCTCGTGCAGTTTACGGCTACCTCAGTAATCCGCTGCTGCAAGAAGCGCTGAGCTTCATCCCCCTCGCGACCTGCCTCGATTATGCCGCCGACCCGACTCACTACAGGCCGGAATCAAGCTGGGAGAGGATCGTCCGTGAGATCTATGGTCCTGGCGCCCTCTCACACTGGCGGACCCTTCGGAGCTTCTGTGAGCAACACCAACGCGCGAAAAAGACCACACGGTCGCTGAGGTTAGCACCCAGGGAACGCAACCAATTGAAACTCACCATTGATTACATCCGAAAACATCGCGCACAAAAATGGGCCCGTGAAATTCACCCGTGGCAAGAACTGCTGCGAAGGGAACTGGATTCCCATGCGAGAAAGCCATTCGGCACATGACGGGGTTTGATGCTCGAGCATCTTGATCAACCCCAGAGACTGGCGTAAATCAATTAACATGAATAGCGTGAATGCCTCCGCGGCAGTGGCCCATGGCCCACTGTCTTCCTTTGGCGCCAGGGATCTCATCGCTGCCATGGGTGAGTTTCGCACCCGTACACTCGACCTCGTCACAGACCTCGACGAGAAGCGCCTGATTGGCCCGCGCCTGGCCATCGTCAATCCCCCGCTTTGGGAAATCGGGCATGTCGCCTGGTTTCAGGAGTTTTGGATCCTACGCCAGCTCAAAAAGCAGAAGCCGATCCTGGAAAATGGCGATGAGCTTTACAACTCCACCGATATTGCCCACGATATACGTTGGGAACTTTTGCTGCCGTCATTTGAAAAGACACACCAATACATGGACGAGGTTATGGATCGTTGCGTCGGGTTGATCGACAGCAACTTCACGCTCACTGAGACAGATTTTTATTTTTACTTGCTGGCCACGTTTCACGAAGGCATGCACGCTGAGGCCTTAGCTTGCACACGGCAAACCCTCGGCTACTCCGCACCACGTTTGGCAGTAAGCCAATTTCCCGGCGACGATTCCGGCGGTCCTTTTCCGGGCGATGTCGATGTTCCGGGCGGTCATTTCGTTGTCGGCGCTACGCCGGACTTTCCCTTTGCTTTCGACAATGAAAAATGGGCGCATCCCGTTCAGATCAACCCCTTTCGCATCGCCCGGGCGCCGGTCACCAACGGCGAGTTTCTTGAATTCGTTGAAGCAGGCGGCTACCGCGAACCTAAGTTCTGGAGCGTGGAAGGTTGGCAATGGCGGCAGTCCGGCGGGGCGCCTCAGCTCGAAAACTCCTTGGCTAAGTTCTTCAATAATAAGATCAGCCAATCCTTGGAACCCGCTGCTGCTAAACAACCGTTGGAATGTCCGGTGTACTGGCGCCGGCAGGCTGCGGGCCGTTGGCAACAGCGCGTTTTTGATCGCTATATGCCGCTCAATGAAAATCTCCCGATCGTCCACGTCAATTGGTACGAAGCCGAAGCGTATTGCAATTGGGCCGGACGAAGGCTGCCCACGGAAGCGGAGTGGGAAGTTGCCGCGTCAATAGAACCAGCATCCGCCGGCGACGTTCCGCAGTATCGCCGGCGACATTTTCCGTGGGGCGACGATCCTCCCACTGCTGAACGAGCTAACCTAGATTGGCGCTCAGGTCTGGTGGAAGTGGGCGACTACCCGAGCGGTGATAGCGCCTTCGGCTGCCGCCAGATGATCGGCAATGTATGGGAATGGACAGCCGATAGTTTCATGCCGTATCAAGGGTTTATCGCAGATCCCTATAAGGAATACTCGAAGCCCTGGTTTGGCACCCACAAGGTGCTCCGCGGCGGTTGTTGGGCCACTCGTTCCCTGCTGATTCGCAATACGTGGAGAAATTTCTATACACCGGACCGCCGTGACGTCTGGGCCGGATTTCGGACCTGTGCCGGGTAGCCAGACACGTGCACATACAGCTGATCACGCCTTTTCCCCTGGAGCTTAACAACGGAAACAAGATCACCGCGGTTCGTTGGGCGCAGATTCTCCGCAAGCTGGGGCATACGGTTAAGGTTGGCCAATCCTATGAGGGGGCGCGCTGTGACCTGTTGATCGCGCTTCACGCCCGTCGCAGTTACCCATCCATCGAAAAATTCTATCAGTCCCGTCCGGAGCTACCATTGATCGTAGTTTTGACCGGGACTGATCTCTACCGCGACATCCGATCCGACCGCAACGCCAAACGGTCGCTTAACGTTGCCACCCGTCTGGTCGCTCTGCAAAAAATGGCGTTGGCCGAGCTGCCCAAGCGTTTGCATGCAAAGACGCGCATTATTTATCAGTCCGCAGAGCCCTATCGGCTAGCAAAACCGGCGGCAAAAATCTTTCAAGTTTGCCTTATCGGCCATCTACGGAGGGAAAAAGATCCTCTCCGCGCGGCCATGGCTGTCCGTCGCCTGCCGCCTGAATCACAAATCCAGGTCGTGCATATCGGCCTGCCTTTGGATCCGCGGCTAGAAAAACTGGCGCGAACGGAGGCGGCGCATAACCCTCGCTATCGATGGCTCGGCGAGCTGTCCCATCGGCAGACCAGGCGAACGCTGGCGCGCAGCGATCTGGCGGTTATCACGTCACGCATGGAAGGAAGTTCAAACGTTTTGTCGGAAGCATTGGCTTCCGCGGTGCCGGTGGTGGCCTCGAAAATACCCGGCTTGGTGGGGACTTTGGGTAAAACCTTTGCTGGCTATTTCCCCGTCGGCGATACCCGCCGGCTCACCCAATTGCTGCTCAGAAGCGAAACCGACGCGAAATTCTACCGTCGCTTGAAACGCCAGTGCGGGGAGTTGGCCTATTTAGTCCAGCCGCAGCGCGAGCAGAACGCCTGGCGCAACGTGCTGCGTGAATTGATCAATCAACGCCCTGATCAATTGCCGACTTATTTGCGCGGCTCCTCGTGAATCCACTGTTTCACCCAGGGCAGCAAGAGATAGGCGGGCATCGATAGGAGGAACGTAATCGCAAAGTAATTGCCGTAACCGTAACGTTCAGCTCCCAGGCCGCTGATTCCACCGATCAAGCGACCCGTCAGAGAAAAGATCGAGGAGAGAAACGCATATTGAATCGTCGCGTGCTCCTTCTGGCAGATGTTCATGAGAAACGCTAAAAAGGCCGCCGTGCCGAGACCGCCACTGAGCGATTCAAACATCGACGCCCCATAAAGCCCAAGCCTGCCGAGATTCATCCAATCGACGAACGAATACCCGACATTGGAGACGGCCTGGAGTAAGCCGAGAAACCAAACGGCGTGGAAAATCCCGAAGCGGGAGATGAAGGCGCCACCGAGTAAAGCGCCCAGCACACTGAGCACGATGCCGAAGGTCGTGGGGAACAAGCCGATCTGAAACATCAGATCGTCCTGCAGGGGCCAGATCGATTTACCGTAGTCCACCCAAAAAGGCTTTACCATGGGCCCGATGGCGAACTCGCCCAATTTGTAGGTCAGGACGAACAGAACGAGGGG